>DATNEJ010000536.1:0-4489 GCA_035606775.1 Acetobacteraceae bacterium | reverse complement strand
TCGTCTTCCGCCTGCACAATGGCGAACTTGTTCTGCTTCGTCTCCTTGTCCACGCGCATGCGGTTGCAGTAGCGGGTGAACGCCTCGGCCAGCGACGATGACGGCGTGATGGGGTACCAGGCGCAGACCGTGGCGCCGCCGTAGATGGCGCCCAGTGCCGCGGCGCTGTTGCCGTCGATGAAGATGCGATCGCCGACGGCATCAGCGCGCCGCAAGGTCAGGCCGATCGGGCATTCCATGTTCTGCTTCACCCAGTCGCGGCCCATGTGCAGCGCGTGGATGTTGGCGGTGATCAGCTTTTCCCGGCCCTTGAACTGTTCGGCCAGCAATTGCTCGATCGCCGCCGCGTCCATGTCCAGCAGGGCGGACAGCGCGCCGAGGCCGACGATGTTCTTGAACAACTGCCGCTGGCGCGGGTCCGTGTAGGCCGCGTTGGTGATCTCGGTCAGCGGCACGCCGATCACCACGATGTCCTTGCGGAACTTCGATTCCGGCATCGGCTTGGTGTTGTCGTAGAACAGGTAGCCGCCGGCCGTGATCGACCCGACATCCTGATCCCAGGTCTGCGGGTTCATCGCGACCATCAGATCGACGCCGCCGCCACGCGCGGCCAGATGGCCCTCGTCGGAGATTCGCACCTCATACCAGGTCGGCAGGCCCTGGATGTTGGATGGGAAGATATTGCGGGGCGTCGCCGCGATGCCCATGCGCAGGACGGATTTGGCGAACAGCGCATTGGCGCTGGCCGATCCGGACCCGTTCACATTGGCGAATTTGACGACAAAGTCGTTGACCCGCTGGAGACCTTCCACACGGTCTACTTGCTGCAGCATGCGTGCTCCGCCTGTGCCACGTCGATCAGGAACCGTTGCATATCCCACGCGCCGGTCGGGCAGCGTTCGGCGCACAGCCCGCAGTGAAGGCAGACATCCTCGTCCTTCGCCATTACCCGGCCGGTCTTCAAAGCGCCGGACACGTAAAGCGCCTGGCCGGTGTTGTGCGCCGGCGCGCTCAGCCGGGTGCGCAACTCGGCCTCCTCACCGTTCCCGGTGAAGCTGATGCAATCCACCGGGCAGATATCAACGCAGGCGTCGCATTCAATGCAAAGGCTGTCGGTGAAGACGGTCTGCACATCACAGTTGAGGCAGCGCTGTGCTTCCGCAAAGGCCAGCTTGTCGTCGAAGCCGAGCTCGACCTCGGCCTTGATGTCCTTGAGGGCGATCAGCTTTTCCCGGTGCGGCACCTTGTAGCGCAGGTCGAGCGAGACGTCGTTGTCGTAGCTCCACTCATGGATGCCCATCTTCTGGCTGGCGAGCGTCACCATCGGCGGCGGACGGTCCTGCACGTCCACGCCCTGGCAAAGCTGATGGATGGAAATCGCCGCCTGATGCCCGTGCGCCACCGCCCAGATGATGTTCTTTGGCCCGAACGCGGCGTCACCGCCGAAGAACACGCGCGGATTGGTGGACTGGAAGGTGGTCTCATCGACCACCGGCATGTTCCATTTGTCGAATTGCAGGCCGATGTCACGCTCGATCCACGGAAAGGCGTTCTCCTGCCCGACCGCGACCAGCACGTCGTCGCATTCGATGAACTGTTCGGGATCGCCGGTCGGCACCAGGCTGCGCCGGCCGCGTGCGTCGTATTCGGCCTTCACTTTCTCGAACGTCATCCCGTGCAACTTGCCGTTGTGGTGCTTGAACTCCTTCGGCACCAGGAAGTTCAGGATCGGGATATCTTCATGGATCGCGTCCTCCTTTTCCCACGGGGACGCCTTCATCTCCTCGAACCCGGAGCGGACGATCACCTTCACGTCCTCCCCGCCCAGCCGGCGGGAGGAACGGCAGCAATCCATCGCCGTGTTGCCGCCGCCGAGCACGATGACGCGACGGCCGATCTTGCTGATGTGGCCGAAGGAGACGGAGGACAGCCAGTCGATGCCGATATGGATGTTGGCGGCAGCCTCCTGGCGGCCAGGGATCGGCAGATCACGCCCGCGCGGGGCGCCGGAGCCGACAAAGATCGCGTCGTAGTCCTGATCCAGCAGTGCCTTGAGACTGTCGATGCGCTGCCCGAGGCGCATGTCCAGCCCAAGATCGGTGATGTAGCCGACTTCCTCGTCGATCACTTCTTCGGGGAGGCGGAATTTGGGAATCTGGCTGCGGATCATGCCGCCTGCGCGCGGGTCGCTGTCGTAGATCACCAGATGGTAGCCCATCGGGGCGAGATCCCGGGCGACCGTCAGGGATGCGGGGCCGGCGCCGATGAGCGCGATCTTTTTGCCGTTGCGCGATGTCGGCTTCGGCGGCAGGCGGTCGCGGATGTCGCCCTTGTAGTCCGCCGCAACGCGCTTCAGACGGCAGATCGCAACCGGCTCTTCCTCCACCCGGCCACGGCGGCAGGCCGGCTCGCACGGCCGGTCGCAGGTGCGGCCCAGAATCCCCGGGAAAACGTTCGATTTCCAGTTGATCATGAACGCGTCGGCATAGCGCCCCGCCGCGATCAGTCGAATGTATTCGGGGACGGGCGTATGGGCGGGACAGGCCCATTGGCAATCGACGACCTTATGGAAGTAGTCGGGGTCCCGGATGTCGGTAGGCTGCAACTTGAACTCCTCTCCTCCGGCGCCGGCTGGCCAGTTGACCCTGGACCTTCGAGACCGATTGCGCCGAAACCCTTCGAACCCCCGTCTTCGTCAGTAACCTATGCGCCCGCCTGCAAACCAGCAAGCTAGCCCCCAACGCTTTGAATTCATGGGCGCATGCCGAAGCTGGACGGGCCGGGCGTACGCAGCGGCGCGGCCAGATTCGCGAAGTCGCACAGCAGGCGGCGGGTGTCGCGCGGGTCAATGATTTCGTCAACCCAAAACGATTCCGCAGTGCGATATGGCGAACGGAGGCGGTTCAGCCGTTCCTCGATCTCTTCCAGTTTCGCTGCCGGATCGGGCGCGGCGTCGATCTCCGCCCGGTAGGCGGCTTCGATCCCGCCTTCCAGCGGCAGGGAGCCCCAACTTGCCGACGGCCAGGCGTAGCGCAGGCAGAGATGCCCGACCGGCTGGTGGCCCAGGCCGCCGACGCCGTAGCAGTTGCGCACCAGGATACTGCACCACGGCACCGTCGTCTGGTTGATCGCCGACAGGGCGCGCACGCCCCAGCGGATCACCGCCGTGCTTTCGGCCTTCAGTCCGACCTGGAAGCCAGGGCAATCGACCAGATGCACGACCGGCAGGTGGAAGGTCTGCGCCATATCGACGAAGCGGATGATCTTGTTGCAGGCGTCGGCCGTCCAGGCGCCGCCGTCGAACAGCGGATCGCCGGCCATGACGGCGACCGGCCAGCCGTCGAGGCGGGCGAAGCCGGTGATGATCGACCGGCCGAACATCTTGCCCATCTCGAAGAAGCTGCTCTTGTCGACCACCGCCTCGATGATCCGGCGCATGTGGTACGCCTGCTTCTTCACCTTGGGCACCGCCGTGATCAGCGATTCCTCCCGCCGCCCGGGATCGTCCCATCCACGCACCCGCGGCGGCACGTCATGGATCGAGCTGGGCAGGTAGGACAGGAAGCGGCGGGCGGCATCGAAGGCCTGTTCCTCGGTATCGACCGCGTGATCCACGCCGCCGCAGCCGAGTTGGATTTCCCAGCCGCCAAGTTCCTGCTTGGTGCGCGGCTCGCCGAGCCGCTCGACGACGGGGGGGCCGGCGACGAAGACCGCGGCGATCTCCTTCACCATCACCGAGTAGTGCGCGGCGACAAGGCGTGCGGCGCCGAGCCCGGCAACCGACCCAAGGCCGAGGCCGACAACCGGCACCTGCGCCATCTGGTTCGCGACCAGATCGAAAGACGTGGTCTCCGTCAGACCGCCCGGCAGGTTCGCGCGTCCGGTGGTCTCGATCGTCTTCACCGAGCCGCCGCCGCCGGAGCCTTCGATCAGGCGGATGATCGGCATGCGGAACTGGGTGGCGATCTCCTCCGACATTTTCGGCTTGCCCTTGATCGAGGCATCCGCCGAACCGCCGCGCAGGGTGAAATCGTCGCCGGCAATGACGACCGGCCTGCCGTCCACGAGGCCGCGGCCGAACACGCAGTTGCCGGGCGTAAAGGCGGTGATGTTGCCCTTCGCGTCGTAGGTCGCTTTGCCGGCGATGCTGCCGATCTCCTTGAAGGTGCCGGGATCGAGCATTTTGTCGATACGTTCCCGCACCGTCAGCCGGCCGCCCTGGTGCTGACGCGCCACCCGCTCCTTGCCGCCCAGCTCGCGGGCCAGCGCCTGACGGTGCCGCAGTTCCTGCAGCTCCGGCTCCCACCCGGCAGAGGCCGGTTTGCGCGGCGCGCGTCCGGCGGTCGCGGACCGCAGTGGTGGGCTGTCGTCAGTCATGCGTTTCCTGTCCGTTGGCCGTTCCTGGAGCGTTGGCCAGGACGCTAGGAAGGAATGGCCGGCCGCGCAACGGCGGCTGCCGCGCAGCAGGGCTTCGCCCGCCTCAAGGCGC
>DATNEJ010000534.1:0-11735 GCA_035606775.1 Acetobacteraceae bacterium | reverse complement strand
TTGATGGCTTTTTCCGCGGGTCCCTCCATTGCTGCGCCGACTGATCCGGGCAGCGGAACAGTGTTGAATTCGTCAGGATAATAAGGCTACGAACCGTTCCTGGCCCGCTTGGCGTCCCGGCGACCAGGACCTGGTCGGATTTCAGCCGCTCTTGATATGCACAAATGAGAGTCAAGCCTGACAGGTACGTGCTGGGTGGTCTGGCCATCCTCTTGGCGATGGTTTGCGCGATTGCCCTGACCTGGCTGGCGGCTGTCCAGGTCGGCCGCAGCGAGTGGCGCGATGCCTCGGCGCGGGCCTCCGCCCATGTTGTCGATCAGGCCCTGGTGATTGCCGAACAGATCAACCGCCAGATCCTCGTGCTGGACCAGACGTTGCGGGTCCTGGCTGACCGATGGCAGGCCGATCCGCAGCATTTCGACCTTGAGACGGCGCGCCGGCAGGCCGTCGCCCTGGCCGGTCTCAGCCGCGACATGCTGCTTGTCGATCGGGACGGGATCGTCCGGCAGTCGTCGGTGCCCGAGGCGACCGGCCAAAATCTGGCCGATGCGGCGTTCTTCCGCGCATTGGCCGAACGCGAACCGGGCGAGGATCGCCTGTTCATCGGCGCGACGACGATAGATCCGGTCATGCGCCAATGGCACATGGACGTCGCCCGCCCGCTGAGACTGGCGGACGGCTCGTTCGCGGGGGCCATTGTCACCGATTATCGGACGTCGGCAATCACGGACATGGCGGGCGGCCTGCACCTGGACCCCAATACGCTGGTCGCCGTCATCGGCCTGGCAGACGGCAAGCTGCGGGCCGCTCTGGGCCCCTCCGCCATCCAGCCGGACGCCAGCATCACCGGTACGCCGATGTTCACCGCGATCGGCAAGGGTTCGAACGGCCTGTGGACCGGACAATCCGCCCTGGACGCGATCCGGCGGATCCATGCTTATCGCCGTCTGCCCGGGCGAGACCTGGCGGTGGTTGTCGCGGCGAGCGAACAGGTCGTGATGGCACCAGCCATGCGGCAGCGCCTGGAGATCGACGCGTTTGCCGGGTTTGCCACTCTTCTGCTGGCCGGCATGGCTGTCACCCTGATACGCCACGGCAGGCAGGTGCGCCGGCGTGAGCTTGCGCTGGCGGAAGAGGGCGCGGTGCTTGCCGCAGCCAACGCCCAGCTTCAGGTCGCCCGCGCGCACGCGGATGCAAAGACCGAGCAGCTTGAAGCGACGCTCGCCGGGATGACGGACGGCGTGGCCATGGTGAGTGCCCATTTTTGCCTGGTCGAGTGGAATGCCCGCTTTCCGGAAATCGCCGGGATTCCCGCGGAGTCGCTGCGCGTCGGACTGCCGATGGAAGAGATCCTGCGGATGCAGGCCAGGAATGGCCAGTTCGGGGCGTTGGCGACGGACCAGGCGGTGGAGGCGGAGGTGCAGCGCCGCATGGCCGCGCTGCGCACCAACCGCTTCGGCGTTACCCAACGGGAACGACCCGACGGCCGTTCGCTGGAATTGCGCCGCAACCGCCTGCCGGACGGGGGGTTTGTCACGCTCTATTCCGACGTGACCGACCATAAGCGCGCCGAGGCGGACCTGAAGGAGGCCCGCGCCCAGGCAGAAGCGGCAAACCAGGCCAAATCGCGCTTCGTCGCCATCGTGAGCCATGAGATTCGCACGCCGCTGAACGCGCTGCTGAACACGATCCGGCTGCTCGCCGACATGGTCATGGCGCCGGCGCAGCGGTCACTGGTCGATATGGCGCGTCAGTCCGGCGACGCACTGTCGGGCCTGATCAACGACATCCTGGAAATGTCGCATATGGAGGCCGGCGATCTCACACTTCGCCCCAGCCTGTTCTCGCTGCGGCCATTGCTGGAAGGCGCCGTCGAGATGTTCCGCTCGCAGGCGGCTGAACGCGGCATCCGGATGCACGCAATCATCGCGGACGGCGTGCCGGCCGAATGCTGGACCGATCCCGGCCGGCTGCGTCAGATCTTGCTCAACCTGCTGTCGAACGCAGCCAAATTCGCGGCGCCGGGCAACGTGGCGCTGATCGCCTCGCCGGGCGATTCGCCGAACTGGGCGCTGCGCCTCGTGGTGAGAGACACAGGACCGGTCATCCAAGCGGAGGATCGCGCGCGGCTTTTTCAGCCGTTTTCCCGGCTTGAGCGGCCAGGGACGGAATCGACCGGTGGAACCGGGCTGGGCCTGGCTATCTGCCGCCAGCTTATCGGTCTGATGGGCGGCGAGATCGGCTGCGAGTCCTGGGTGTCGGAAGACGGGACAGAGGGCAATTCATTCTGGATCACCTTGCCGCCGTCCATCGTCCCGGCCGGCATCACGCAGACCCCTGCCCCGCTTCCTGTCACCGTCCGGCCGAGTCACATCCCCCGGCGCAACATTCCCCGCACACGCATCCTGCTGGTCGAGGATATCGCCGCGAACCAGGTGGTGACCGCGACCCTGCTGCGCCGCGAAGGTCACCTGGTCGATATCGTCGGCAAGGGCGAAGACGCGGTCCGCGCCATACGGACCCATCCCTACGATATCGCTTTCATGGACATCTTCATGCCCGGGATGAGTGGCCCGGAAGCCACGCAGCGTATCCGCGCGCTGCGCGGGGCGGCGAGCCGGGTGCCGATCGTTGCACTGACCGCCAATGTATCGGCAAGCGATGAGACGTTGTTTCGCGAAGCAGGCATGGACGGCATTCTGGGAAAGCCGGTGGCCCTCGCGGATCTGCTCCAATCCCTGGCGCGTCATGCCTGGGCCGGTCACCCGGCGAACGTCCCGGCGGAGCCTGTCGCACCACCTGCCGCCGATGAAGTCGAACGGGAGCCCGTTCTGTCCGGCCAGCGCATCGCCGAACTGCGCAGCAATCTTGCACCGGACACTTTCGCGGCGCTGGTCGAGGAATGCCTGGTCGATCTCGATCACCGGCTGCCTGCCCTGCGCCGAGCCCTGCTGAATGGGGCGGGTGGTGCGATCGCGGCGCAGGCACACGCAATGGTCGGAATGGCCGCCGGTTACGGCATGGTCGCTCTGGAAGCCCGATTGCGCACCATCATGGCCGCAACACGCAACGGGGATCCCGCGATCAACGGCAAGGTTGAAGTCGGCGCGGTCGAGGTGGAGATGGCCAAGGCTGCCGCCGCACTGCGTGGCATGCTGCAAAATGAGCCGGTTTGAGCGGCGCCGTTAACCTGCGGTCAATCAATCCGTCTTACGATCCAGCACATGTTGTCCCCGGCATCACACGCCACCTCCTTGGCGGGCGTCTCGTCTGCCAAACATATCCTGCCTGTACGTGTGCGCGTCCCGGCCGCAGTGTCATCCGCTTCATCCGGCACCGAAACGTCACCCGACCCGACGAAGGCGGGACCAGCCGGAGGCATACCCCCACGCACCTTGCCGCGCGGCTCGCTGCTGGACCTTTCGGCCTGACCGAAACGGAGTTGTATCGCCCTTGATCCAGGGCGCCGAAATCGTCACCTTGCCGGCATGCCGACGTTTACCAAGGCAATCCCGGAAGGCGACAACCGCGAGCGCATGATCT
Source organism: Acetobacteraceae bacterium (assembly GCA_035606775.1). Classification (GTDB taxonomy): domain Bacteria; phylum Pseudomonadota; class Alphaproteobacteria; order Acetobacterales; family Acetobacteraceae; genus Rhodopila. Next base: position 8,192 of record DATNEJ010000534.1, on the reverse strand, counting down.
GTGCCGATTGCGGCCATATCGCCTACGAAAATCCCAAGGTTGTTGTCGGTTCCGTCGTCGTGTGCGAAGGCCAGGTCCTGCTTTGCAGGCGCGCCATCGAACCGCGGTCGGGCTTCTGGACGTTGCCGGCAGGCTACATGGAACTCAACGAAACGCTAGAAGAAGGCGCGGCGCGGGAGGCGCTTGAGGAAGCCGAGGCAGAGATCGAGATCGACGGGATCCTTGGCGTCTTCAGCATTGCCCGGATCGGCCAGGTACAGGTGATCTTCCGCGCGCGCTTTCCACGGGGTAGGCCGCCGCATTTCGCCCCCGGGCCGGAAAGCCGGGAAGTGAAGCTGTTCTCCTGGGACGCGATCCCCTGGGACGAGATCGCCTTTCCCTCGGTCACCTGGGCGCTACAGGCCTGGCATAAACGCGGCGAACAGCACTTGGGCGCGCCCGCGGGCAATCCCCCGCATGACCGCCGGGGCGTTCACCGGCCGCCAGCCATGCCGCCGGACCTGGCGGGAACCGACGGCGCGTGAAGCGCCTGCTCGCGGCGATCCTGCTCTGTTGGAACGGGGTCGCTGTGGCGCGCACGGTTCCGCCGATCCCACCGGTGCCGCCCAGGCACTTGCAGCCGGATAAGGCCACACCGGCTCCCAACCGCATCGTTGTGGCTCGCACGACTCTCCCGGTCCCACCGGTGCCGCCCAGGCATCCTCCGTCGGATGAAGCCGCGCCAATCCCCGACCGCGACGCACGGGCGCCGGTGAAACCTCAAGGCGAGCAAACACGCCTGAACGTGGAATTCTATCGTATGAATGACCACGATACGAGCCAGGGCTTCGCCCCCGGGTCCAAATACCAGTCCGACGAGGACAGAAAGGCGATCCAAACCCCGGGCCTGAGCGTCACCGTGCCATTTCACTGAGTCGGGTGGCCATGGCTCCGTTGCAGGTTGTTGCCGGAGACTGGGTGGCGCCCATTTGTTCCGTATTCGTCTCGTAACGGCTTTCTGGTGATGCCGGGAGGAGGCCGCGCCGGTTTGCGCCGACGCTGATCCCAGCGCGAGGCCAAGCCCGAACCGCACGCAGGCTGTCAGCGATACACAGACACACGCGGCCGCTGCCTTAACCCCCAGCGGTGGGATCAACAGCAGCGCTCTGACGCCGCGAAGGCGCGCGACATAATTGCCATCTTGGAATTATATGCAACCATTAGCGGTGGATAAAGTTGACGCCACCCGCCTGCTGCAACCAAGGACAAAAGTCCTTTTGACGCCGATCCCCATGGACCCTGTTCACGGTGGATCGACCTTGCGTGTCAGATCCGGCTTGAATATGACAGTGATTGACCGAAGATCGCACAATCGTGAACCTGCTGATGGCCGAAATTCGCTCGCGCCACCGCATGAACCCGTGTTCTCTCTTCCGACCGGTGCGGAAGCAGCACATCATTCGCATGGCCCTTCGGCGCATCGAGGCGCGCAATTCAGATCATGACGCTCGCAACAAATGACAACGCGAACTTGATGCCGGCCTGCCCAGTCTGCCACGGGGACGGGTAAGGATCGATGAAGCTATCCAGGCGCCTCCTGCTTCTGATTCTTGGCTGCCTGCTGCCGATCCTGGCCGCGCAGGTGTATTCACAGGTCAACCTGCACGCACAGCGGCAAGCACAAATGGGTCTTCTGGCGCTGCGCCAAGCGGAGCTGGTCAACGACGACTTCGTCAGTATCGTCGCCGCTGTCTCACAACTTGCCTCCGTCGCGGCGCAATTCCCGGAAATTCATTCCGGTGGCGCCGCCTGTAACGAGCGCCTCCGCGCAATACAGCGCAGCCTTCCGCCTTATCGTTTCCTTGCGATAACAGACTCCTCCGGCAGCCTGATGTGTGCCTCGCTCCGCTCGCTGCTCGGCCAGTCAGGGAAACGGCCAGCCTGGCTCGACGGCACCGGCGCTCCACCGGCACACCGGGTCGGCAGGCTGTCGACGGCACCGGACATCGACGGCACGTTCCTGCCGATTGCCGCCCCGATGCCGAACGCCGACAATGAAGCCGAGCGACCGAACCTGCTGGTTGCGGCGCTGGACACGCACTGGCTGGCATCGCATTTGGGTGAAGCGCAAACCCTGCACGCCGACCGCGACGCGGATGCAACGATCATTGTCACGGACCGGGACGGCACTGTGGTGACGGGTCTCCCGCGAGGGGAGCAGGAGACGGGCAGGTCGATCAGCGAGAGACAGCGAAAGCTGATCGCGGAACCGGCTTCGATGATCACCGGCGTCCATGATGAGGGCGGAACGCCGACAGTCACGGCTGTTGTCCCCATCGGCCTCCCGCCGGAGGGTCTCGCGATCATTGTGTCGCTGTCCCTGCGCCATCTGACCACCGATCTGGACAGCGCCACGTTCCGCAATCTGCTGGTGATCGGATGGGCGGCCCTTGTTGCGCTGTTGCTGGCATGGCTTGCCGGCCGGCGCTTCATCTATCAGCCGACGGAAGCCCTGCTGCACGCCGCGCGGCGGTGGCGGGATGGCGACCTGACCGCGCGCGCGACACCAAACGATGCCGGCTCCGAATTCGCCGCGCTGGCGCAGTCATTCAACGCCATGGCCGCGGGCCTGCAGGCGCGTGACCTTGAAAGGCGCCTGCAGGCCCAGTTCCTGGAAGCGCAGGTTGCCGAACGCACCCGCGAACTGTCGGAAAGCAACAACCGGCTGCAGGTGGAGATCAACGGCCGCGAAAAGACCGAAGCGGCACTGCATCAGGCGCAGAAGCTCCAGGCGGTTGGCCAGCTCGCGGGCGGCATCGCCCATGACTATAACAATATGCTGGCGACCGTTCTGGGGAACCTGGAACTGATGGAACGCCGCATGGCGAGCGATCCGCGCGACTGGACGGATGCCGACATAGACCGTATGGCGCGCCTTATTGAGCGTGCCACAGGCGCGGTGCAGCGCGGCGGACAACTCACGTCGCGCCTGCTGGCATTTTCGCGACGCCAGCGTCTGGAAACCAGACCGACGGATATCAACCGGCTGGTGGGTGAGCTGATTACATTGGCCACCAGTACTTTGGGGCGCCGCGTGCGGGTCGTATCGCAACTCAGCGAGGACCTTTGGCCGGCCCTGGTCGATCCGAGCCAGGTCGAGGCCGCGATCCTGAATCTCTGCCTCAATGCGCGCGATGCGATGGAGGATGGCGGGCAACTGACCATCACCACGTTCAATGAGGTCCTGGAAATCACCGACCATGAGGACGACCTGCCGCCGGGACCGTATGTGCGCATCAGCGTCCGCGATACCGGAACGGGCATGGATCCGGAGATCAGGCAGCGCGCATTCGAACCGTTTTTCACAACGAAAGGTCCGCGGGGATCAGGCCTGGGTTTGAGCCAGGTCTACGGCATGGCGAAACAGTCAGGCGGCACCGTGCGGATCGAGAGTTCGCCCGGGGTCGGTACCGAGGTATCGATCGTGCTGCCGCGCGCCGTCGAAGACGAAGGCTGGGATCCGGCGACAGGAACGAATAACCACGCATCGCCGCGACGGGCATTGCCGGCGGACCTCGTCATGGTCGTGGATGACGATCACGCTGTCCGGCAAGTGACTGTGGAGCTGGTGAGAGACCTTGGCTGCGAGGTGATCCAGGCAGCAGGCGGCATAGAGGCGCTTGCGCTGCTGGATGAGGTACCGCGACCGCCTGCGATTATCCTGATTGACTATGCCATGCCTGAAATGAACGGGCTGCAGCTCGCCCGCCTGTTGCGGGAGCGTGGTATTGCCGCACCCATTGCGCTGGTGACCGGCTATGCCGAGCTGGCGGAATCGGATGCGCAGGCAAGCCAGCTTTCCGGGCTGCTGCGGAAGCCGTTTACGATTCAGGAACTTCAGGCTTTGCTCATCCACCTCCATGGCCGGGCGGAACAAAACCGCAGTGCGCGGCCGGTGCACGAACCACTGCCGGACTGAGCGCATTCCATTCACGACCTGTCACATGAGGTGGCCAGCGTGGATACCGCGCCAATGCAGAGTCAGCTCGGTATTCTTTGATCGCTGCCTGACATCCAACATTCCGAGTATCGCTCCATCCCTCCCGACTTTGGGCGAATGCGCGGACCGGAAGGCATTTTCAGTCGGAACACTCCGATCACACTATATACGCTGGTGGTTTCTCATGCTGCACGTGTCGTTGTTCGACGTAAACGGTCATATTCCGGAACGATCGGCTGATTCGCTCCGCATTTCGTGAGGCGACTTTCATCTTCTCCTGGCCAAACATGCCACGCCATCTCGTGCCGCGAAGAATAGATGATCTCCCTCAAGCACTCGGACCTTGTCCAGGCCGTCGGTCATGGGACGGCATGCGTCGCCGGTGGATTGCAGGTCATAATGGCAAACGGATAAGGGGATACAATGCCTGAAGACAATGAACGAGGCGAACGGTTGGACAGACGCGCCCTGCTGCTGGGGGGCAGTTCCGTGGTTGCATCCGGCACGCTCATGCGATCTGCGCAGGCACAGACCTCGGCGGCACCACGGTCTGCACCCGCAGCGCAGGGTGGAGGTTCCGCCAAACCGAATATTCTCGTCATCTTTGGTGACGACATCGGCCTTTGGAACATCAGTTTCAACAACCGTGGCGGCATGGGCTACCGTACGCCCAATATCGACCGCATCCACGCCGAAGGCGCAACCTTCACTGACTACTATGGTGAGCAATCCTGCACCGCGGGCCGCGCGGCTTTCATTACCGGGCAGTCACCAGTGCGCACCGGGTTGACAAAGGTAGGCATCCCCGGCGCCGACATCGGGTTGCGGGCCGAAGACCCGACGATCGCGGAACTCCTGAAACCGCTTGGCTACGCCACCGGTCAGTTCGGCAAGAACCACCTCGGCGACAAGGATGAGTTTCTGCCAACCAATCACGGCTTCGATGAGTTCTTCGGGAACCTGTACCATCTCAACGCGGAGGAGGAGCCGGAGCGGCCCAACTATCCGAAGGATCCCGCCTACCGCCGCCGCTACGGGCCGCGTGGCGTCATTCACAGCTATGCCGACGGCCGTATCGAAGATACCGGCCCTCTCACCCGAAAGCGGATGGAGACGATTGACGACGAGACCACCGCCGCGACGATGGATTTCATCGAGCGTCAGCACCGCGCGGGCAAACCCTTCTTTGTCTGGCACAATGCGACGCGGATGCATGTCTTCACGCACGTCCCGCCTAGCTACCAGGGCAAAAGCGGCCTCAATTTCTATGCCGACGGCATGTTGCAGCACGATGACCAAATTGGTCAGATCCTGAAGAAGCTCGACGATCTCGGCATCGCGAACGACACGATCGTGGTCTATTCCACCGACAACGGCCCGCACTTCAACGAATGGCCGGACGGCGCAAATACACCCTATCGCAGCGAAAAGGACACCAACTGGGAGGGTGCATTTCGGGTTCCCTGCGCCATCCGCTGGCCGGGGCACATTCCAGCCGGCCGGGTCATCAACGGCATCGTCGGAGCGAATGACTGGATGCCAACATTGCTCGCGGCGGCGGGGGCGCCGGATGTCAAAGAGAAGCTGTTGCGCGGTTATCAGGCGGGCAGCAAGACGTTCAAGGTGCATCTCGATGGCTACGATCAGCTACCGCTGCTGACCGGCCAGGCGAATGATTCGCCACGGAAAGAGTTCTTCTACTTCGACGACGACGGCGAACTGGTCGCAGCCCGTTACGGGCGATGGAAGGCCAATTTCGAGGTGCAGCGGGCACATCAATTCGCGGTCTGGATGGAGCCTTTCGTCCACCTCCGCATTCCGCTCATCATCGACCTCAAAATGGATCCGTTCGAGCGCGCTCCGACGGACTCGAATAACTACTATCACTGGTTGATCCAGAATGCCTTCCTCATTCAGGAGGCTCAAAATGCGACTGCCCAATTCTTGGGTACTTTCAAGGAATACCCACCGCGCCAGCGCCCGGCATCTTTTAATGTCGATCAGTATTTGCAAATGCTGACGGGATCGGTCGGGAGCACGACGCAATGACCGTCCGACCTGGCCCCCTTACATCGGCCAGTCTCTCGGCCGCCGGCACGCAATGAACGACGCAGCTTCCCCTTCTACGGCGCGCGACTCGATGATCGTGTTGCGCGACCGTGTCGGTCGGTCGGTGGTCGGACAGGAACGCATGATCGAGCGGCTGATCGTGGCGCTTCTGGCCGATGGCCACGTGCTGATCGAGGGACTTCCCGGGCTTGCCAAGACGCGCGCGGTCAAGAGCCTGTCGCAGTGCATCGAATCGCAATTCAGCCGCATCCAGTTCACACCTGACCTGCTGCCCTCCGATGTAACGGGCGGCGAGATCTACCGCGACACGCCCAAAGGCGGTTCGTTCGAATTCCGTCCCGGACCGGTGTTCGGCAATCTCATCCTTGGCGACGAGATCAACCGTGCGCCCGCCAAGGTTCAGTCAGCCCTGCTCGAGGCCATGGAGGAGCGGCAGGTCACCGCCGCCGGCAAGCGTCACAAGCTGCCCGACTTGTTCATGGTCCTCGCAACGCAGAACCCGATCGAACAGGAAGGCACCTATCCTCTGCCGGAGGCGCAGATGGACCGGTTCCTGATGCATGTGCGCGTGGGCTACCCGAATACGACGGAGGAGCTCGCCGTCATGCGGCTTGTCCGCGGCGAACGGGCCGGCAATGCCGACGCACCGGCGGCGCCCATAGCACAGGCACAGGTGTTCGCGGCACGGGCGGAGATCGCACGCATTGCGCCGGCGGAAACGATCGAGACGTACATCGTTGCGCTGATCGAGGCGACCCGCCAACCGAACCGGTTCGGCGACAAGCTCGGACGCTGGATCGCGCTTGGTGCCAGCCCGCGCGGCACGCTCGCGCTCGATACCTGCGCGCGGGCCTATGCGTGGCTGGCGGGCCGCGACTACGTGACCCCGGAGGATGTGCGGGCGGTTGCGCCGGAATGCCTGCGGCACCGCATCACGCTCAGCTATGACGCGACCGCCGATGGCGTGCACGCGGATGCGGTGATCGAGGAGCTTCTGCGCCAGGTCGCAGTTGCGGTGTAGCCATGGTGCGCACCGACCGAGGCTCCGCCGCACGCGCCTATGTCAGCCTCGATGAGTTGATGCGGCTGCGCGATCATGCGCGAGGCTTCAGCCTTCTGCCGCACCAGCCGCGCGGCGGCGCACTGGCGGGACGGCATGGCTCGCGCCTGCGCGGACGCGGCCTCGATTTCGCAGAGCTCCGCCGCTATCAGGACGGCGACGATATTCGCGCGATTGACTGGCTGGCCACCGCTCGGCTGCGCGCCCCACAGGTGCGGATCTACGCCGAGGAGCGCGACCGGGTGACACTGCTGATCGTCGATCAGCGCATCACCATGTTCTTCGGCAGCCAGCGTGCCACCAAGGCGGTGGTCGCCGCGGAGGCCGCGGCGCTGGCAGCATGGCGGGTGATCAAGGCAGGCGATCGCATCGCCGCGCTCGTCTTCGACGACAAGGAGCGCATTGTCGTGCGCCCCTCTCGCCGCGTCGCCACCGTGCATCGTGTGCTGAGCGAAATCGTGCGCCTGAACAACCGCCTTTCATCCGACGCCGCACCACCGGATCCGGCGATGCTGAACCGCGCCATCGCCGAGGCGGCGCACCTCGCGCCACATGACTGGCTGATCGTGGTGATCTCCGACAATTTCGGTGCGGATGCCACCACGGCACAGCTCATCAGCGGACTTTGCGCACATAACGACGTGATCGGCGTGCTGATCCACGACCCGCTCGAGGCAGAACTTCCCACGCTTGGGCGTGTGGTGGTGGCAGAGGGCGCTGCCAGGCTGGCCGTCGAAACGGGTTCGGCGCGACTCAGGCGAGCGTACGGGTCGGACTTCGCTGCGCGGCAGGCGATTGCGCATAGTTTTGGCCGGCATCGTGCGATTCCGATCCTCACTGTGCGAACCGACGCCGACGTGGCGGCGCAGATCCGCTCGGCGCTGCATCGGACCACGGCGGCATGACTTCCGATCCCGGCGACCTCGCGAATCTGCACGATCTCGCCTTGCCGGCGCCGATCGCGTGGTGGCCGCTTCAGTTCGGCTGGTGGGTCGTCGCGGCTTGTTTGCTCGCCATCGTCCTGTTGCTGCTCGCGGACGGCGTTCGGCGATACCGGCGCAACGCCTATCGCCGCGCGGCGCT
>DATNEJ010000529.1:0-2499 GCA_035606775.1 Acetobacteraceae bacterium | reverse complement strand
CGGCAGCACATCCAGGCATTCCGCCACTGTACGCCGCCGGGGTTGATGGATGCGCTGGTCCGCCCTTCTCCCGTGCCTGATGCTGTTCCTGGCGTCCGCCTCCTGTGCCGGGGCGGAGCAGATCGGTCTTGCGCCGCCGGCGACGCAGGTCGGCATCCGCGTCTACGGCCTGGGGCTGGTGCCGATCGACGGCCGGTTCACGCGGTTTCACGGCATGCTCCGCTATGACAGCGCCGACCGGACCTCCTGCCGTATCGATCTTGTCGCCGAGGTCGCAAGCCTGGCCGGGCCGAACGAGACCATCCGCAACGACATTGTCGGTCCCGAATTCATGGACGCCGCGCATTATCCGCTGCTGACCTTCCATGGCGCGTGCCAGGGGAACGGCATCGCGGGGCAACTGGAGATGCACGGTGTGTTGCATGGGCTGGCGCTGGACCTGGATCGCCAGCACGGCCGGCTGGTTGCCGAAGGGCACCTGCTGCGGGCCGACTGGGGCATGACCGCGCGGCCCTTCACCGTCGGGCGGACCGTGCGCATCACGGTCGTTGTCACTCTGCCGAACGCATCCCAGCCGGGCGGCATGGGCTGAACCCGCGCCGCATCGCCGCCACGATCCTGAAGCGTGATCGTTGGAGGCAGTATCGCCGGAGACGTGAATCACGCGATCAAACGCCGAGCGTGATCGTCGGAGGCAGTATCGCCGGAGACGTGAATCACGCGATCAAACGCCGAGCGTGATCGTCGGAGGCGGGACCGCCGGAGACGTGAATCACGAGGTCAAACAATCGCTTGGAGCCTGCTCGGCGCTTCTGGCGGCGCCGAACAGGCTCCAACGGAAAACGCGAGGATTGGCCACTTCGTCGTGTATGCTGCGATCGCAACGCCCCCGGCCGATGACAGGAATCCGATGCGCCTTCCGTCCGCTCTGACGCCGTTGCGCAACCTCACGTTCCGCCAGCTCTGGACGGCGAGCGTCATCGGCTGGCTCGGCACCTGGCTGCAGAACACCGGTGCCGGCTGGCTGATGACATCCCTGGCACCCGAGCCGCTGATCGTCGCCATGGTCCAGGCCGCCACGATCATGCCGGTGTTCCTGCTGGCGCTGCCGGGCGGCGCGCTGGCCGACATCGTCGATCGTAGGGTGTTCCTGATCGGCACGCAGATCTGGACGATCCTCGCCGCCACGCTGCTCGCCATCCTGACCGTTTCCGGCGTGATGACCGCGACCTGGCTGCTGGTGCTGACCTTCGCCATCGGCATAGGTTCGGCGCTGACCGCCCCGGCCTGGAGCGCGATCGTGCCGGAACTGGTGCCGCGCGAGGACCTGGTGCAGGCCATCGCACTGAACGGTATCGGCTACAACCTAACCCGCGCGGTGGGGCCGGCGCTGGCGGGCTTCCTGATCCTGATCGGCGGATCGAGCCTGGCATTTTCGCTCTACGCGGTCTCGATCCTGTCGGTAATCGGCGCTCTGGTCGTCTGGCGGCGGGGACGGCGGTTCACCGGGCTGCCGCGCGAGCACCTGATTTCCGCGATGCGTGCCGGCACGCGCTTCGTGCGGAACACGCCGGCAATCCAGGCGGCGATGGTGCGGACCGCCGCCTACTCGATCCCCGCGGCGGCGCCGTGGGCGCTGCTGCCTTTGTTCGTGCGGCAGGAGCTCGGCCTCGGCGCCGGCATGTATGGCGTGATCCTGGGAATGATGGGGATCGGCGGCGTCACCTCCGGCATGCTGCTGCCCATCGTGCGCCGCAAGGTGGACCGGGGCACGACGGTCGTGCTGTGCAGCCTGTCGTCCTGCCTCGGCATGCTGATCGTCAGTTTCTCCACGCACTGGCTGCCCGCCGCGTTCGGCATGCTGCTGTTCGGGCTGGGCTGGACCTCGGCCTTCGCGACCATCCAGGCCGCGGCGCAGCTCGTCTGCCCGCCCTGGGTGCGCGCTCGGGCACTGTCCCTCTACCAGCTTGCCCAGAACGGCGCGCTGACCCTCGGATCGTTCGGCTGGGGCTGGGTCGGCGGCCAGATCGGCCTGCACCACACCTTCCTGGCTGCCGCGGTGCTGGGCGTGGTGCTGACGATCGCGGCGCGGTTCTTCAGCATCGAGGCTGCAAGCGTCCCGCGCGCCCCGGCCGAGGAAACCCGCGTCCTGACGCCGGAGGCGCCGGCCGCCGAACTCATGCCGATCCTGCGCTTCTCGCGCGGACGGGTGATGGAGATCGTGTATTACCAGGTCGCGCCCGCGCAACGTTCGGCGTTCCTGGAAATCATGCAGGAGATGCGACAGGTGCGCGGCCGTGGCGGCGCGGTGTTCTGGCAGCTTTATGAGGACGTGGCCCATCCGGAGGGATGGATCGAGGTGTGGTCCATGGAAAGCTGGACCGATCATCTGCGCGAGGCGATCCGGCTATCCGATGACGACAAGAAGCTGCTGCTGCGCGCCGGCGTGTTCCAGCGGGCAACCGAACGGCCGGCACGCTACCTGGCGGTCGATCCGCA
>DATNEJ010000517.1:0-15136 GCA_035606775.1 Acetobacteraceae bacterium | reverse complement strand
CGATGTTCCGCCACTGGCGTCTGCAACGGCGCCTGATGGCCAGCTATCCGCTGAATGATTGATCCATTACTGCCAGAGCGTGATCGTCGGAGGCGGCAAGCCGGAGACGCGAATCACGCGATCAAACAAAAAGCTCAGAGCCTGTTTGGTGCTTCTATCCGCACCAAACAGGCTCTAGCCTTTCACCCACCTTATCGCGACTCGAACCGGAGCAAGCATGGACAGCCTGCAAGCCATCATCATTGCCATCGTGCAGGGTGCCACGGAGCTTTTCCCCGTCAGCAGCCTCGGCCACGCCGTCGTGCTGCCGTCGTTGCTGCGCTGGAACCTGGATCAGCATTCGGCGGCGTTTCTGCCGTTCCTGGTGATGCTGCATCTGGGCACCGCGACCGCGCTTCTGGCCTTTTTCTGGCGGGACTGGTGGGCGGTCTTCACCGGCGTCCTCGGCATCGGCGACCCCCACCAGGTCAGCGAGAGTCGGCGCGTGTTCTTCCTGATCGTGATCGCAACGATACCGGCTGTCATCGTCGGCTTCGCGCTGGAGAAATTCGTGCGCGGGCTGTTCGGCTCACCCATTGTCGCCGCGGCCTTCCTGGTGGTGAACGGGGCGCTGCTGCTGTTCGGCGAACGCCTGCGCGGCAGGGCCGGCCATCGCCGGCTTTCGACATTGACACCCAAGGACGCGCTGCTGATCGGCTGCTGGCAATGCGCCGCGCTGATTCCCGGCATTTCCCGGTCCGGTTCGACGATCGTCGGCGGCCTGCTGCGTGGGGTCGACCACGAGGGATCGGCGCATTTCTCCTTCCTGATCGCGACCCCGATCATTATCGGCGCGACGGTACTGGAGGTGCCCAAGCTGCTGCATGAGAGTGTGCCGGCAGGGGTGTTCGAACTTTCGCTGCTGGCGGCGGTGATCGCCGGGGTGACGGCGTATCTCAGCACGGCCTTTCTGATGCGGTATTTCCGCCAGCACGACTCATGGGCGCTGAACCCGTTCGCCTATTACTGCTTCGCGGTTGGCATCGGCAGTCTGGTGGTCCTGCTGTCAGGCTGAATCCGCGCCGATTATTCTGCCGGCGCCTCCGCCTTGCCGCGGCGATCGCGGTGCCCGGACAGTTCGGCGCCGGCGGCCTTGTCCAGGCGGCTCGCCAGCAGCGGGGCGAAGATGGAAATCGCCGAGACGAACAGGAAGGCGGCCGAGAAATCGGGCAGCATGGCGTGGGCATGGCCGGTCAGGGAGACGGAGCCGGCCAGGGCCGCGGCCGATATGGCGATGCCCAGGGTCAGCGACATCTGCTGAAACGTCGTATAGAAGCTGGTCGCCGCGCTCATCTCGGTTCGCCGCACATCGGCATAGGCGATGGTGTTGTACGCCATGAACTGCAACGACTGGAAAAACCCGTTGGCGATCAGCACGACATAGATCAGCGCGAGCGGCCAGCCGGGCCGGAACGCGGCAGTCAGCGCCAGCAGCAGGGTGGCCAGCAGGCCGATCCACATCAGCACGTTGCGAAAGCCGAGCAGGCGCAGGAAGTAGGGCGCGCAGAGGCGCATAAGGAGGGAGCCGACGGAACTGACGAAGGTGATCAGGCCGCTTTGCACCGCCGACATGCCGAAGCCCAGTTGCAGCATCATCGGCAGCAGGAAGGGCATGGCGCCAACGGCAATGCGCGACAGCGTGCCGCACGCCACCGACATGCGGAACGTCGTGATGCTCAGGAGGCGAAAATCCAGCATCGGTCGGGGATGGCGGCGCGCATGAAGCGTATAGAGCACCGCCGCTGCGGCGCCGGTGGCGAGCAAGGCGGCGACGATCCACCAGGCTCCGACACCGCGGCTGCCGACCTCGATGCCGAACATCAGGCAGGCCAGCGCCGTGCCGGCCAGGATCAGGCCGATCAGGTCGAACTGCGTTCGGGCGGTTTCCTTCATCTCGTCGATGAAAACCGTCACCAGCACGATGCCGGCAATGCCGATCGGCACGTTGATGTAAAAAATCCAGTGCCAGCTCAGGTAGGTGACGATGAAGCCGCCGATCGGCGGCCCGACGATTGGCCCGATCGTGGCGGGGATCATCAGCCACGACATCGCGCGAACCAGCTCGCTCTTTGACACCGCGCGCAGCATCACCAGCCGTCCCACTGGCGACATCATGGCGCCGCCGGCGCCTTGCACCATGCGTGCGGCCACCAGCGCCCATAATGTCGGCGCCTGGGCGCAGGCGATGGAACCCAAAGTGAACAGTCCGATCGCCATGCGGAAGACCGTCCGCGAACCGAAACGATCCGCGATGCGTCCGCTGGCCGGGATGAACATCGCCAAGGTCAGCAGGTAGGACGTCAGGGCAACATTCATGCGCAGCGGATCGACGTCAAAGCTGCGGGCCATCGTCGGCAGCGCCGTGGCCAGCACGGTGCCGTCGAGCTGTTCCATGAACATCGCGCTGGCGACGATCAGCAGGACCGTGCGTGGATTGACGCGGCGTTCAGCCATGCACCCCCGTATCCGGCACGTGTCCGCAGACCATCGTTTACGCACTCCAAAGCCAGCGCGAAGGTAGCCAGCGCGCCTCGCATTGCCAACCGGCTCAGCCGCGGCGAAGCTGCGTTGCAGCATCGCGCGGAGGCGATAAGTGAGTGAGACGAGCGGGGCCAATCGCGGCCCCCTGGCCGGCATACGTGTCATCGACGTGACGACGGTCGTGCTCGGCCCGTTCGCGTCGCAGGTCCTGGGCGACATGGGCGCGGACGTGATCAAGGTGGAGACGGTCGAAGGCGACTCCACCCGTTATATCGGGCCAAGCCGCACCAAGGGCATGAGCAGCTATTTCGCCACCTTGAACCGGAACAAGCGCAGCCTGGCGATCGACCTGAAGAAGCCGGCCGCGAAGCGGGCGCTGCTGCGGCTCGTGGAATCAGCCGATGTGTTCGTCCACAACATGCGGATCGGCGCCGCGCAGCGGCTGGGCCTCGACTACGCCAGCCTGTCCGCGCTCAATCCGCGCCTTGTCTATGCCTGCGCAAGCGGCTTCCGCAAAGGCAGCTCGATGCAGGAATTTCCTGCCTACGATGACCTGATCCAGGGCGTATCGGGCACTGCCTCGCTGAATGCCGGCCCCGATGGCGCGCCACGCTACTTCCCGACGGTCCTGGTGGACAAGCTCACGGGCAGCACGCTCGCCTCGATGATCGGGATGGCGCTGTTCCACCGCGAACGCACGGGGCAGGGGCAGGAGGTCCATGTGCCGATGATGGAGACCATCCTATCGTTCATGCTGATCGAGCATCTGTGGCACGGCGTATTGGGCGAGCCGGAAAAGGGCCTCGGCTATCCCCGCATGCTGACCCCGCACCGCCGGCCCTATCAGACGAAGGACGGCTTCATCAGCGTGATCGCGCACAGCGATGCGCAATGGACGAAGCTGTTCGATTCGATGGGCGTGCCGCATCTCATCGAGGATCCGCGCTTCTGCTCGGTGCCGGCGCGATCCGCCAACATCGACGCGCTGTATGCCACGCTGACCGAGGGGATGAAGCAGCGGACCACGGCCGAGTGGCTCGCCGAACTGCGTCCGGCCGATATTCCCTGCGGGCAGGCCAACACGCTGATGGACCTGTTCAGCGAACCCTATCTGCGGGAGACAGGGTTCTTCGAGCACGCGAAACATCCGGTCGAAGGGGAGGTGGTCCTTCCGGCGATCCCCGCCCGGTTCTCCGCCAGCCCGCCGAGTGTGCGGCGACTTTGGCCCACCCTGGGGGAACACACGACGGAGATTCTGCGCGAAGCCGGCTGCTCCGACGTCGAGATCGCCGAGATCACCGGATAAACGAGGCCGTCGGCGCCCGGTGGCGGTCGGCTTTATCTGATCGCGTGATTCACGTCTCCGACGGTTCCGCCTCCGACGATCACGCTCTATTCGATGATCGTCGCCTTCTCGATCATGCGCCGCGCACCGTCAGCCATCGTTGCGCCCTCGGCGACGAGCCGGATCGTCCGTGCCTCGGCCGCGCGCACCGCGTCCAGGCGCTTCAGCACCGTCTCCAGCCTTTCCTGCGGCACCACCACGACACCGTCCGCGTCGCCCACGATCACGTCGCCCGGGTTCACGTGAACATCGCCCAGGGTGACCGGCGCGCCGACCACCCCGGGGCCGTTCATCGCCGGCGAGTTGGGCTGGATGCCCTGGCAGAACACCGGCAGCCCGGCGGCAATGATCCCCGCCTTGTCGCGCGCCAGGCCATCGGTGACGAACGCCGCCACGCCCTTGTTCTTCATCATCCCCGCAGCGATGTCGCCGATGACCGCGGTGCGCGTGTAGCCGTCATTCGCCAGCACGATCACGTCGCCCGCCTGCGCCTCCGACAGTGCGCCGAACAGCGCGACGATGTCGGCGGGATAGGCGAAGGCCGTCAGCGCCGGCCCGACGAAGGCGGCGTTGGCGGGATCGAGCGGCTTGATCCGGTAATCGAGCGCGCCGCGCCCATCCATCGCGTCGGCCAAGTGTGAGGTCTGCGCGCCGCGGAACCGTTCCACCAGCGCCGGGTCGGGGCGGCGAAAGCCGCGATGGATCGAGAGCAGAGGTGGGTTGTCGAGCATGCAGCGGCTCCTGTGCGGGGGTTCAGGTTGGGAAAGATGAAAACCGCCGCGACAGGGGCCGCCGGCGAGAGGCTCCGGTCAGGCGCGGGCGGATTTCTCCGCCAGGGCCTTCAGCTCCTCCATCGCCTCGACGAACCGCCGGTTGAGCAGGTTCATCGCTTCGGCATGGGAGTGCTGAATCAGCTCGCTGATCTCCTTGAGGTTGCCGACCGCGCGCTCATACCCCTGCTTAAGCAATTCGGCCTGCTTCGCGGCGCGCACCTGCGGCGCATCGGTGGCGGACAAGGTGCGGATCGCGTCGGTCATTTCGCTCATGCTCTGTTGCATGATTTCCATGTGGCGGCGCGCGACCGCTTGCGCCCCTTCCAGCGCCACGCGGTTGGCCGCGGTGAAGGTCTCGATGTTCCGCCGATTGGCGGTGGCGAACGCATCCATGTCCGGCAGCGCCGGAATCTTCATCTCGGCGAACATCCGGGTGAAGTCGCTGAAGTCGGGTATGGGACCGAGTGCCATGGAGGGCTCCTGTGATAGGTCAGGGACGTGGCCGAGCACGCATCCCCCCAGGAATCCGGCCGTCATTCACGCGGACCAGCCGTGGTTGCGCGGCACCGTAGGACATTTCCCGGGCCGCTGGAACGCCGGTCCCGCCGCGTGCGGCGAAACAAGTGACGCCCCGCGCCCGAACCGCGCAAACGATCCGCTGGTATCTTCGTCCGAGAGGCGCGATATGCCGCTCGTTGCCAAGGCATCCGGTTCGCGCCGCGACTCGCCGCCGCTCGCGCGGCCGGGTTTTGTCGGGACTGGATGCCGCCCAAACCGGAGTTCTCGATGGCCGAATGCCTGCGCGCGGAGGGACTGTCGTTCCCGCATGGCTTTTTCACCCGGCGGGGCGGCGTTTCCGCCGGGCCTTATGCCAGCCTGAACTGCAGCCTGTCGGGCAACGATTCCCGCGATGCCGTGCTGAAAAATCGCCTCCTGGCAGCCCGCGTGGTCGGCGCCGCCCCGGATCGCCTCGTCGGACTGACGCAGGTGCATGGGACGCAGGTGGCTTCAGTCACTGAGCCATGGGCGCCGGGCGCGGGGCCGCGAGCCGATGCAATGGTGACCGATCGTCCCGGGCTTGCGCTTGGCATCGTCACCGCCGACTGCGCGCCGATCCTGTTCGCGGACGCCCGGGCCGGTGTGGTCGGCGCCGCGCATGCCGGTTGGCGCGGCGCCGTGGCCGGGGTGATCGAGGAGACCATCGCCGCCATGCGGCGCCTCGGCGCGCGGCTGGAAAGCCTGGCCGCCGCGGTCGGGCCCTGCATCGGGGCCCAATCGTACGAGGTCGGGATCGACCTGCGCGACGCTGTCCTGGCGCGCCAGGCCGCCGACAGCCGCTTCTTCGAACCAGGTCGCGGGGAAAACCACTGGCTGTTCGACCTTTCCGGTTATTGCGCGGCCCGCCTGCGAGAGGCAGGCGTGCCGCTGGTATCGGTCAGCGGGGCCGACACGCTTGCCGATGAGGATCGCTTCTTCAGCCACCGGCGGCGCACCCTGGCCGGCGGCGGTCCGATCGGACATCAGATATCAATCATTCACCTCGGCTCAGCGTGACCGCATCGAAATCAGCCTGATCGCTTGTGCAACGCTGGCCGTCCGGTCTGGCGGCGCGGCGCAACATCTGCTTGAAGCCCCCGATGAGTCTCCGACCTCTGGCCTGCCTTCTCCTTGTCGCCGTTCTGGCCCTCGCCGGCTGCGGCGACCTGCCTGAGCCGTTCCTGGGCAATCCTGGTTCCACCGCGCGCCGGCTGGCGCAGCCTTTGACTCCGCTGCTGGCGGTTCCCGAAGGGTCCGACACCCTGCTGCCCGATGCGGCGAACCAGCAATTTACCGATGACGTCGCCAAGGCCTTGCAGAAATCGGAGGTGCCGGCGATCGCACGCAAACCGGGCCGCACGGATTGGCGCCTGCTCACCCGCGCCGAACAGCGTGGCGACACGGTGGTCCCGATGTTCGTGGTGGAGGACCCGCAGGGCAAGGAAGCCGGCAGCACCGAAGCGGATGGTGTCCCCATCGCCGCATGGTCGGCCGCCGACCCGGAGATGCTGCGCCAGACTGCGGCCGATGCCGCATCGAAGATTTCCGCGGTTCTCACCAGCATCCAGATTGCGCGCAATCGCGCCGATCCGAACAGCCTGTATAACCGTGCTGCCAAGGTCATGGTGGCCGAGGTAACCGGCGCGCCCGGCGACGGCGATCAGTCGCTCACCAAACAGATGCGCGCGCGTCTTGCCCTGCTCGGCCCGATCATCCAGACCAAGCCCGAGGGCGCCGATTTCATCGTCCAGGGTCAGGTCAAGGCCGTGCCGGTCGCCGGCCATCAGGAGCGGATCGAGATCCAATGGATCGTCAAGACCGGGAGCGGCGATGAACGCGGCCGCGTGGTCCAGCTCAATGAAATTCCCGCCGGCACACTTGATCATTACTGGGGCGACGTTGCCGTGGTGGTCGCCACCGAAGCCTCCAACGGGGTCAACGATGTGATAGACCGCCAGTCGGGCCGCGATCCGCACGCCAAAGAGGCAGCGGCAGCCAAGACGGCGGAAATCGTGGCCGCGCCTGATGCAAAGCCGGGAGAAGCGAAAGCACCTCCGCGCTGACAGACTGGTTGGTCCGACGGGAAACTGACTTGCGGCGACTCCCGACCGCAGTGTTCCTCGATACAAATTCTCACGATTGCTTGAATTCGGCAATTGGTTGCACAGTATTTCCGTCTGCGACAAAGCCAAACGCAATATGGCTGCACCGATTGACTTGCCACCAGCCATTGTGTTCGTCGAACCTGTATGGCATGTCGGTGGTGCGATAGCCCACCCGCGGACGTGTTCGCGGCGAATACCAGCCAGATAAAATTGTGAAGCTCGCCGGATACGGAGCGCAGAGGCTGCAATCATGGGGCGATGGAGGGGACGCCATTCTTGGCAAAGTCAGGATTTTGTCCCGGCTCGCTCCTGCATAGAGCGCCGTGTGCATGTCAGGCAGTGCGCCTGGCTGCGCCCGACCGGTGCCCCTCTGCTCGTCATGGCCCTGATGCTCCCTCTGGCTGCGTGCAAGGTCGGTCCCGACTTCACCGAACCCAATGCGCCGGTTGCCGCAAAATGGCTGGAGTCGGGAGACCCGACCGTGCGTACCGACCATCAGGAGTACGAGCGATGGTGGACGGTCTTCAGGGATCCGACGCTCGACCGCCTGATCGATATCGCCTGCCAGCAGAATCTGACACTCATGGCTGCCGGCACCCGCGTGCTCGAAGCGCGGGCCGAACTGGGAATATCCATAGGCGAACTCTATCCTCAGCAACAGCAGATCGGCGCGAACGTCAGCTATAACCAGGCGAGCCGAGCCGATCTGAGTTCGAATCCGGCCGTGGCTCTCGGAAATTTCTGGCGGGCGTCGCTTGGGACCCAACTCGCCTGGGAATTGGATTTTTGGGGCAAATTCCGCCGCGGCGTCGCATCCGCCGATGCGGCCTACCTCGCGTCGATTGCAACCTATGATGACGTGCTGGTGCAATTGCTGGGCGATGTCGCGACTACCTACATAGGCATCCGTACCCTGCAGGCGCAGGTGGATATCGCGCAAGACAACGTTGTCAAACAGAAGAAGGCCCTGCAGATCGCGCAAGCCCGTTTCCAGGGCGGTACCGCAACAGGGCTCGATGTGTACCAGGCAGAGAATGTCCTGGCACAGACTGAATCGACCATCCCCCAACTGACGGCACAGTTGCAGCAGGGAAAAAGCGCGCTCCGCGTCCTGCTCGGCATGCCCCCGGCTTCGCTGGATACTCTGTTGGCGGGCCGGCGGATCATACCGGTCCCACCGAGGGATGTAGCCGTCGGCATTCCCGCCGATCTGATCCGCCGGCGGCCTGACATTCGCAGCGCCGAACTCAGCGCGGCGGCGCAAAGCGAGCAGATCGGGATGGCCAAGGCCGATCTGTTTCCAGCGTTCACCCTCTCCGGCGCGTTTGGCACGACGGCAGCGAGCACGGGCCATGGCCGTGTCAACAAGGTCTTCAGCGGGGAAGGGATCCAGTTTTCGTTCGGCCCCTCATTCACCTGGCCGGTGCTCAATTACGGACAGATCACCAATAACGTGCGGGTGCAGGATGCGAGGTTACAAACCCTGCTCATCGCGTATCAGAACACGGTGCTGAAAGCGCAGGAAGAAGTGGAGCAGGGTCTGGCGGGATTTCTTCAGGGACGCCAGCAGGTGGATCTCTTGCGGCGCAGTGTCGCGGCAGCGCAGCACGCACTGCGCATTGCCATCGATCAATATCAACTCGGAACCCGGGACTTCACCACGGTTCTGACCGCTGAACAGAATCTGTACCAGGCCGAGACGAGTCTCGCCTCGGCCTCGGGCAGCGTCTCGACCAGTCTTGCATCGGTGTACCGTTCGCTGGGTGGCGGGTGGCAGATACGAGAGGGGAACGATTTCGTGAACGATGCCACGCGCGCTGAAATGCGTCACCGCACGGATTGGGGCACCCTGCTGCCGCCGGCCACCCGACCGCAACCACCAACGCCTGGCCTCCCTGGCCCTGCCGACAGGGGGCCGGACGTGCGAGCCCCCCAGTGGTGAGGATCATGAGGCCGGTTCAGGATATTCGGAAAGGCGCGGTTGCCTGGCGCAGGGTCGCGAGACAGGCCATCGGCGCGGCGATTGCGATGGTGCTTGTCAGCATCTTGCCGGCCGACCGGATCCGCGCCGCGGACTCGCGAACCGTGCCGCAGAGCGCCCCGGCTCAGCGAGGCAAGGCCGGTGCCGCGGCGGCAGAGCGGCAGGCGTCCCCGGCTCCCGTTGTCGTCGCACAGACACAGGAGCCAGAGGCACCGGCCGTCCCGGTTGTCCAGCCGAAAGTGCAGACAGTCAGCGATACGATGGTGGTTACCGGCAACGCT
Source organism: Acetobacteraceae bacterium (assembly GCA_035606775.1). GTDB lineage: Bacteria > Pseudomonadota > Alphaproteobacteria > Acetobacterales > Acetobacteraceae > Rhodopila. The sequence goes on along the minus strand of DATNEJ010000517.1, from coordinate 5,594 downwards.
GCCGCCATCAGTCAGGTGAAACTTGTCGCCCGTGTTGTCGGGTATCTTGAGAAGATCCATTTCCAGGATGGGCAACTGGTCAACAAGGGCGATCTGCTGTTCACCATCCAGCAGGACCAGTACAAGGCGCAACTGCAACAGGCGCGCGCCCAGCTTCAATTGCAGCAGGCGGCGCTCTCATACGCCAAGACCGAGGTGGTCCGCTACACGGCGTTGCTCAAGCGGGACGCGGCCACACAGGTCGACGTCGATCACTGGAACTTTGAGCGCGCGAGCGCTGAGGCAAACATCCTGGCGGCGCAGGCGCAGATCGACCTGGCGCAACTCAACCTTGGTTATACCGAAGTTCGTGCGCCATTCGATGGCCGGATGGAAAAGCATCTGATTGACGTCGGCAACGTGGTTGGCGGCAGTGGCCAGCAGGCTGCCCTGGCCGAAATCACCCAGCTCGACCCGATCTATGTCGTGGCAAATGTCAGCACGCAGCAGGCCTTGCAGGTTCGCGCCAACCTGAATCAGCGCCGGTTGACGCTCGCGGAACTGCACCGTGTTCCGATCGAGGTCGGGCTATCCGATGAGAACGGCTTTCCCCTTCACGGCACAATGGACTACGTCGCCCCCACGGTCGATGCGGCAACCGGCACACTGTATGTCCGTGGCATCCTCCGCAATCCGAACCGCACGCTGTTGCCCGGTATTTTCGTCAACATCCGCATGCCGATGGGCAAGACGACGCAGAGCGCGCTGCTGATCCCGTCACGGGCCGTGCAGGAGGATCAAGGCGGCCGCTACGTACTGGTTGTCGGCTCTGACGGCATCGTTCGGCAGCGCTACGTCCAGTTGGGCCAGGTCACCGGTAGCATGCAGGTCGTCACCAGCGGCCTGAAGGCCGACGATCAGGTGGTGGTTGGCGATCTGTGGCGCGCCTCGCCGGGCACCAAGGTGAACCCGAAACCGGCCCCCGGCGACGGCTAGCACGGATGTCGAAATTCTTCATCGAGCATCCGGTCCTCGCCAATGTGCTGGCGATCGTGCTGGTGCTGATCGGTGTGATCTGCGTGTTCAGGCTGCCGGTTGCGCAGTATCCGAACATCGTGCCGCCCACGGTCCAGGTGACCACCCGGTATCCCGGCGCGAGCGCCCAGACCGTCATCGATACCGTGGCCTTGCCGATAGAGCAGCAGGTCAATGGCGTCCCCGGCATGATCTATATGGAGTCCACCAGCGCGTACGACGGGACCTACACCCTGACCGTGTCGTTCGCGATCGGCTCGGACCCCAATATGGACCAGGTGCTGGTGCAGAACCGCGTGCAGAACGCGTTGGCCCAGTTGCCGCAGGGTGTGCAGGCGCAGGGCGTGTCTATCAGGGCGAAATCCGCGTCCATCCTGGAATTCGTGACCCTCGATTCGCCTGATGGAAAATACGACGCGCTGTACATGTGGAACTACGCGACGATCAACCTGGTCAACGAGTTGGCGCGCCTGCCTGGTGTAGGCAACGTGACCGTGTTGGGTGCCGGGGAGTACTCGATGCGGATCTGGCTGGATCCGCAGAAACTCTACTCCTTCGGCCTGCAACCGTCAGACGTGATCGACGCCGTGCGACAGCAGAGTCAGAACGTCGCGGCGGGGCAGATCGGCATGCCTCCGGCACCGACCGACCAGCAATTCCAGTACACCGTCGATATCCTGTCACGCTATAACGACCCGGATCAGTTTGCCGACATCGTCGTCAAGGATCAGACGGCGCAGGGCGGCCGTCTGATCCGGGTCAAGGATGTCGGGCGGATCGAGCTCGGTGCGCAGACCTATTCCCAGGACTTCAAGCTGAACGGCAAGCCGTCCGCGGGTATCGCGATCTACCAGACCCCCAACGCCAATTCTCTTAATGTCGCGGCTGAAGTCCGGGCGAAGATGGAAGAGCTGTCTCACCGGTTCCCGGAGGGGCTGCACTACAGCATTCCCTACAACACGACCATCTTCATCAACGAGTCGATCAACGGCGTTTACACGACCCTCTGGCAGGCCGGTCTGCTGGTGTTGATCGTGATCCTGGTGTTCTTGCAGAACTTCCGGGCGGTCCTGGTGCCGGCAACAACCGTGCCGGTCACGATCATCGGCGCCTTCGCCGGCATGGCGGCGCTTGGCTATACCGTCAACCTGTCCACTCTGTTCGCGCTGGTGCTCGCGATCGGCCTGGTGGTCGACGATGCGATCGTCATCGTCGAAGGTGTCTCGACATACATCGAGCGCGGCATGTCCGGCCACGATGCCTCGATCAAGGCGATGGGCGATCTGTTCGGGCCGATCATCGGCATAACGCTGGTGCTGATGGCGGTGTTTCTGCCGGCATCCTTTGTACCGGGACTGAGCGGGCAGATGTTCGCGCAGTTCGCCCTGGTCATCGCGGTCACGGCGCTTATCAGCGCGTTCAATGCCGCCACGCTCAAGCCGACGCAGTGCGCCTTGTGGCTGCGCACGCCGAAGCCCGTTGCGCAACGCAACTTCCTGTTTCGCGGCTTCGAGTACATCTACGCCGGTAGCGAACGCGGTTATACGGCACTCATTGCCCGCATGGTGCGGGTCAGCGGGGTGATGGTGCTGATCGGGCTGGTGCTGTCCGCTGTGGCTATCTGGGGCATTGCCCGTTTGCCGACGGCGTTCATCCCGAACGAAGACCAGGGCTATCTGATGATTGCCGCAGCGCTGCCGGACGGTGCTGCACTCGGGCGTACGACAGCGGCTCTCGATCAGGCCACCAAGATTGCCTCCAGCACGCCCGGTGTCGACAAGGTCATCGCGATCTCAGGGCTGTCCGCGCTCGACAATTTCTCGGATCAGTCCAATACCGGTGTGTCCTTCGTCATCCTTAAACCCTGGGAGCAGCGAAGCAAGGCAAAGGGCACAGATATCATCTCAATAGCCCAGCATTTGCAGACTGGTCTCGATAAGGCCCCTGACGGCCGGCTGTTCGTCCTGGCTCCGCCGCCGATCCAGGGCATCGGCAATGCAGGCGGTTTTCAGATGCAGTTGGAGTTGCTTGGCGGCAGCTTCGATTACGCGAAACTGGACGCGGCGACGAAACAACTGATCAAGGCGGCCGCAGACGATCCGCAGTTGCAGCATGTTCTGACCACGTTCAGCCCTGGCTCACCGCATGTCTCGGTGACCGTGGACCGCGCCCGGGCCGAAACCTTGCGTGTCTCGGTAGGGGACGTGTTCTCGACGCTGTCGTCTTACCTTGGATCGACCTACATCAATCAGTTCAACAAGTTCGGTCAGGTGTTCCAGGTGTACACCCAGGCCGAGTCTCAGTACCGGCTGCAGCCGGACGATCTGCTCAATCTTTATGTGCGCAGTCGGGACGGCCAGATGGTGCCGATCAGCGCTGTCGCGCATCTCGGGTCGAAGGTCGGGCCGTCGCTGGTGACCCTTTACAACCGCTATCCTTCGGCGACGGTCATCGGCAGTCCGGCTCGCGGCGTCAGTTCGGGCCAGGCACTGGCGGCGATGGAAGGCATTGCGAAGAAGGTCCTTCCAAGCGATGTCGGCTATCAGTGGACGACGATGTCGTATCAGGAGAAACTGAGCGGCAGCCAGCTTTACTATCTGTTCGGATTGTCGGTGCTGCTGGTTTATCTCTGCCTCGCTGGCCAATATGAGAGTTGGATCTTGCCCCTGGCAGTGCTGTCGGCGGTGCCGCTGGCGCTGCTGGGGCCGGTCGTCGCGTTGACCAGCCTTGGGGTTGCCAACAACCTGTATACCCAGATCGGCCTCATCCTGATGATCGCGCTGTCGGCCAAGAACGGCATTCTGATCGTCGAGATGGCACGTGAAGGCCGTATCGTCCATGGCAAGCCGATCCGCGAAGCCGCGATCGATGCTTCGCGGCTGCGCTTCCGGCCGATCCTGATGACTTCGTTCGCTTTTGGGATGGGCGTGCTGCCGCTGGTGCTGGCAACGGGTGCGGGAGCCAACGCGGATATTTCGCTGGGGCTCAGCGTCCTCAGCGGCATCATTGCATCGACAGGCCTTGCGGTCCTGTTCGTCCCCTCCTTCTTCACGGTGCTGCAATGGCTTGACGAAAAGCGGAAGCGCAAGGCTCCGGTGACCACGGAAGAACGGGCAGGTTAAAGCGCGATCGTCGCAAACGGAATCGCCGAAGACATGAATCGCGCGATCAAACTTAAGGCTGCCAGGAGAGAGTCCGGCTTCTTGCGGTTCGCCGCGCCGCCCCGGGCATGCCGATCCGCCATCCGTGTCGCCGGCCTCAGATTTCGCCGCCGCTCCAGACCACGCGCCCGACCACGTTCACCGACCGCGCCAGATCGCCCGGTATGGAGTCCGGCTGATAAGCGGTATTGTCGCTGATCAACACCAGGCTTCCGTCGTGCTTGCGCTGGACCCGCTTCACCAGCCGCTCTCCGTTCAATTCCAGCACATAGATGCCGAAATTGCGGAACGTCCGGTTGCTGGTATCGACCAGCAACAGGTCGCCATCGCGGATCGTCGGCATCATCGATTCGCCGAAGGCGGTTTCCAGGAACAGGTCGTCGGGTCCGATGCCGAACCGCGTGCTGACCCACTCGCGCCGGAAGCCGATGAATTCGCTTTCTTCCGGTGCCGGTGGCGTTCCCGCGCCGGCGGCCGCTGCGTGCGGGCTGCGGGGCAGGAAGACGAATCCGGATGGCGGCGTAGGCTCAGACTCCGCGATCGCGCCCTGGTGCCGCCTGCCGCCGCCGTGATCGCTGATGACCGGCAGCGGCCCATCGCCCTGGACAAGCCAGCCGATACTGACACCCGCCACGGCGGCCAAGGCAATCAGCCGTTCCCGGTTCGGTTCGGCCTCGCCCTTCAGCCACTTTCGGAACGCGGACGATGAGACACCCATGGCGCGCGCAAGCCGGTCCGCGCTCGGCCAATGGGTCAGAATAAGCTGCAATCTTTCCACGAAGGCGGCCTTTCCCGCGCCTTCGTGACCATCGAGACATGGACTTTGCCGGGTCTTCTTCTCGTTTCGTGGCATCGTTTGTCAATTCGTCCGTGGTCGCAACACCTTTCCGGCTGCAACCGGTACTTTTCCGCGTTACTCAGATGGCCGTCTCGTATTGTCGTTGAGTCTCTCACGAGAATTCCCATGGACAATGGGCGAAGTGACGCGTGGGACGCAAGCGCCGACCCATGATCCAATACCGAAACGACAAGGCGCTGCTGCCCCAGGGCGCGGCGCGCACACCGGCAAACGTTGCTTCGGCGAAGGCGTGCGGATCGGTCGCCGCAAGAAACCTGCTGTAATCATCTTGCCATTTTCGGCAATGGAGAAACGTCCCGCGGACCCGCCTGGCCATTCGGTACGGCCGCGCCCGTACGGCAGCACCGTAACAGGCATGCAGACGGAACGATCAAGTTCCTGTGAACGGTGGCGGCCCGCGTGATTGTACGGCCTGGACCTGTTCAGGGTGACGACGCGCGGCGCCCGCTGATTACCTCGCCTACGGTGTTGAGCAGGACGGTCAACGTGAACGGCTTGAGGACGAACGGAAGCGGCTGGTCGGCCAAATTCTCCGCCCGGGCCGGATCGCCCGACATCAG
>DATNEJ010000515.1:0-15939 GCA_035606775.1 Acetobacteraceae bacterium | reverse complement strand
GGCCTCGGCGCGCATCTCGGCGATCAGCCGATTGGCCGCGGCGGCATCGAACTCCGACAAGCGAATGAGCCGGCCGCGCACGATCTCGTAGGCGACCGGCGCGCGTAACAATCCAACAGCAGAACCGACGCCGGCATTGGCGGGAATGAGCACGCGGCCAATGCCGAGCTTGACCGCCACCCGCGCGGCATGAAGCGGCGCCGCGCCGCCGAACGCGATCAGCGTGCGGGCGCGTACGTCCTTTCCGCTCTCGATGGCGTGCACGCGCGCCGCGTTGGCCATGTTCTCGTCGACCATCTCGACAACGCCCAGCGCGGCCATTTCGGCGGTGAGACCCAGCTTCGAGCCAACATCGGCCAACAGCGCATTGTGCGCCGCACCGACATCGAGCGCGATCGAGCCGCCTGCGAAACGGGATGGGTCGTAGCGTCCAAGCGAGAGGTTGGCGTCGGTGACGGCGGGGTGGGTGCCGCCGTGGCCGTAGCAGGCGGGACCAGGATCGGCGCCGGCGCTTTCCGGTCCGACACCGATCCGGCCCATCGTATCGACATGCGCCAGCGATCCGCCGCCGGCGCCGATTTCCACCATCTCGATGACCGGAATACGCAGCGGCAGGCCGGAGCCCTTGCGGAAGCGGCCGACGCGGGCAACCTCGAACGTGCGCGCGGTCTGCGGCTTGTATCCGTCGATCAGGCAGATTTTCGCCGTGGTACCGCCCATGTCAAAGGACAGCACCTGCGCCAACCCGCATTCGCGCGCGATGTGGGCGGAAAAGATCGCGCCGCCGGCCGGTCCGCTTTCCACCAGGCGGATGGGGAACCGGCATGCCGTCTCGATCGTCGTCAGGCCGCCGCCCGACATCATCAGGAACAGCGGCGCCGCGATGCCGACCCCTCGCATGTCGGCTTCCAGCCGGCGCAGATAGCGCGCCATCATCGGCTGGACATACGCGTTGGCAACGGTGGTGGAGAAGCGCTCCCACTCCCGCATCTCCGGCGAGACCTCCGACGACAGGGACACCGGCACGTCCGGCAGTTCGTCGGCCAGAATCGCCCGTACACGCTGCTCGTGCGCCGGATTGACGAAGGCATGCAGCAGCCCGACGGCGATACTCTGCACCTGTTCGCGCCGCAGCAGCGGCACCAGCGCCCGCACCGCTTCCTCATCGAGGGAGCGCAATGTCTTACCGGTGTTGTCCAGCCGCTCCGGCACCGGCAGGCGCAGATGGCGCGGCACCAGCGGTTCCGGCAGCACGATGTTTAGGTCGTACTGGTCATACCGGCTCTCGTTACCCATCGCGATGACGTCGCGAAACCCTTCGGTGGTCAGCAACGCTGTCCGCGCGCCCTTGCGCTCGATGATGGCGTTGGTCGCGAGTGTCGTGCCGTGGATGATGATGGCAATGGCGGAGGCAGCGACGCCGGCGGTCGCAAGGACCGTGCGCACCCCGTCCATCACCCCGCGTTCGGGTTCGGCCGGTGTGGTCAGGACCTTGACGGTGGTGCGCTTGCCGTCGTGCTCCAGCGCGAGATCGGTGAACGTACCGCCGATATCGACGGCAAGGCGGGCAGGCGGCATTCAATTCCCCAAGGACAAGGTTGCAGGACATGCTTGCAGAAGAACGTGGTGCGGCGGCGCCGGTCAGCCCGCCGCGCCGCGCATGATCTCCGCGATCCGCGCATTGGTGCCATTGATGTCCGGCAGCTTCTCGCCTTTGGTGAGCCGCGCCAGCGTCAGCTTTTCCGCCTGCTGCATGGCAACGGCGCGATCGGCCGCGTCCTCGATGTCCGATGGCGGCAGCACCAGCACGCCGTTCTCATCCGCCAGGATCGCATCGCCCGGCCGCACGGCAACCCCGCCGCAGGACACCGCGGTGCAGAACTCGCCATGCTGAAACTGCGGTTTGCCGGTCACGGTGGACAGCCCGGTTGCCCAGACGGGAAAATCGTACTCGCGCAATTCCTGAATATCCGTGGCCGGGCCGTCGATGATGATGCCCAGGCATCCGGCTTCCCGCGCGGCGAAGGCCACGCTGCCGCCGCACGCCGCGTGCCTGACGTCGCCGGCGCGGTCCAGCACCAGGATGTCGCCCGGGCGGATCTGGCCCAGCGCGTAGTGCACGATGGCGATATCGGCGCCGAACGCGCGCACCGTGACCGCGGTGCCGGCGATGCGCCGGTAGCCGCCCAGCAGGGCGCGGATCGTCGGCGCCATGAACCCCACATGCCGCACATGGCCGATCGTCGCCGGCTCCGCCTGCCGCAGCCGGTCAAGGCGCGCCGGACCGATCTGCGGCGGCAGCGGGTTGAGCACGAACATCGGCATTTCTCCGGCCTTGTGAATCAGCGGCAGCTTGCACCACTGTGCGGTCCCTTGCCACGATGGGCAACGGGGAGGCCATAAGGCGGTACGGTGCGGCGGCAAACCATCGGCATGATCTGGGTGGGCGGGATGGTGCTCGCCATTTTGCTGTATCTCACGGGACCGGATCGGTTCATGGCGGCCTGCCTGTCGCTGATCGATCGGCTCGACAACGCGTTCCAGGAGCTCGTGTTCCTGTTCGGCGCACAGGCGTTCAACGTCGTGCGCGCGTTGGCGATCGCCATCTACACCGTGTTCGTCTTGCTCGCGCTGCTGGCGGTCCAGCGCGGCATTCGCGCCATCTGGGCACTGATCGTGGTGTCCGCCGTCTACCTGCTCATGGTGTGGCACCCCGAAGCGGTCGGCGCGAGCGCCATCGGCCGATGGTTCACCGCGTTGCTGATCGCCAGCGTCGGCGGGCTGGTGATGACGCAGCGGCTGCTCTACCCATCGGGACGCGGAAACCCGCCGCCGCCTGCGCCTCCCGGCAACGTCTGGCCGCCGCGCCCGCCCGGCGGCCGGGTCTGAGGAAGCGGCGCGTGACCATTCCCGATCCGCCGTTGGAGACGCCATCCCCGCAGTCGGACGCGGTGGGCGGGGAGGGATCCAGCCGCCCGCAGATGATCGCACAGGCGCTGCTCGCCATCGGGCTGACCCTGCTCGGCCTTTGGACGCTGCGGGGCTTCCTGCCGGCCCTGGTCTGGGCCGGCATTCTGGCGATCGCCGTCTGGCCGCTCTACCAGCGCGCCTGCCGCCGCTGGCCGCCCGGCCGGCACAACGTCCTGCTGCCCGCCTGCTTCACCCTGGCCATTGCCCTGGTGTTCATCGTGCCGCTGGTGCTGGCGGCGGTGCAGGCGGCGCGCGAAGCGCATGGCGTCCTGGCCTATCTCGATACCGTGCGCAGCAGCGGCGTTCCCCCGCCGGACTGGCTCGGTCACCTGCCGATCGGCAGTCGGGAAGCAACCGCCTGGTGGAATGACAACCTGGCCAGTCCCGAAGCGGCCACCAACCTGCTGCGCCGCGCCCGCCATGCCGACGTGATGAGCAATGGGCGCAGCCTGGGCGTGGCGATCATCCACCGGGTGGTGCTGTTTGCCTTCACTCTGCTGACCCTGTTCTTCCTGTTCCGTGACGGCGATCGCGTCGCGGTGGAAATGCAGCGCGTGAGCACGCGGATATTCGGTCCCGGCGCGGAGCGGATCGGCCACCAGATCGTCGCGTCGGTGCACGGCACCGTGGACGGGCTGGTGTTGGTCGGCCTGGGGGAAGGCTTCCTGCTCGGCATTGCCTACGTGTTCACCGCGGTTCCCCATCCCGCCTTGTTCGGCGCGCTGACCGCAATGGCGGCGATGATCCCGTTCGGCGCGCCGACCGTATTCTGTGTGGCGGCTCTGCTGTTGGTGGTGCAGGGCTCGACCCTCGCCGCGGTGATCGTCGTCTGCTTCGGTTTTCTGGTCGTCTTCGTGGCCGACCATTTTATCCGGCCGGTGCTGATCGGCAGCGCGACCCGGCTGGGTTTTCTCTGGGTGCTCCTGGGTATCCTGGGCGGCGTTGAAGCCTGGGGCCTGGTGGGACTGTTCCTGGGCCCCGCCATTATGGCGGTGCTGATGCTGCTCTGGCGCGAATGGGCCGGCGACGGCCGCAAGCTGGAGCCGCCGGCGGTGCCTGCACCGCTACCACGTCTGACCGGAAAGCCCGCCCCATAAGCCCCGGCGTTCGGCGCGTGCCTGCGCCTCGATCCTGAGCAGATCGGGCTGGCCGCGGTCGGCGCGTGCCCAGCCCTCGGCAACCAGCGTGCTGTTCAATTGGGTGCCCTCGACCATGCAGACGGCGAGCGGACGGCCCGCGCGGTCATGGCCGCGCAGCGTGCAATTCACCGCCCCGCGGTGCACCAAACTGGCGAGCGCATTGGCAGACGCGGTCCCGCAATCGAGGCCTGCGCCGCTGGCATGACGGCACGATCCGTCACGCCCGGGCGCTTCGATCCCGTCCAGCCGTATCACCCGGTTGCGCATCCGCAGCGTGTCGCCATCCAGCACCGCAACCTGCGACGCATCGGCGGCCAGGTGCTCGCCCGCCTGCACCCGGACCGGCGCCGTCGCCGAACGCTGGGCGAACCACACGCCGCCGATCAGCAGCAGCGATCCCGCCAGCGCGGCCATGGTCAAACGAGGCAGGCGCGCCGGGAGCAGCCCGTCGGGCAGCGATAGCGACAGCGGTGCGGGTCGGAAGATCCGCCGCTTGTGGTTGAGCGACACGGCATGGTCCCCGGAAGTTGTTCACTGCGCCGTGATAGTGATGTCCGGATGCAGGAGGCCGGCCTCGCCGGTCAAGTCCAGAATGGTTCGGCGGCGCGAAATTTCTCCCAGGCATCCAGGGCCTTCGGCCGGATCTGCATGGCGCGGGCGGCGGCGAACCCCATCACCAGCCCGACCGCATACGCATGCCGCCCGCTATCCCCCCCAAGCTCGGCCAGCAGGTCGGCGGCAACCTTGCCGTCGTTCAGCACGCCCAGGCGCTGCTGCAACACGGCAAGCCGGTGGATGAACCGGCGCGGCGCCTTGCCGCCATAAAGCCCGGCGAGCACCTCGGCGGCATAGCGCAGCCGCTTGGTGCGCAGCCGCAGGCGGTGCAGCGACGGCAGGTCCAGCTTCCGGATGGACTTGCCGGCGGACACCAGCTTTTTCCGGCGGCGCTCCAGGGCGGCCTCGGCGAAGACTTCCAGTGGCGGGCGTTCGGCGCCTGCCGGCGGCACCGGCTGGGGCTCTGCCCCCGGCGCTGCGTCCTGCGCCGATGTCGGTGCCTCCGCGGCTGGCGCCGCGCCGGTGGCAGTCGTGTGCCACGCGGCGGAGGCGGCAAACCAGCCCAGGCCGATCATGGCGATGCGGAACTCGGATGTGCCCAGATAGGCGTGCAAAGCCGACCGGCACTGCCGCTGCCGCCGCTCGGCCGCGGCCAGCAGCCGCCCCAGGCGCGCATCGTCGGGAAACCTGCCGGCGATGGCGGGTAGGGTTTCGCTGACGAAGACATCCCAGTCGCGTGTCGGGCCAAGATGGCGCGCCAGGGTCTTCAGGGTCTGGGTCGCCTCGGTCAGTGGCCCTTCGGGCAGCGCGTGGCGGAACACCGCGATGGCCGAACGGGCGCGGCGGACCGCGACACGCATCTGGTGGACTGCCTCGATATCGTTCCGGCCGGACAGGGCCTCGGCGGCATGGTGCAGCATGACCTCGACCAGGTGGCCAAGGACGTGGCGGAACGCCTGGGCGATGGCGTCGCCGCCTTCCGCGGCGATCCCGTCAGGCAGTTCGGCTGCGCCCAGGCGGTGCGGGCGCGGTTCCTTGCCGTCGGCCACCGCCAGCGCCTCGGCTGCCAGCGTGGAGGTCGGCAGCGACAGGCGCATGCCGGAGGCGAGCGTAAGCGCAAGACCCCGCACCGCGCTGTCGCTGCCCTCGATATGCAGGCGGGCAGCCGGGTGCTGCGCGGTGACCGTGCGGATCGAGCCGCGTGTCAGGCGCACGACCACCGGGCCGTCGGCGGTCGCCGCCGTGGTCAGACTCTGCCGGCCGTCGAAGGCGGCAACCGGGGTCAGGCCGTCCGGCAGCCGGCGGGTCAGTGCATCCTGCCGTCCCGCTGCTTCCAGGATGGGCGGCGGCGCGCCGGGCGCCCATCCGGCGCCATCGGGCGACAGCTTTTCGAGCCGCCAGGTCCCGCGCTGCTCCGAAAGCGCCATGCCCTCCGCGGCCAGGGCACGCTCCGGGCTGTCGTGCCAGACGACGTGCAGGGCCTGCGAACGGGACCGGCCGACGCGTCCTTTCAACAGCCCGTTCAGCAGGGCCGGCTTCCCCGCATCCTCCACATTGAGTGCGAGCTCCAGGTCCATCGCTATGGCCGGCCGCCCGCCTCGTGCCCCGTCTCCCGCAACGCGGCGTGGCCGCGTACAGCACGTGTCGGATGCCTCTCGTCCGCGCCGGTGCGAACGTTCTGGCCGCTCACTAGCCTGCCGCCTCCATCGCACGCGGCGTGATGAACCGCACCAGGCGGCCGCCGCCGCGATCCAGGCGGCGCCAGGGACCGGGCACGACGAACTCGGCCAGGGCAGCGGTCGGGAATCCCTTGGCGAGGCCGCTTCCGGGGCCGCTCCCCTGGCCATTCCCTTGGCCACCACTGTCAGCCGCTTCGATATCCGCGAGCGTCAGCGCAAGCTGGTGCAGGCCGGGATTGTGCCCGATGAGCAGCACGCTGCGCACTGTCTCCGCGACCATCTGCAGGGCCGACAGAAGCTGCGGCCCGGTCGCGAGGTAGAGCGCATCCAGCGATTCCACCAGCGGCGTGTCGTCCCAGGGCTCCAGCGCCTCCAGCGTCTCCAGGGTGCGCTTTGCCGACGAGACCAGGATCACGTCCGGGATCAGCCCGAGATCGCGCATGACCTGCCGCATCACGGAGGCGGCGCGCCGGCCCCTGGCATTCAACGGCCGATCCCGATCCGCCAGCGTGGCGTCGTCCCAGGCCGATTTCGCGTGCCGCAGGAGCAGGAGCTGGTGCATCCGCCGATCCTGCCACGGCCATCGGCAAATGTCCTCCCCTTGGCCGCCCGGTCCTCGCCAAGTGACGTGCCGGCGGCCTGCTGTCCCGCGGCGCGAACGCGGATGCCGCCCTGCGGGCGGCGCCACCGCCGGACCGGCGCGCCGGCGCGAGATCCGCCGCCCAACGCGCGGTGCTGCCCCTGCTTGCCGAGGCGGCGGGCGGGCGCCATGTTCCCTGGTCGAGCGAGGTTGCCATGATCAAACTGCCGGAACCGAAGCGTGATGTTCTGGCCAAGCGCGACACCATCGTCGCCGGCCTGCGGGCACTGCTGCCGGAAAGCGGCGTGATCGCCGAAGCGATCCGGCTCAAGCCCTATGAGACCGACGGCCTGGCGGCGTACCGCCAGCCGCCGCTTGCGGTGGTGATGCCGGAGACGACCGAGCAGGTCGCCGCGGTAATGCGCTTCTGCCATCAGCACGGCGTGCGCGTGGTGCCGCGCGGCGCCGGCACGTCGCTGTCCGGCGGCGCGCTGCCGCTGGAAGACGCGGTCGTGGTCGGACTGATGCGGATGAACCGCATTCTGGACATCGACTACGCGGATCGCTGCGCGGTGGTGCAGGCGGGTGTCACGAATATCGGCATCACCAATGCCGTCTCTGCCCACGGATTCTTCTACGCGCCCGATCCGTCCAGCCAGCTCGCCTGCATGATCGGCGGCAACGTCAATATGAACTCGGGCGGCGCGCATTGCCTGAAATACGGCGTCACCGCGAACAACCTGCTGGGGCTGAAGATCGTCACCGTGGAAGGGGAGGTCCTGTCCATCGGCGGCGCCCACCTGGACGCGGCGGGCTACGACTGGCTGGGCCTGTTGACCGGCAGCGAAGGGCAGTTGGCTATCGTCACCGAGGTGACGGTGCGCATCCTGCGCTCGCCCGAGGGCGCGCGAGCCATGCTCGCCGCCTTCCGTTCGAATGAAATCGCGGGCGCCTGCGTCGATTCGATCATCTCCTCCGGGATCATCCCGGTGGCACTGGAATTCATGGACAAGCCGGCGATCCATGCCTGCGAGGCTTTCGCCCATGCGGGCTATCCGCTGGATGCCGAAGCGATGCTGATCATCGAGGTGGAAGGCAGTTCCGCCGAACAGGACGCGCTGCTGGCGCGGCTGAGCGAAATCTGCAACCGCCACGATCCGATCAGCCTCAAGGTGTCGCAATCGGCGGAGGAATCGCTGGCAATCTGGAAGGGCCGCAAGGGCGCGTTCGGCGCGATCGGGCGGATCAGCCCGGACTACCTCTGTATGGACGGCACCATCCCGACATCCCGCCTGCCGGACGTGCTGCGGCGGATCGCCGAGATGTCCGACAGCTACGGCCTGAAGGTCGCCAACATCTTCCATGCAGGCGACGGCAACCTGCATCCGCTGATCATGTTCGACGCCAACGATCCCGACAGTTTCCATCGGGCGGAGACGTTCGGCGCCGACATCCTCAAGCTGTGCGTGGAAGTCGGCGGCTGCCTTACCGGGGAGCACGGCGTGGGCGTGGAGAAGCGCGACCTGATGCCGGTGCAGTTCACCGGGCAGGAGCTGGCGCAGCAGCGGCGCATCAAGTCCGCCTTTGATCCGGGCTGGCTGCTGAATCCGAGCAAGGTGTTCCCTTTGGCTGAGCCCCCTGGATCTGAATTTCCCGGGTCTGAGCTTTCGGGCGCTGAGCTGGCGGCATGAGGCTCGGGTGGGCTCTGCCTGCGGGTGAACAGTGACGGCAGCCATGGACAGCGAAGCCGCGACCGCCGCGGCGGTGACTGAGGCAGCGTCGGCCGGCGAGCCGCTGCTGGTGCAGGGCAACGGCACCAAGGCGGCTATGCTGCGTCCGGTGCAGGCGGCGCGGATGCTGTCGACGCGCGATCTTTGCGGCATCACGCTCTATTCGCCCAAGGAGCTGATCATTTCCGCCCGGGCCGGAACACCTTTGCCGGTGATCGAGGCGGCATTGGCGGAGAGTGGCCAGCACCTGATCGCCGAACCGCCCACGCTGTCGCTGCCGCACGGTCCCGACGGAACCGAGGCGCAGGGGCTGCCGCAGACTCTGGGCGGTGTCGTCGCCACCAACCTGTCCGGCCCGCGGCGCGTCGCCTGGGGCGCGATGCGCGACCACGTGATGGGCGTGCGGATGGTGAACGGACGCGGCGAGATCATCCATGCGGGTGGGCGCGTGCTGAAGAACGTGACCGGTCTCGACCTCTGCAAGTTGCTGAGCGGCAGCCATGGCACGCTCGGCGTCATCACCGAGGTGACCTTGAAGGTGCTGCCGGCGCCGGAATCGTCCGGGACCGTCGTGCTGCCGGCACCGGACCCTGCCAGCGGCGTCGCCGCACTCTCCGCCGCGCTGGGCTCGCCGTACGGCGTGTCCGCCGCCGCCTGGCTACCGGCGGATGCCGCTGCGCGGCTGCCCTCATTGGCGCCGATGGGCTGCGCCGTCGCGCTGATGCGCATCGAGGACGTTGCCGACTCTGTGCGATACCGGACCGAAAGGCTGCGGGCCGAACTCGGCGGCGAGGTGATCGGCGATGATCCATCGCGCGCGGTATGGCGCGCGGTGCGCGATGCCGAACCGTTGTGGGATGGGGCGCCGGACGCGGCTGCGGCGGTGTGGCGGGTGTCCGTGCGGCCCTCGGCCGGGCCGGCCGTGCTGGCTATCGTCGCCGGTTCCGGGATCACGCGCGGCTTCCTCGACTGGGGCGGTGGGTTGGTGTGGCTGGCAGGGCGTGCCGACACCGCGACCCACCAGGCGGTTGAATCGGCGGCGCGTGCATCGGGCGGAACCTGGACCCTGATGGCGGCGCCCGCCACGTTGCGCAGCGCAGTGCGGGTGGTGCCGGATGAGCCGCCGGCACTGGCAGCGATCACCCGGCGGGTGAAGGCCGCGCTCGATCCGCGCGGCATTCTCAATCCCGGCCGCATCTACGCGGGCTTGTAGGCGATGGCCGCCATGCCGACTTCCATCATTGTGCCGCCGCCGGCCATGCCGCACGGCCAGCTGCGCGGGCGATCGGGCTAGACATGCAGACAAGCTTCACCGCCGAACAATTGCGCGATCCCGAGATTGCCTCGTCCAACCAGGTGCTGCGCACCTGCGTCCATTGCGGATTCTGCACCGCCACCTGTCCGACCTTCGTGCTGCTGGGCGACGAACTCGACAGTCCGCGCGGGCGCATCTACCTGATCAAGGACATGCTCGAGACCGGCCGCCCGGCGACCGAGGAGGTCGTGCGGCACGTCGATCGGTGCCTGTCGTGCCTGGCCTGCATGACGACCTGCCCGTCCGGCGTGAACTACATGCATCTCGTCGATCATGCGCGCCGCTATATCGAGGACACGTATCGCCGTCCGTTCGCCGAACGGATGCTGCGCGGGCTGCTGGGAAAACTGCTGCCCAGCCCGGCGCTGTTTCGCGCCTCCCTGTTCTTCGCACGCCTCGGCCGGCCGCTGGCCGGTGCGGTGCCCGGACAAGGCATGCTGGCGCAGCGTATCCGCGCGATGCTGCGCCTGGCGCCGGCATCGGTCCCGCCGCGAGGGCAGGCCGAGACGCCGCGCCTCTTTCCGGCAGAAGGCACGCGCCGAGCCCGCGTCGCGCTGCTGGCCGGCTGCGCGCAGCAGGTGCTGGCACCGCGCATCAACGACGCGACGATCCGCCTGCTGACCCGGCTGGGTGTGGAGGTCGTGGTGGCGGACAGCGCCGGCTGTTGCGGCGCGCTCAATCACCACATGGGCCAGCACGATGCCGCGATGGCGCATGCGCGGGCGAATATCGCCGCCTGGAGCCGCGAAGTGGAGAACGGCGGCCTCGATGCCATTGTGATCAATGCCTCGGGCTGCGGCACCACGGTGAAGGATTACGGCTTCATGTTCCGCACGGAGCCCGAGCGAGCGCGCGCCGAAGCCGTGTCGGCGCTGACTGTGGACATCACCGAGTTCCTCAGCCGCATCGGCTATGCGCCGACCCGGCCGGCCTCCGGCCTGACCGTGGCGTATCATGCGGCGTGCAGCCTGCAGCACGGCCAGCAGGTCACGGCGGAACCCAAGGCGCTGCTGGCGGCGGCCGGCTTCCGCGTGGTCGAACCAGCCGAGGCGCATCTGTGCTGCGGCTCCGCCGGGACATACAATCTCCTGCAGCCCGCGATCGCGGAGCGGCTGCGCGAACGCAAGCTCGCCAACCTTGAAGCGACCGCGCCGTCGCTGATTGCCGCGGGCAATATCGGCTGCATCACGCAACTGGCCGGCGGAGGAATCCCCGTGCTGCACACGATCGAGTTGCTGGACTGGATGGCCGGCGGACCCGAGCCGGACGGCCTGAAACCACGGACATGATCCGGGGCCGCACACTGTGGCTGGTCGCCGTTCTGCTGATCGCGGGCGGATCGTTCGCGCCCGTGCAGGCGCAGCCGCGGACGGATCGGCAGGCCGCGATCACCCGGATGCTCGACGCGCTGAAGACGGCGCCAGACGAGCAGACCGCCGCGGCGCTGGAACACCAGGCGCAGAAGATGTGGCTGGAGGCGGGGACGCCGGCGGTGACCCTGCTGATGGGCCGCGGCATGCGCGCGCTGGAATCGGGCGACAATGAGGAGGCGCTGGCTTCCTTCAGCGATGCGATCACCTTGGATCCCAATCTCGCCGAGGCATGGCATCAGCGCGCCGTCGCGAAGTATCATTCCGGCGACACGCCGGGCGCGATCCGCGACATCGAACAGACACTCAAGCTGGAACCTCGGGATTTTCCCGCGTTGCGCACGCTGACGGAAATTGCGGTGGGACGGGAAGATTGGAAAAGCGCTTACGCCGCCTGGCAGAAGGTGCTGGAGATCGACCCCAAGACCCCCGCCGGCGAGGAACGATTGAAGGATTTGAAGCGGCGCGCGTTCGGCGAAGAAACATAGAGCGTTCTTGCCGGAGGCATGAATCACGCGATCAGGCAAAATGCAGGGCAGGTTTGACACTTCTATCTGCACCGAACCTGCTGCAGGGCGCGATACCGGTCCGACCCTTCTGTGCAATCGGAAACGAGTTTTACTGACCTGCCTTCGGGTGACCGATAGAGGGTAAGCCAATACCTCAGCGACCATTCCGTAGGCAGCATCGCAAAGAAAGGGTTCAATCGCAGATATTAGAAAGATGTGCGCAGATTACGCAGATAGTGCGAGGTTGAATGATCTGTCGGCTCTCATGGTCGGCTGCGCGTTCACCGTGAACAGCACACTTGGGCGGGATTCCTTGAAAAAGCTTACGAGAACGCGTTGGTCCCGAGCTGCGTGCCGTCAATCTCGCGATTGTCCAGTAACCAATCCGGGAATTGTACCATAAATGACGTGGTAGTTGTCAAGTAGTATTTCCATTTGTTAGTTGATAGTACTGTTTTTGGCTGAGTTGAAAGTCGTCGCGATCCCGAGCCTGCCAGGGTTAACGGTGCGGCAACACTTCACCCTGAAAATGGAAAAACCGGCCGGGAAAGGGCCCGGCCGGCATTCCGAAAGGAGGAAGTGATGAAGAAGCATCGCAACCCCTTACGCCGGATTGTGGTGATTCTGTCGGTTTGCGTCAAGATCATTATCGAGCGGGCGTAGGAGGAGGGTCAGTTCCGAAAGGGGCTGGCCTTCTCCTCGGGGATGGATCCCTATCGATCGGTCAGCCGCAGCTCGATCCGGCGGTCCTTGGCATAATCGTCCGGCGTGTCGCCGGGGCCGAACGGCTGGTATTCGCCGAACCCTGTCGCAGCCAGATGATCCGCCGGCACCCCGTCCGCGATCAGTAGCTTCACCACGGTGATCGCGCGCGCGGCCGAAAGCTCCCAGTTGGAAGCGAACTGCCCGCCCTTCACCGGCTGCGGATCGGTGTGCCCGTCGACGCGCAGGATCCAGTGCAGATCGGGCGGAATCTCCGACGCAATGTCCTTGATCGTCACCGCCAAGGTGGTCATCTGCGCGACCCCCGCGGGGGTCAGGTCCGCGCTGCCGACGGGGAACAGCACCTCGCTCTGGAACACGAACCGGTCGCCGACGACCTGGATGCCGGAACGGTTCGCCAGCAGCGCACGCAGCTTGCCGAAGAACTCACTCCGGTATTGCTTGAGCTCCTCCACCTGCGAGGCAAGCGCCGCGTTCAGCTTCTGGCCTAGGTTGGTGATCTTGACGTCCTTGTCGTGCCCCTGCTGCTGCGCGAGGTCCAGAGCTTTGGCGACGGAGCTAAGCTGCGCCTTGAATTGGTCGATCTGCTGATTGAGCAGCGCGATCTGCGCCTTTGCGCTGTCCCCCAGCTTCTTCTCGTCGGCTAGCTGCACCTGGACCGCTTCGCGCCGCTGCTGCTCGGTTGTCGCGCGGACGGCGGCGTCCTGCGCCTGCTTCTCCAGCTCATCCCGTAGCGCGGCCAGTGCGCGTGCCTGTTCGGCAAGCTTGGCAAGGTCCGATATCTTCGCCTGCAATGTGTCCTTGCCGACGCTCACCGTCTTATCGAGATCGGCGATCTGGCGCTGCATCTCCGCAAGATGGTTGCGCGCGTCGGTCAGTTGCTGCTGCGCCGTGGCAAGCTGCGTTTTCGTGTCGCCCAGTTGGCTGGTCAGCGCCGCGTTCGCCGTGTTGGCGCTCTGCACCGAGACGTTGGCTTCCGATAGCTGTGTCGACAGCTTCTCCCGTTCGGACTCGATCTGCTGGGTCTGGCCGCGCAGCACCGCGATCTGCTGGTTCAGCTTGTCGCGTGCGGCGCTGCCGGCGGAAAGTTGCTGCGTGAGCTGGGAGATCGAGGCCTGCAGGTCGCTGGCATGGCCCCGCTCCAGTGACAGTGCATCGGTCAGTTCTGCAAGCTGCTGGTTCGCCTTGTCCAGCGCGTGGCTGCGGCCCGACAGGGTGACCGAGAGGAACGCCTGCGCCAGCACAAACACGAGCAGGACGAAGATGATGACCATGAGCAGCGTGGACAGCGCGTCCACATAGCCCGGCCAGGCTTCCAGTCCGTTGCCGCCGTTGCGTCGGACCCGTGCGGCCATCGTGTCCTACCTGGGTTCTTCGGCCAGCGCCGCGACGGTGCGCGTCAGGATGCGCAGATCGTTGCGTAGATCTGCCGTCGCCTGCGCGCGCCCCTGTTCGGCGTCGACCAGGAGGCGTTGCAGATAGATCTCGATATTGCGCAGATGCGCGCGCGCCACGTCGTCGCCACCCTGGATGTTGCCGATGCGCTGCAAGGCAGGGCCCAAAGCCGATTGCGTTTCGGCGATGCGCAGCATGAGCTGCTGGTTGGCACGCATTGTATCGGAGAGCATGCCGATCCGCTCATTCAGCGTCATGACCGCCTGGTTGGCCTGCGCGCGGCCCTCCTCGCCGCGGGCGAGGATGCGCTGCAATCCCTCCATGTTTTCGGCGGTCTGTTCCAGCAGCGCCTGCACGTAAACGGGTACCGAGCCTTCGCCCTCGGCCAGCGCACCGGACGACAGCCGGGTCAGCCCGGCGAGCCATTCCTCAAGCTCATTGAAGAAGCGGTTCTGCGCCTGGCCCGCTGTCAGGTCGAGGAACCCCAGCACCAGCGCGCCGGCGAGGCCGAACATGCTGGCGGAGAACGCGGTGCCCATGCCGGCGAGGGGTTTGGTCAGGCCGGACTTGAGCTGTTCGAACATCATATTGAGGTCACCGGAGCCGGCTGTCATGCCGCCGATTACCTCGGAGACTGAGTGGACGGTCTTCAGCAGGCCCCAGAACGTGCCAAGGAGGCCGAGGAAGATGAGGAGGCCGGTCATGTAGCGGGAGAGTTCGCGGCTTTCGTCGAGGCGGGAGGCGATGCCGTCGAGCAGGCTGCGCATGGCCGTGGCCGACAGGGTGAAGCGGCTCATGCCATCGCGGCGGTGTTCCTCGCGTCCGGCGAGCATGCTGGCCATCGGCGCCAGCAGCTTGGGTGCGGGCGTGGCGGTCTGCCGGCCCTGGCCGGTCTGGTAGTGCTCCAGCCAGGTGACCTCCGGCGACAGGCGCAGCACCTGGCGCAGATTCCAGGCGATGCCCAGCGCCAGGACCAGGAGGATGAAGCTGTTGAGCATGGGGTTGTTGTAGAACGCTTCCAGCAGCACGGTCGAAAGCAGCGAGACGGCGACGCCGACCGCGATCAGGAAGAGCGCCATGCGGATCAGGTAGGTGCCGGGGCGGGTCATTGTGCGGCCGCCGGCTGGAGGCTGCCGCCCGCCATGCTGATATCGACGCGGTCGGCCGGTCCGCTGCCCGCCTGGGAGCCGAGGGCGCGGACATAGATGCGGGCGGAGGGGATGCCGTCCTGGATCAGGGCGTCGCGCACGGCGAGGGCGCGGGACAGGGACAGCCGCCGTGCGGTAGAGGCATCGTCGGGACTGCCGGCGGCGTAGGCGGCGACGTTGATCGCGCCGTTGATCGCGCCGTTGCCACCCTTAGGCGCCGACCTGGCGAACTGCTTGATGGACTGCGTGCCGTCGGGCGTGAGATCGGCCTTGCCGCTGGCGAAGGCAATACGCACGCTCGCCGGCGCGGCAGGTGCGGTTGGCTGCGCGGCCTCCGTGGCCGGCACGGCGGCGGAGGCCGCGGTTGCGGCGGGCGGCGCCGTTTCGGCGGGAAGCGGCGCGAGCGCGGCCGCGGGCGGCACCTCGGACGGCAGCGCGGGCGGGGCAGGGGTCGCGGCTGTCGACTCCGCGGCCTGCGGGCTGTTTGGCGCGGGATGGGTCACCGCTCTGGCCGGTGGCGGTTTCCCCCCCTTGTGCGGCAGCGCGTCGAGCGCGTGCAGGTCAACCTTGACCTGACCGAAGGCTGGCGTGACGGCCAGGGCCAGGGCGGCAGCCAGGATGACGGGGCGGGGCATCGGCCTACGATACCCGGGACGCGGCGGGGAGGACAGACAGAACGGTGCGAGCCGTCACGCAGTCTCCCCCTTGTGCCCGCTTGCGGCCGGCGCGGCCTGGCTGGGTGGGTGCATCCCTTGGGCCACCACAGTCCGCAGCTTGGCGTGCAGATGCGGCGTGCCGGCGACGACGTTGCCGGTCTCCAGCGGGT
>DATNEJ010000503.1:0-4807 GCA_035606775.1 Acetobacteraceae bacterium | reverse complement strand
GTGATGTTCCCGATCCGGGATCGTCGCGGTCGGACAATCAGCTTCGGCGGCCGGCTTCTGGGAGACGGGCAGCCAAAATATGTGAACGGGCCGGAGACTGCGCTGTTCTCCAAGCGACGCAATCTCTACGCCCTGGATATGGCCCGTGGGGCAGCGAGGGACGGCGGCACGCTCGTGGTGGTCGAGGGGTATATGGATGTCATCGCGCTCGCGCAGGCAGGTTTCGCCGGCGCAGTCGCGCCTCTCGGGACCGCGCTTACCGAGGAACAGATGCAGGAACTGTGGCGGCTCTCGCCGGCGCCGGTGCTGTGCTTCGATGGCGATGCAGCAGGGGCGCGGGCATCGGCGCGTGCCGCGGAACTTGCCCTGCCGCTGCTGGCGCCGGATCGGACTCTGAAATTCGCCACCCTTCCGGCCGGCCAGGACCCGGACAGCCTGGTCCGCCATGGCGGCGCGGCCGCGTTCCGCGCCGTGCTGGACGCTGCCCGCCCACTTTCCGAGGCGCTGTACGACCTGCTTCGCCAAGGTGCGGCGGGAGAAACGCCCGAGCAGCGGGCGGCGTTCCGGGCCAGGCTGGAGGGAGCAGCGGGCCGCATCCCCGACCGGGCGCTGGCCGGAGAATACCGTCGCGCTTTACTGGATCGATTCTTCGGCGAAAGGCGCCGGTACCACACCGGCCGGCGGATGCCGGCACAACCAAGGCGTTTTCGGCAGGCACCCCCCAGCGAGGATGCGGTATCGAAAGAGCGCAAGCGGATCCTGACCGCCATCCTGCTCCATCACCCGGCCTTGTTGCAGGACGTGGATCACGCCTTTGCCAGTCTGGAACTTGATTCGTCTCTGGGACAGGTGCGGGATGCGTTGTTTGACTGGGCCAGACACGCCGAATGCCTTGACTCGGCGAACCTGATGGACCACCTCACGATGTCTGGATCAATGGCGAGTGTCGAACGGGTTTTAGCGCCAGTGCCGCTTCCCACGGGTGTCATTTCGGCCGCCATGCCAGCGGATGCCCTGGCGGGATGGTGGCACATTTTTGGATTCCTGAATTTGACCCGCCTTCGCGAGGAGGTTGCCCTCGCCGCCGCCGAAGCTGGCCAGAACCTTACCCCGGAGACCGAGCGCCGCCTGGTCGCGCTGACGACTGCGCTGAACAGCGTTCAGAGCGGCGAGCCGGACGGGATCGAACTTGCTGCCACATAATATAGAGGGACCAGCTTGTCCCGGCTGCGTCCTGTCTGATCAAGGAGTGCCTTAAGAGATGGCCACGAAGCCGAACGCCGCAGGCGATACCGCGACTGTCGAACAGGACGTGGAGACGACACTGCTCGACGTGCAGACGGCCGCCGTCAAGCGGCTGATCGCCCGTGGCAAGGAGCGCGGCTACATCACCTTCGACGAACTCAACGCGATCCTGCCGCCGGACCAGAACAGCTCCGAGCAGATCGAGGATGTGATGGCCAATTTCTCGGAAATGGGCATCCAGGTCGTCGAGAGTGAAGAAAACGAGGATGGCGAGGCCCCGGTGGCCAAGGTCGAGAAGACCGAGGAAGCCGAGGAAGAGGAGCAGACCGGCAACGTCGATGAGGCGAGCCTCGGCCGCACCGACGATCCGGTGCGGATGTACCTGCGCGAAATGGGCAGCGTCGAGCTGCTGTCGCGTGAGGGCGAGATCGCCATCGCCAAGCGCATCGAGGCTGGCCGGGATATGATGATCAACGGGCTGTGCGAAAGCCCGCTGACCTTCAAGGCGATCATCTCCTGGCACGATCAACTCAAGGCCGGGCGCATGCTGCTGCGGGACATCGTCGATCTGGAGGCGACTGATGGGGCCGGGGCGCCCACCGCCGACGGCGCCGAGCCGGTGCCGGCTGCTGCTGCCGGCGACGGGTTTGCGGCAAACGACGACATGGACCCGGACGAGGAGGGGGACGGTCCCAGCATGTCCCTGTCCGCGCTCGAGGAAAAGCTGAAGCCGGAAGTGCTGGCGAACTTCGAGGAAATCGAGGGTCTCTACAAGAAACTGCACAAGATGCAGAGCCGCCGCCTGGAGACCATGACGAGCGGCGAGGAGGTTACCACCCGGTCGGAGAAGACCTACGAGCGGACCCGCGAAGAACTGGTGCAGAAAGTGGCCCAGGTGCGGCTGCACAATAACCGCATCGAGGAACTGGTCACCCAGCTCAAGCAACTGAATCAGCGGCTAACCACGCTTGAGGGTCAGCTCATGCGCATGGCGGAAGGCTGCAAGGTCAACCGCGAGGAGTTCCTGAAGAACTACCGGGGCCAGGAACTCGACCCGAACTGGGTCGAGAAGGTGGGCAAGCTGTCTGGCAAGGGCTGGAAATTGTTCGTTGCCAAGCATCCGACGGATATCGGCCATGTCCGCGGCCAGATTGCCGCCGTTGCCACCGACGCCAGCCTGCCGATTGCCGAGTTCCGTCGGGTCTACATGACCGTCAGCCGTGGCGAGCGTGACGGGGCGCGGGCGAAGAAGGAGATGATCGAGGCGAACCTGCGCCTCGTGATCTCGATCGCGAAGAAATACACCAATCGCGGCCTGCAATTCCTGGATCTGATCCAGGAGGGCAATATCGGCCTGATGAAGGCGGTGGACAAATTCGAGTACCGCCGCGGCTACAAGTTCAGCACCTATGCGACCTGGTGGATCCGTCAGGCCATCACCCGCTCCATCGCCGATCAGGCGCGGACCATCCGGATCCCGGTCCACATGATCGAGACGATCAACAAGCTGGTCCGGACGTCGCGGCAGATGCTGCATGAGATCGGCCGGGAGCCGGCGCCCGAGGAGCTGGCCGATAAGCTGGGCATGCCGTTGGAGAAGGTCCGCAAGGTCCTGAAGATCGCCAAGGAGCCGATCAGCCTGGAAACGCCGATCGGCGATGAGGAAGACAGCCATCTGGGTGACTTCATCGAGGACAAGGCCGCGGTCATTCCGTTGGATGCGGCCATCCAGGCCAATCTTCGGGAAGCGACAACCCGGGTGCTATCCTCCCTGACCCCTCGTGAGGAACGGGTGCTGCGCATGCGGTTCGGCATCGGCATGAACACGGACCATACGCTTGAGGAAGTCGGCCAGCAGTTCAACGTCACCCGGGAGCGTATCAGGCAGATCGAGGCCAAGGCCTTGCGCAAGCTCAAGCACCCGAGTCGCAGCCGGAAGCTGCGGAGCTTCCTGGACGACTGAGGGCGACGGGCGAGGCGTCAGCCCTTCCAACGAGCGCCGGACTGGGTGGCGGCCATACCCGGCGCTATCGCGGCAAGCGGCATTGGTACTCGCCGCCGCGCCGCGTCTTTGCCACGTGGCGGACCGGTGGTGATCAGCTTGTCCCCTGATCGGCCATACCAAAGGACCCGTTCGGATCATCGGAAACGGGGTTGACCGTACCACCGATCGCGGCACTCTGCCGTCCGGACTTTCGGGCGTGTCGAAGGGCAGTAAGGACGATGGAACCGGTTGTACGGGTTGGCGTCACGGTCACGTTCCTTCGGATGGACAAGGCGCCCCAGGAACCGGGGCCGGCATTGCCTCCCGACCATCAATTGCAGCGGGTCATGACGCCGAGTGTGGGGTTCTATCGCTATTTGTACAACACCGTCGGGGCCGATTATGTCTGGTGGCTGCGGCGGACCATGCCGGACCGTGAGCTAGCCGCGCTGCTTGCTGACAGGGCGGTCTCCATCCACGCGCTTTATGCCGGCGGCGAACCGGCGGGCTTCTTCGAATTGGACGCGCGGCCATGGCCGGACATCAACCTGAGCTATTTTGGCCTGATGCCGGGAGCGGTAGGCGGTGGCGTGGGACTGGCATTCCTGAGGCAGGCCGTCGATCTCGTATGGCGTCAGAATCCGAGGGCGATGACCGTGAACACCTGCACCGCGGATCACCCACGGGCTTTGCCGACCTACCTGCGCGCGGGCTTCAGGCAGGTCCGTCAGGTGCGGGAGCTGTGGAACGTGCCAACCCGCCTCGGGCTGCGCATCCCCGACCAACTGCGGGCGTGACGACGAGGTCGCTGAATCTTCGTTCGGCGCGTCGCCGCCCACCAGACCGGCGCGCGATGCCAACCGGCGAAAACGTCCGACGAATCAACGCTCCCGCCGATCGGGACTATCTTTCCTCGCGTATTGCCGCCACCCGCGCTCCCGCCATGCGCAGCAATTCGGCGGGGGTCGTGCGAAAGACGTGGCTGGGCGAGCCGGCGGCGGCCCATACCGGATCGAGCACCATGAGATCTTCGTCCATCAGGACCAGCGGCGGCGACGAATGACCGACCGGTGCCACCCCGCCGATCGCGAAGCCCGTTGCTTCCCTGACCCAGTCGGCGTCCGCCCGCCCCAGCTTCACGCCCAGGACCTGCTCCACCTTCGCGGAGTCCACCCGGTTCGCACCCGATGTGATGACCACCACCGCCCGTCCGCCGGCCCGGAACACGATGGACTTGGCAATCTGCGCAACCTCGCAGCCCACCGCCGCCGCGGCATCGGCCGCCGTCCGTGTGCCGGCCGGAAAGGCAGTGATCGTATCGGGATGGCCGGCGGCGAGCAGTGCGCTGCGAACTCGTTCCACCGATCCCGCCGCCGCACCTGACATCGTCCCATGCCTCCATCGTCCGAACCGCTGGCGCTCTATATCCACTGGCCATTCTGTCTGGCCAAGTGCCCCTATTGCGACTTCAACTCCCACGTTCGGGAGCGCATCCCGCAGGCCCGCTTCCGGGAGGCGCTGCGGACCGAACTGGCCTGGGAGGCGGAACGGCTGGGTCCCCGCCATCTGACTTCGATA
>DATNEJ010000502.1:0-2385 GCA_035606775.1 Acetobacteraceae bacterium | reverse complement strand
GCCGTTGATGGAGCTGGAGCCGCCCAACGTCCGTCCCTGCGTCGTTGGAATGCGGCGCCCGTTGATGAACTCGCCCGGCTCGGTCTGGAATTGCCAGGTGTAGGTCGGGTTGAACAGCATCTTGATGAAGCCGGCCGGGATGTGGATGAACGGGTGCCGGTCCGGCGGCCCGCATTCCAGGACGCAGACGGTCACCCCGGGGTCTTCCGTCAATCGGCCGCACAGCACCGATCCCGCCGCCCCGCTGCCCACGATCAGGTAATCGAACGTGTCCCCGCCGCTGTCCGCCGCCATCTCGTTTCCCCGGTTGTCCCGCGGCGTTTGATCGCCGGGCTGTTCCATCCTAAGCTGGCGCGGGAAACCAATCCAAGCCAGGGAAGGGTCGCGCATGGAATATATCTGCGACGCGCCGAACGACTGCACCTGGTTCCGCCTTTTGACGGAAGGGGAAGCCGCGGCCGAGTCGGAGGACATGCACCACGCGGTCGAGAAGCACTACCGGCGGGAACGAGAGCGCGCCGCCGAAAGCTTCCACCCGCTGACGTCCGTGTTCATCGAGCAGGATATCGGCAAGGAAGCACACATCCAGCGGGCGATGCCGTTGTTCCTGACCTTGCGCAACCAGGACGGTTCGGCGCTGGTCACCGCGATGCTGCCACCCAGGGGCAAGGGTGGCGGCCCTTGCATCATCGTTGGTCCGTCGAACACCGACCCGTATCCGGAACACGGGGACGCCATCGACGCCCTGGGTGATCATTTCGGCATCAAGCTGGACCGGGCGCACTGCTACCCTTACCGTCGCTGACCTGCAGCAGAAGGATCTGGCACATGGCACTGACGTTGGAGCGATTTGCGGCGGACTGCCGAGATGCGCTGACGGCGCAGCCGGGCACCGAGGGGCGGAAGAAGGTGCGGGACCTGGTGCAGCAGGCACTCACGGACAAGGCGTTCGTCGCGCAGTACATTCCGGACGGCACGCCGGAGCGGCAGATCCTGTTCGAGGATCCCGATCTGGGATTCACCATCCTGGCCCATGGCTACACCGGCCCGAAAAGCAGCAAGCCGCATGATCACGGCCCGTCATGGGCGATCTACGGCCAGGCCGCCGGGGAGACGATCATGACCGACTGGGACTGCCTGGCTCGTCCCGACGGGACCGCGCCCGGCAAGGCCAAATATGTCCGGGACTACGTGATGAAGCCCGGCGATGCGTATCTGTACGACATCGGGGTTCTGCATTCGCCGGAGCGCAAGGGCGCAACCCGCCTGCTGCGGATCGAAGGCATGAACATGGACCGGGTGAAGCGCCTGCCTTACGAGGCGGTGCAGCTCAACCCTGCCGCGGAATGATCTGCTTCTCCTCGATGATGTAGGTCTTGATCCGGCCTATGAACAGGGCGCCGTCGTCGGTCAGCCGCTTCATCTCTGGTGTCGCGGCGGCGCGCTGAAGACTTTCCAAATCGTCGTACCAGAGTTCGGCGATGCCATCGACCTGCACCGCGGTTTCGGGAATGTCCGGCCGCGTGCGCGTATCCAGGATGTGGGACTGCACATAGCGCCGGATGCCCGGCACCGCGTGCGCCAGCGGGGCGTGGATCTCCAGCCAGTGCTTCACGAATTGCTCGTGCGTGATGCCGTCCTTGCGGGTCAGCAGGCCGAGAACCTTGATCATGCGGCCTCCGCCATGGTGGAACGCTCACACGCAACTGTGGTGCGGTGCATGTCCCGCACCTGCTTTGCGTCGAACGGGCGGGCACGGTGCATGGTGGCGCGATTGTCCCACATCACCAGGTCCCACTGCCGCCATTGATGGGCGTAGACGAACGGACGCTGCGTTGCGTGCTCGGTCAGGTCACGCAGAAACGCCCGCGCCTCCGGCACCGGCCAGCCGAGGATCGAGCCGGCATGCGAGGCCAGATAGAGCGACTTGCGCCCGGTGGAGGGATGACGCCGGATCAGACGTTGCCGCACCGGCGCAAAGCGTTTCCGATCATCCTCGGTGAAATCGCTGAATCCCAGCACCGCGCGCGAATAGAGCTGGCTGTGCTCGCAGACCAGTTCCTCGCACTCCGCCTTTGTCTCGTCATCCAGCGCATCGTAGGCCGCGCGCATATCGGCGAATTCCGTGTTGCCGCCAGCGGACGGGATGACGCGCGCCGACAGCAGTGAGAACTTCGCCGGCACCTCCTTGAACGAGCTGTCGGAGTGCCAGAGCCGGTTGCCCAGGTTGAACAGCCGCTTGCGGTCTTCGCGCGCCAGCACGTTGTTATCGACATCCAGGTTGGAGATGTCGTTCACCTCGGCTGCCAGGCGGCGGCGTTCCTTGCCGTAGTTCAGATCGCCCGTCGCCAGCTCAAGTGTTCCGAAATTGCGGCTGAATGCGAG
>DATNEJ010000481.1:0-6685 GCA_035606775.1 Acetobacteraceae bacterium | reverse complement strand
GCGTTAAGCGATCAGGCCGCGCCGCTGCTCACTCAGCGTCAGGGTTGCCGGCTGGAACGCTGCCTTCAGGGCCGGTAAGCCGAGATAAGGGTTGCACGCGCCGCACATGAAGATATCGATGGCGGCGAAGTCGCGCTCCGGCCACGTGTGGATGGAGATGTGACTCTCCGCCAGCACCAGCACCCCACTGACCCCGCCATCCGGGCCGAAATGGTGGAAATGTCCGTGCAGGATCGTCGCCCCCGATGCCTCGGCCGCCTGACGCAGGGCACGGTCGATGTGGTCCGGATCGCACAGGTTGCTGGCGCCCCAGAGGTCCGCCAGCAGATGCATGCCCGCGAACTTCACCCCGTCCTTCTCGACGAAGTAGTCCTTCTGACTCTCGCCTTCGGCCCGCTCAGCGTCGGACTTTGTCTGGTTGCTGCTCGGGAGTTCCGAGACCATCCCCAGTGGGCTGAGTGCGTTCATCGCGTACCCCTTCCTACCAGCAGACGGCCTGTTGGACGGTACATGCGCCAAACGCCCGCGCCGTCCCCTGGGGCCAAGGCGGCGGAACATGGGCAAAGGGGGCGCCATGCGCAAGAGGTATTCTGTCCTTCGCCACGGATTTCTGCGGGTTTCTCCATGTGCCGGCGCGCCTCGGCCCGATCCTGCCGCTACCGCGCCTTGGCGACTGCACGCAGGGCCTGCAAGTCCGCCGGCAGGGCGCGCGCCAGCCCGATCTCTCGGCCGGCTCTCGCCAGGTCCGCCGGATCGCGTACCGGCGGCGCGGTCATAAGCCGGAACAACTCCGCCAGCGGCCCGGTACCCATCCGTGCGTCCTCCCTGGCCCGCAACGAACTGAGTGCCGCGTCGTCGCCCGCGCGCGCCGCCGCGGTGGCGAGCCGAAGCAGCGTCCGCCGCTGCCCGTCGTCGATGGTGCCGTTCGCCGGGATTGTCCTTTGTGCGTAGGCTGTCAGCGCCTGTTCCGCCGCCGGCCAATCGCCATTCTCTTCCAGGATCGCCGCCCGGGCTTCGTCGCCCGCCGGCGAACCGACATCTGCGACCGCGGCGATGGCCGCCTTCCGGTCCCCCTGGCGGGCCAGGATCGACGACCGGAGCAAAGCGCGCCGCTCCCGCAGCGACGGCGGCAGTTCCAGCGCCGTCGAAGCGTCGAGCGCGGCCAGGGCGGCTGGCAGATCCCCGTTTCGCGCCAGCAGCGCCGCCAGGCGAGCACCAAACCCGGCACGGATGCTTCCGGTCGGCGCGGCTCGCATCAGTTTGTCCAGCACCTGCCCGGCCCGTTTCGGCAGGTCGAGCGCCAGCAGCTTGTCCGCCAGCCGTTCCTCCATAGCGTCGCCTTCGGCTGTGGCCGGCATCAGGTCGGTGCTCGCATCCACGATGGAGACGAACTCCAGCGGCGAAAGCGAGTCGGCTGCCCCATCGCGCAGCAGGGCGGCAAATGTCTGCTGCCGTTTCGCGTGAACAACCGGCGCGTCGGTGGGAAACAGAGTTTCCGTCTCCCGCAACAGCGCGAGGGCTGCCTTCCATTGGCCCGATTGGACCCGCAGCGCCGCAACCCGCAGCCGCAGCGCCAGCTCACGCGAGTCGCCGCGCCATGCATAGAGCTGCGCATCCAGGCGGTCCGCGGCCTGAGCCGTCGTGATCTGGCCCGCGGTCAGGCGCAATTCGACCGCGCGCACCGCGGCCCTGGCGCTGTCGGACCGGTCGCGGCCGTTCGCCAGTTTGTCGTAGAGCGCGAGCGCCTTGGTGGTCTTGCCGTCGGCCTGCAAAAGCATGGCATTGGCATAGCGCAGCGCCAGATCGTCCGGCCGTTGCGCCAACAGCCGGCGCGCCGGCTCCGTCGCACCGCCCCGGATCATCGTCTCCGCCACCAGCGGAAACACATGCCGCTGAATCGCCGCCGGATAGAGCAGGATCAGCGGCGACGTGGCGGCAAAAATCTGTGCCGCCTGCGCAGAGGCGCGATCTTTCAGCGCCAGCCTGATGCCGCGCCAGAACGCCACCTCGTCACTGCCGGAAAGCCGTGGGTCTTCGATGCCGTCCGCTGCGTCGATGTGGCCGGCGAGCATGGCGGCAATGGCGGTAAGGCCGATGGTGTCGGCGGCCTTTCCCTCTCGTGGATCCTGCGCCGCGGCCAAGTGCAGCAGTGCCTCTGCCTCCGCCGCCAAGCCAAGAGCCAGCATCGCCTGGGCGGCGGCAACGCGTCTTGGGCCTCGTGCCAGCGGCGGCGTGGCTGCGGCCTCGACAACCAGTTCCTGCACCCGTCTGGCAAGTGACGGCACCGGCATGGCCGGGAAGGCGAACCGCCGGGTGAGCCGTTCGGCTTCCTGCCCCATGTCCCCACCGGCCGGCGGTGGCGAAAGGGCCAGGCCGTTCGCGGGTCCATCCAGCACGAAACCGGACTTGCCGATCCGCAGCGTGACGGCGTCCGACAGTGGCTCGATCGCAACGCCCTGGCTCGTCGGCAGCAGGTTGAAACCGGGGGTTCGCCAGCCGGTCAGAACCGCCTGACCGGCTCGATGCTGCGTGCCGACGAGCAGTGTCGTGCCCGTCCCAGGATCGGCCAGGCTGACCACCGCCCCGGGCTTTTCGGCCGGGAAGTCGAGGTGGCCCGTATCGATC
Organism: Acetobacteraceae bacterium; assembly: GCA_035606775.1. Taxonomy (GTDB): domain Bacteria; phylum Pseudomonadota; class Alphaproteobacteria; order Acetobacterales; family Acetobacteraceae; genus Rhodopila. Next base: position 4,060 of record DATNEJ010000481.1, on the reverse strand, counting down.
CTGGCTGCGATCGGCTTCGGTGAAGCGGCGTTGGAGACCGCCGCCACCACCCAGGATCGCTTGTCGGGCCAGAGCGCGACCGCCACGCCGCGCGGCAGATGCAGCCGGAGCAGCGTTGCGGCGGGCAGTTGCTGTATCTGCGCTGATCCGAAATCGGGATCGTCGCGCAGCCCCGCCATGTCGAACGGTTCGGCTGCGTCGAACACGACGATCGTATCCGCGCCACGTTGAAAGGATGCGGCGCCCACGAACTCGGGGAAGGGAACCAGGATCGCCGATCCGCGCATGCCGGGGGGTAAGGCGGTGCGGCGAACCGCCAGCAATGGCCGCTCAGCGTCTGCCTGCATCGTCCCGGGAACGATGGAAGGAAGAGCGGCAACCGGCTCAATCGGCTGCGGCGTGACCGGTGGGATCGACCGACCGACCTGCGTGTTCGTCGGCTGCGATTGCGGGTCGGCGCCATTCGCCGGTTCGGGCGTTGCAGCCGAGCGCATCACCTGACCTGCGTTTGGCCTGCTCGGAGGTGACGCCGCCGGACGAGTCGCCAGAGCGACACCAGGCTCACGCCGGGGCGCCGCGCTCGCGGACCGTGATTGAGGGTTGGTGCGGTACGCATGATCGGATGATCCTGCCTGACCGGCATCCGGTGCTCCGTGAGGTGGCGTGCCGACTGAGGGCGACTGCTGGTCGGCCCGATGCGCAGGCCCGGATGACGCTGCCCGATCCGTCGTGTGGCCGGTATCCGATGCTCCGCGAAGCGTCTGCTCCGGCGATTCCGCATGCTGCGTGGTTTGACCGCCACCGGGTCGGTTCTCACGCGACACTCCTTCATGCGGGACGGCGGCCGTTGCCAGCGTAGGCGCCGCCGAATCCTCCGCTGCGGCCGGCGGCCCGGGCGTACGTGTCCGGTGCCGCTTCGATTTGTGTGCGGCGGGATGGGGCGCCGGCGGTTCCGGCGGATCGCCGGCGTCGGGTTTCGGGTCGAATACGTCGACCGACACGTGATCGCCCAATCGCATCGTATGCAAGGTTGCGCCCGGGCGCACGTCGAACTGCGCCTCCGGTCCATCCGCATGCACGCTCAGCACGTTGCGCGGCACAACGGGCGGATCGTTGAGCGCGAGGTCGCCGCGAAAGCGGATCGTGACGTGGTCCCCGTCGCGCGTCAGGGAGTATCGCGCGCGATGCGGAACATCGAACACCAGCCGGCCATAATCCTCATGATTGCCGCTGCGGATCGAAACGTGGGCTTTTTCGTGTGGCGCGGCCGGCGCGGGGTACGCGGCGCAGGTCAGCATCCCAACGCCAACCATCGCGGCAATGGCCAGACGGCAGGTACAGCCTACAGCCGCGGTGTGGCGGCCCGAAGCTCCAAAGGGAAGCATCAATCAAAGCTGGCCAGCAGCTTGTCGATATCCGACTGGTCCATCGCGTGGGCCGGCAGTTGTGGCCCGTTGAGCAGGTCGTCCTCCGATAGCGGCATCTGCATCGGGGCTGGCTGCGGAAGCGGCTGCACCTCGCTGTCATGGCCGGCGGTGCCGAACGTGCCGATGATCTGCGCCACCTTTGCCTCGATTGTCTTCAGGGTCGCGACCACCTTGGTGATCCGCTGCCCGGTGATGTCCTGGAAGCTGCACGCCTCATAGATGCGTGTGGTGGCATCCTGCAGACGGGTGGATGCTTCGCCGGTCAAGGTGGCGGCGACATCGTCCAGCGTCTCGCAGCTTTCCAGGATCGCGTGAGTCGCGGACGCGGTATGTGCAACGATAGCGTCCAACTCATCAGTGGCAAACGGAATGTCGCGGTCGGTAATGTCATCGACGCGAAGCGCCGCGATCTCCGCTTTGGCGCTGGCGATGGTGCGGCCAAGTTCTTCCACTTCCATCAGCAGCGAAGTATCTTTTGCCGTCAGATCGCCGCTCATCGTGGCCAGTACCGCACGCACAACCTCCGCCACCGCTTCAGGGTCGGTCTCTGTGTGAGCCTTGCGGATTGCCGCGAGGCGTGCAGCCAGGCTGTCGCCCGTCCGCATCGGATCAGGCATTTCCCAGCACCTTTTCGATCTTGTCGCGCAGCGTTTCCGCATTGAACGGTTTGACGATGTAGTTCGATACGCCCGCCTGCTTGGCGGCCACCACGTTCTCGGTCTTGCTTTCCGCGGTGACCATGATGAAGGGGGTGTTCTTCAGCTTGGCATCGGCGCGGACTTCCTGCAGGAGTTGCAGGCCCGTCATCGGCGTCATGTTCCAGTCGCTGATGACCAAACCAAAATTTCCGCCGCGCAACTTGGAAAGTGCCTCCGCGCCGTCGGTGGCTTCCTCGACATTATTGAACTCGATCTGCTTCAGCAGGTTGCGAATGATCCGCAACATTGTCTTGTAGTCATCCACGATCAGCACGTTCATGGATCTATCCATCGTCATCTTCCTTCCGCCTTTCGTCTGTGACGTTCAACCGCCTGCCTGAGCAGTCCCCTTGTCTGTCCGCCGGGCGCCCCCGGTATCCGCTGTCGTGTGGTCTGCTGTCGGGGGCTCGTCATGGTTCGCCTGGTCACGATCCATCCGCATATGGGCAAGTTGCGTGGTCAGGTCGCGCGCGCGGTCGGCATTCATGTCGGCCAGGATGGCGCCCGCCTTGGCGTCTTTCATCCGATCCACGATCTGCAGCAGCACAGGCATCGGCAGGTCGTTGAAGATCTTCGCCGCATCACGCGGCTTCATTGATTCATAGAGCTTCACCATGCCCTGCCAGTTCGAATCCTCACGCTGCCTGCGTGCGGCTTCCAGCCCTTCCAGGCGCGTCTGGAGTGCCTGAAGCTGGCCGATCCGGCTGTCGAATTTCCGTTCGGCGGCGGCCAGCACCGATTCGCGGGCCGTCAGTGCGGCCTCCCGCGCGTCCAGCGCCTTCCGGCGCTGCCGCAGTTCCTGCAGGACCGCCTTTTCGCTGTCGCTGATCTCCGGCGTCGGATCGGGCGGTTTGGCGCTCGTTGCCGCTGTTGGCTGCGCTGCTGCGGTTTTGTGTTCCGGTGCCGGGATTGCCCGCGCCGCCGGCGCGACGGCGGCGGCCACGGCGCTGGTCGCGGCTGCCTGGATCGTCGCCGCGGTACCTTCCGGGGCAGCCACCGCGCGCACCAGCAGGACTGTCTTCATCGACAGCAGGCAGGCGGCCACCACGATCGTGGCCGGCAGCAGGCGTGGTACGGCGAGGTGCCGGATCATCGTGCCATCCTCAGCGCCCTGAGAAGGTCCCGCTCCGCCTGGCTGCGCACACGCGGCGATTCACTTTCCAGGTCCGCCGTCGCAGCCGGACGCGGCGATTCGACGACGACCTGTCTGGCGGCACGCACCAAATGATCCATGCGGTCAGCCAGGCGTTCCCCGCGCTCAGTCAGGAAGGCAAGATCGTCTTTCAGGGCGGTGGCGCCATCGATCTGGCGGGCGATCTGCCGGCCAGCCCCATCCGCTGCCGAACGCAGCCGTTCGATCCCGCTTTCTGCCTGACGCGTGCTGGCGTTGAAGTCGGAGACGAGTCCTTCCAAGGCGGCACGGTCTCGTTTCAGCACGCCCAGCGCGCGCTCGAGCCGCACGGCATGGAACAGCACGGCCGCGAGCAACGCGACCAGCACCAGTTCGACACTCCATTGCATCGCCGGCATCGCGTGCACGCCTTCAGGAGGCCGGTGACGGGGTCATGCCCGTTCGCCGTGCTGGATGCGCGGCAGATCGCGTTCGATGCGCACCGCGACGTGGCCCTTGCGGCGGCCGACCCTGCCTTCGAACAGCATGACCGTGCCGCAGCGGACCAGGACCGGCGCACCGGGTGCCGCATTCAGCACGATCTTCGTCCCCGGCTGGAGTGACACGACGTCGGAAAGCCGCATCGTCTGCTCATCCAGCACGACGTCGAGTTCCACCTCCGTGTTCCACAGTTCTTCCGCCAGGTGGGTTTCCCAGATCGAGTCGCGGCCGAACTTTTCCCCCATGAACTGCTGCAACAGCAATTCCCGCACCGGCTCCAGCGTTGCGTAGGGCAGCAGCAGCTCCAGCCGGCCGCCGCGATC
>DATNEJ010000477.1:0-2462 GCA_035606775.1 Acetobacteraceae bacterium | reverse complement strand
GTGCTGGGCATGGCGCGGACCAACATGCTGCACACGGATTTTCCCGGGCGCCTCTGCCGTGAAGGCAACATGGCGTTCCCCTTCTCACCGTCCGACATCGAGGTCGGACCGGTCTATCGGTTCAGCATTTACCATGTGGCGGAGCTGGACGATCCATGCGAGATGTTCCCGATCGAATATGAAATGGTGTGACGTGGCGCTGATCAAGGATGTAGCCAAGGTCTGCAAGAGCAAGAATGCCGGACCGTTCGAGCTGACGATCGACGTGGTGTTCGACGATGCGGCGATGTTCCGCCGCGTGAAGGCGACGGGCGTGCTGTGTGCCGCGCTGTTCGCACGCCTGTATCAGGTGCCCGAGGATCGCGTGCTGTTCACCCCTTACGACGCCGCGTTCGCCTTCAAGGCGACCCTGCCGCGCCTGCTGCCGGCGGGCGATTTCGGCGACACCGATGTCTATGGCTGCCAGCAGCACGCGCCGCTGCTGGATGTCGATCTGCCGATCTGAAAGCGAGACCGCCTGATGCCTACCCCGTCCCGGATGATGACACTGGTCGCCTTTCTTCAGGCGCAGAACTGTTCGAATCTGCCAGGGTCCTGGCGGCATCCCGCCACCGCCCTGGATTTTCTGACTCCGGAATACTATCAGCGGATCGCCCGCGTGCTGGAAGACGGCAAGATCCAGCTTGCCTTCTTCGATGACCGCCTGGCGCTGCCGGATCTCTATACCGACCACCACGCCGATGCGGTCGGTGCCGGCGTGCGCGCGGTCAAACTGGACCCGTCGACGGTCCTGATGGCGATGGGGATGGCGACCCAGCGTCTGGGACTCGGGACGACGTATTCCACGACGTATTTTGAGCCGTACCACGTTGCGCGCGTCTTCGCGACCATGGACCTGATGCTGCGCGGCCGTGTCGCGTGGAACATCGTCACATCGCTGAACAGCGCGGAGGCGCTGAACTTTGGCCGCGATGAGCACATGGAGCACGACGCGCGCTACGACCGTGCCGATGAGTTCATGGACGTGGTGATGGGCCACTGGAATACCTGGGAAGACGATGCGCTGATCCTGGACAAGGAGACCGGCCGTTTCGCCGACCCGGCGAAGGTTCACCGGCTGGATCACACGGGCACCTATTTTCGTTCCCGCGGGCCGTTCAGCGTGCCGCGCTCACCGCAGGGCCATCCGGTGCTAATCCAGGCGGGCCAGTCGGGCCGTGGGCGCAGCTTCGCCGCGCGCTGGGCGGAGTTGGTGTTCGTGATCTACCACAACCTGGAGGCGGGGAAGCAGCAATACGCGGAGTTCAAGGCTGCCGTCACCGCGGCGGGCCGCGATCCGGATCAGGTGCGTATCGCACCGGCCGTCTATGTGTGCGTGGCGGAATCCGAGGCAGCGGCACAGGAAAAGCGCGCGGTGATCGAGGCCACGAGCCGGCCTGTCGATGCGCTTGTGCTCATTTCCGAAGTGCTGAATTATGACTTCTCCAAGAAGGGCTATGACGAAGCGTTCAGCGATGAGGAGCTCGCCGCGTTCAGTTGGCACGGATTCCGGGAACGCGTGGTGCAGTTCTCCGGCAAGAAGAACCCCACGGTGAGGGATTTCGTGGAAGTGTCCGGCCGCGGCACCGTGCGCGAGCACAAGATGTTCTGCGGCACGCCCAAATCCGTCGCCGACCAGTTGGAGGAATGGTTCACCGCGCCGGCCTGTGACGGCTTCGTTCTGGCCGCGACGCACATGCCCGGGGCGTACGAAGACGTGGTGCGCCTGCTGGTGCCGGAATTGCAGCGGCGCGGGCTGTTCCAGAAGGAGTACGCCGGTCCGACCCTGCGCGATAACCTGGGCCTGCCGATCCCGCGCGCCGCGGACTGGCACAAGACGCAAAAGGCCACGGAGTAATGGCCGCGCTGCGCAGCCTGCTGTTCGCGCCGGGCAACCATGCCCGCCGCGTCGCGAAGGCCCTGACCCTGCCGGCGGACGGCGTGATCCTGGACCTGGAAGACGCGGTGGCGATCGCCGAAAAGCGAGCGACGCGCGGGGTCGTCGTGCAGACCTTCGCCATGCCGCGCCATGGCCGGCTTTATGTCCGGGTCAATGCGCTGACGACGGAATGGTGCCACGGCGACATCACCGCCATCGTGCAGCCCGGGTTGGACGGAATCATTCTGCCGAAGGTCGAGGACGCGGATCACCTGAAAACCGTCGACTGGCTGATTGCCGCACTGGAGCAGGAGCGCGGCCTGCCGCGCGGCGGCATCGACCTGATCCCGATCATCGAAACCGCTTTGGGCATCAGCAATATCGACCGCATCGCGCGGTCCGGCGCGCGCACGAAGCGCGTGGCGTTCGGCGCCGGCGACTTCACTTTGGACACCGGCATGACGTGGTCGCGCGACGAACTGGAATTGCTGCCGCACCGGTCGGCCTGCGTCATCGCCTCCCGCGCCGCCGGGTTGGAGCCGCC
>DATNEJ010000409.1:0-6462 GCA_035606775.1 Acetobacteraceae bacterium | reverse complement strand
AAGACCGCACAAAAGCCTTCGCAGTAGCGGCAGGCGTTGCAGATCTCCATGTCCCGACGCGCATTGGCGAGCGCTTCAGTTTCTTGCATGTCGTGCCGCCTCTTGTCCCGCGATGCGGCCGAACACCGTGCCGATCGTCATGCCGAATCCCGCAAGATAGCCGCGGCCCAGGATGTTGCCTGCCATGATCTCGCCCGAGGCGAACAGGTTGGCGGCGGGCTGGCCGTTCTCCATGATCACCTGCGCCTTGTCGTTCACCCGGACGCCCAGATAGGTGAAGGTGATGCCGGGCCGCAGCGGGTAGCCATAGAACGGTGGCGTATCGACCGAGCGGGCCCAGTTGGTCTTGTTGGGGGTCAGCCCTCCCGTCGCGTTGCCGTCCAGGCGAAGATTGTCGAAGACCTGCCCGGGTTTGATCGCCTTGTTGAAGTGCGTGACCGTCTCCTGCACCTTGGCCGGGTCAAGTTTCAACTTCATAGCCAACTCGGCCAGGGTGTCCGCCTTGATGGCGGGATAGACCGAAGGCATGAACAGGGGGAACGCCTTGGCGTCGCAGATCGAATAGGCGATCTGTCCCGGCTGCTGCGCGATCAGTCGGCCCCAGATGGCGTAGCGCTTCGGCCACACATCCTCACCTTCGTCGTAGAACCGATCCCCGTGCTGATTGACGACGATGCTGTATGGCACGCTGTCCAGGCGGGTAGTGATGCCGCCGTCGAACTTCGGCGCCCGCGCGTCCAGCGCGACGGCGTGGCATTGCGTCGGGTCGCCGATCGCCGCCACGCCCTGGTCCAGCAGGTTCTTCAGGACGCGTCCACGGTTATAGGGCGTGCCGCGGATGACGAAATTATCCACCGCATCGCCCCAGTGCTGGCGCATCCAGTCCAGGTTCGCCTGGAACCCGCCGGAGGAGGCGACAACGCAGCGTGCATGCACCGTCTCGGGAAAGCCGCGATAGGTGATATCGGCGGAGCGTACCGCGCCGTCCTGCATGTTCAGGGAGATCACTTCGGTGTCGTACAGGATATCGACACCCAGTTTTTCCGCGGTCAGATAATAGGCGTTCACCAGCGCCTTGCCGCCGCCCAGGAAGAAGGCATTGGTACGCCCCAGGTTCAGCGTGCCGGTAAGTGACGGCTGGAACCGCACGCCGCATTCGCGCATCCAGCCAAAGACGCCGGACGATGCGCGGATGGTCATGCGGGCGAGGGATTCGTCGGTGTTGCCCGCGGTGACGCGCAGCAGGTCGTCCCAGTACTCATCCTCCTTATAGGCGTCCGTCAGCACCTCGTTCGGCTTGTCGTGCATCGCGCGCAGGTTGCGCGTGTGCCGGCTGTTGCCGCCGCGAAAAGCCCTTGGCGCACACTCCAGCAGCAGCACGCTGGCGCCGGCCTGGCGTGCCATGATGGCCGCGCACAGCGCCGCGTTGCCGCCCCCTGCGACCAGCACGTCGTAGGTCTTGCTCCGGTCAGGCATTCGATCCTCCGCCCCCTTTCTCTCTACGAACGGTTGCGGTGCGGCGCAAGGCGTGCCACTCCGTGCCCGGCGGTGCGGCGCGCCGGAACCGCCGGCGGAGGAATGCAAGATGGCGGACGAGACGACAGGCGGTGCCTGGCACGATATCGTCAGGACGGTCCTGAAGCGGCACCAGGTCAACCTGATAACCTACGTGCCGGATAACGTGCTGCGCCCCCTGATCGATGGCGTGCAGGCCGATCCGTTCTTCACCGCCTTCGCCTGCGCGCGGGAGGAGGAGGCGCTCGGCATCACCGCCGGCGCCTGGCTTGGCGGGCGGCGCGGCATTGTGCTGATGCAGACCAGCGGTTTTGCCACTCTGCCGAACGCGATCGCCTCGTTGTCGGTGCCGTTCCGGATCCCGACACTGATGATGGTGAGTGAGCGCGGTACTTTAGGGGAATTCAATATCGGCCAGTCGCTGGTGGCGCGGACCATGCGCCCGGTATTGGACGCCCTGGCCATCGAGACCCATACCATGACCCGCCTGGACGAGGCAGAGTTCATACTGGATCGCAGCATCACGCAGGCGGTGGCAACCCTGGCGCCGGTCTGTTTCATCCTGTCACCGCTGCTGACCGGCGGCAAAGTGTTCGCGAAGTAGGAGGCGGGCCATGGCATTTCTCGCGAACCACCCGGTCAGCCGAACGCAGGCAAAGGTGATGAACCGCTTCGACATCACGAAGCGGTTGGTGGCAATGCTGCACCAGGACGAAGCCGTCATCGGCGGCATCGGCTACACGAATTTCGATCTGTGGGCGGCCTCGGACGGCCCCGGCGGGCGGCGGCAGCAGAACTTCTACATGCTCGGCAGCATGGGCCTGGCGGTGCCGATCGCGCTCGGCGTGGCACTGGCCCAGCCCCGGCGCAAGGTGATCGCGCTGGAGGGGGATGGCTCGGTCCTGATGCAGCTTGGCTCACTGGCGACGGTGGCCGCGCGGGCGCAGGAGAACCTGGCGATCGTGATCATGGATAACGGGACGTATCAGATTACCGGCGGCCAGCCGACATTGACCGGGCAGGGTGCCGATATTGTGGCGATCGCCCGCGCCGCCGGCCTGGCACAAAGCGCGTGGGCGGCCGATGAGGACGCCTTTGCCGAACTGATCGGCCTGTCCTTGCGGGAGCCTGGACCGTGGCTGATCGGCTGCCGCATCGACCCCGGCAAGCCGGTCGACACGACGGAGCGCGATCCGGCGCGGATTACCGATCAGTTCATGCGCGGGCTTGGCGTGAAGCGATAGGCGTCATCGCGACAGCCGGGGCCGGCACGCATGACCGTGTTGATCATCGGTGGCGGTATCGGCGGCCTGGCCACGGCGCTCAGTCTGCATCAGATCGGCGTGGCGTGCCGTGTCTACGAAAGCGTGGACGCGATCGAGCCGCTGGGTGTCGGCATCAACGTCCTGCCGCATGCTGTCCGGGAGCTGACCGAGCTGGGGCTGGCGGACCGGCTTGCGGCGACCGCAATTCCCACGGCCGAACTGGCCTACTACTCGGCGCACGGACAGCGCATCTGGTCGGAACCGCGGGGCCTCGCCGCGGGCTACCGTTGGCCGCAATTCTCGATCCACCGCGGCACGTTGCAGATGATCCTGCTGGATGCGGTGCGGGAGCGGCTTGGGCCTGACCGGGTTCACACTGGCCACCATCTGACCGGATGGGAAGAGACCGCCACCGGGGTGCGCGCGCATTTCCTGCATCGGCGCAGCGGCGCGACACTGCCGTCGCAGGAAGGCTCTCTGCTGATCGGCGCCGACGGCATCCACTCATCGGTGCGGGCCACGCTGTATCCCGATGAGGGGCCGCCGATCTGGAACGGGGCCATCCTGTGGCGGGGTACGAGTAAGGCAAAGCCGTTCCTGACCGGCCGAAGCATGATCATGGCCGGACATGAATTTCAGAAGTTCGTTGCCTATCCGATTACGTTATCGCAACCCGGCTCGGCAGAGTCCGTGATCAACTGGATCGCGGAACGCAAGTTCCAGCCCGATCACCCATGGCGTCGGGAGGACTGGAACCGCTCCGGCGATCTGCGGGATTTTCTCCCGCAGTTCGACGGCTGGCGGTTCAACTGGCTGGATGTGCCGGTGATGATCCGGACGGCGGAGCGCTGCTACGAATACCCGATGGTCGATCGGAATCCCCTGGAACGGTGGACCTTTGGCCGCGTATCGCTGTTGGGTGATGCGGCGCACGCGATGTATCCGATCGGTTCGAATGGCGCCTCCCAGGCCATTCTCGATGCGCGTGTTCTGGCGCGCGAGATCCTGTCGCAGGGCACGACCGAACAAGCCCTGCGAGCCTATGACGCAGAGCGCCGCCCAGCGACCGCGCGCATCGTTCTGGCCAACCGGCAGAACGGCCCGGAGCAGGTGATGCAACTGGTTCACCAGCGCGCACCAGACGGCTTCGTCCGGATCGAGGACGTGCTGACGGCGGACGAACTCGAAGGCACGGCGTCCGCTTACAAGCGGCTTGCCGGCTTCGACCGGGAATCGCTCAACACCCGCGACTCAATCGTCCCCTGGAGCACGTGACCAGATTCGCTTGGTCACTGGTGGCGACTACATAAGGCATGCGCGCCCAAGCGTGATCGTCGGAGGCGGCATCGCCGGGGACGTGAATCACGCGACCAAACAACACGCGTGATCGTCGGAGGCGGCATCGCCGGAGATGTGAATCACGCGATCAGACAAACAACCCCCAGCCTCTCCGGTGCCTCAATCTGTGTCGGACAGGCTCTGGCGTACCCGATGGAGAAACCACCGGGTACGCTGGCCGGCCTTATCGTGCCGGCTGGCCGCCCATGGCCTGACGGATCAAGCCGACGATCGCCATCAGAATGCCGCCGCCGACGCCACCCGACACGATCTGACCGATGATCGAGCCGACATCGAGACCGCCTGCGCCTGCGCCGACGGCAGAACCCGCTGCCGCGCCACCGCCGAGCAGCGCGCCGATGATCTGGGCGCCGGCACCGCCGCCAATGACGCCGGCAATGGTATTGCCGATCGGGCCGAGGTTGATCTGCTTAACAAGTGAGCCAACGACATTGCCGCCGATTCCGCCGGCTATCAGTTGGATAATGAGCCCAACAATTCCACCCCACATGGACGTTCTCCTTATATGGGTAGATCGCCAGTCAATATTTTCTCATGGTTTCCGCAAAAACCCGCCAGGAATTCGCAAGTATTCCCGTCAAACTCTTTCAATCGTGTGTGAGTCTGCGCATTTTTGGATGGTTTCAACCGCCCGCCGCTCCTTGATACCTATAAGAAACAAAATCCCAGCGCGGCGCGCACCCTCTGGCAGGTTCGCGATTTGGCGGTCAGGGGCCCTCCCTGTCGCGAACCTCGGTGCCGGCCCAGCCCTCGATGATCTTGATCAGAGAGGTAAAATCGGCCTTGCCGAGCCCCTGATACTCCCCGAACCGCCAGAGTTGGCCGACGGTTTCCAGGACCCACATCGGCACCCCAAGCGCGCGGGCTTCCTGCAGGCCGAGCGTGACGTCCTTGACCATGGTGGAAAGGTGGGCGCCGTAGTCGAATGTGCCGGGCAGCACCGCGCGGGGCACTTTATCCAGGGTGGCGCTGTTACGGCCGGTGGAGACGTTGATGACGTCCACCATCTGGCGTGCATCCAGTCCGCCTTTGGCGCCCAGCACCAGTGCCTCGAACGCCGCTGCCATGTTGGCAGCGCCGATCAGGTTGTTGACCAGCTTCATCAACTGTGCCTGCCCCGGGCGGTCCCCAACCTCGAAGACGTTGCCGATGCGGTGCAGCCACGGCCGAATTTCGGCCAGTGCGGTTTCCGGCCCGGCGGTGATCACCGTGAGTGTGCCGGCGCGGGCCCCTTTGGGGCCGCCGCTGATCGGGCAATCGACCAGCGTGATGCCGCGCGGCGCGACGATGTCCTGCACGCGTGTCAGGGCGGCGCTGCCGATCGTCGACATCTCCACGTAGATACGCACCGCGTTGCCGGTGGCGACCTGCCTGGCGGCGCTTTCGCTGGCGGCGCCATCGGGCAGGCAGGCGAAGACGATGGTTGCGCTATCAGCGACCGCCGCAGCCGAATCGTGGTCGACAGCGCCGCGCAGTATGAAGGGTGCGAGCGCAACATCGTTGGGATCGTAAACGTGCAGACGGGCGCCCGAGTCCTGCAGCCGTTCGGCAATCGCTGACCCCATCTGGCCTAATCCAAGGAAACCAACATCCATGTCGCACCTCCGGAGCGGATGATGACACAGGTCACGTGATGCCGCATGCTGACCGGGTTCTTGTAAGGAGAGGAGAGAACGCAATGGGAATGCTGGATGGCAAGGTCGCTGTGGTGACCGGCGCCGGCGGCGGCATCGGGCGGGCGACGGCGATCGCGCTCGCGGCGAATGGCGCCAAGGTTGTCGTGAACGACGTCGGCGCCACCGTGACCGGTGAGGGTCAGGATGTCGGTCCCGCGCAGCGGGTCGTCGCGGAGATCACGCAGGCCAACGGTGCCGGCCGTGCCGTGGCGAATGGCGGCAGCGTCGCAAGCTGGGAGGACGCCCAGCGCATGGTGCAGGACGCGATCGACAATTTCGGCCGCATCGACATGGTGGTGAACAACGCCGGCATCCTGCGCGACCGCATGTTCCACTATATGTCGGTGGAAGAGTGGGACGCGGTGATGAAGGTGCATCTGTACGGCGCCTTCCACGTTTCCCGTGCCGCCGTCACGCATTTTCGCAAACAGGAAAGCGGCTGCTTCGTGCACATCACCTCCACCTCGGGCCTGATCGGCAGCGTGGGGCAGGTGAATTACGGTGCGGCGAAGCTGGGCATTGCCGGCCTGTCGCGCAACATCGCGATGGACATGCAGCGGTACAAGATTCGTTCCAACTGCATCGGGCCGCATGCGTTCAGCCGCATGATCGAGACTGTGCCCGGCCAGACCGAGGAACAGCTCAAG
>DATNEJ010000471.1:0-7015 GCA_035606775.1 Acetobacteraceae bacterium | reverse complement strand
GCCTACCCGTGGCCGAACCACCGCAATGCCTGGCGGCCGAACCACATCCATTTCTCATTCTTCGGCCCGGCCTTCGCGACCCGCTTGGTGACGCAGATGTATTTCCCGGGCGATCCGCTGCTGGCGTTCGATCCGATCTTCAACGGGGTGCCGGACAAGGATGCGCGCAACCGGCTGATCGCCGGTTTCGACATGGACCTCACCGAGGCCGACTTCGCCCTGGGTTATCGTTTCGACGTGGTGCTGCGCGGCCGGTCCGCGACTCCGATGGAGGACTGAGAGCATGCCGACCGCCACCGCAAGCCAGACCATCGGCCCCTATTGGCACCTGCTGGAAGACAAGTCCTGGGCGGATCTCACCCGGTTCGGCGCGACCGGGGAGAAGATCGTGCTGACCGGCACCGTCCGGGACGGCGACGGCAAGCCGTGCTCCGATGCCTGCGTGGAGGTCTGGCAATCGGACCCGCCGGCCTCGGACACGTTTCCCGGGTTCGGACGCGCGAACACCGACGCGGACGGGACCTATCGGCTGATCACGGTCAAGCCCGGGCCGGTGCCGGGGCGCGGCAACGCACAGCAGGCGCCGCATATCGCCATCTGCCTGCTGTCCCGCGGCCTGATGCGGGGGCTGGTCACGCGCGCCTACTTCAAAGGCGAGCCGATGAACGAAGCAGATCCCCTGCTGCTCTCCATCGAGGACCCGGTGAGGCGGGCTACCCTGATCGCTGCCCCGGCGGGCGCCGCGACCTGGCGGATGGACATCAAACTGCAAGGTGACGGGGAGACGCTGTTCCTCGACGTGTAGGCCGGGCAGCCTGAACAAGACCGGCCGGGCTCGTAGCCGTAAAGGTATATCTTATATGTTGCTTTATGATTAACCTGCGGTTATATGTATCACTGGAGACCAAGGTGGCAGGACGGAGACTGCCGATGACGGATCCGAGACAGGCCTTCAGGTATTCAGCCGAGCGGCACCGGAATGAAGTCGCGCAAGCGATCCGGGGCCGGCGCGCGCAGGCAAGATCGGGCCATTCCGTGTGGCGGGTGTATGGACAGCCAGTATTTTAACGTGAGCGACAGGCGTCCCAGGGTACCCTGGGCCGGTGCCGGATTGTTTTTCAGCGTCGGGTTCCGGCCGTTCTTTCTGGCGGCGGGGGCATGGTCCGCTATCGCACTGGCGGTGTGGGTATGCATGCTGAACGGCGCGTTCATCCTGCCGACCCGGTTCACCCCGATCGCCTGGCACATCCACGAAATGCTGTTCGGCTTCGTGATGGCCACCGTCGCAGGCTTCCTTCTGACCGCCATCCCCAACTGGACCGGGCGGCCGCCGGTCCATGGCTGGACGTTGGGGCTATTGGCGGGATTCTGGTCGCTCGGCCGGGTCGCCTGCCTGTTGTCCGGCCTGGGGCCCGCATGGTGGTCCATTGCCGCCGACATGACCTTTCCCGCGGCGCTGCTTGTCGTTGTGGCCAGGGAGGTCGTCGCCGCTCGCAACTGGCGAAACCTGCCGATCGTGCTGCCGGTCGCGCTGTTCGGCATCGCGAACCTACTGATGCACCTGGAGGCAGCCTCCATCGCCGTGCCGCCGGATCTGGGCTGGCGCCTGGGCCTCGCCGCCCCGTTGATCCTGATTTCCGCCATCGGGGGCCGGATCGTGCCCGCCTTCACGCGCAACTGGCTGGCGGGGCGCGGCAACCGATTGGCCCTGCGCATTCCAACGGGCCACGGCTGGGTCGATCGCGCCGCCCTTGGCGTGCTGCATGCCGGCCTGATCGCGTGGACATTCTTCCCCGCTGCCGGTCCGCTGGGTTACCTGCTCATTGCCGGCGGCGCCTTGAACTTCTTGCGCCTTGCGCGCTGGCAAGGGGCGGCGTCCGCGGCGGAACCGCTGCTGCTGATTCTGCATGTCGGCTATGGGTGGCTTGCGCTCGGGGTCGCCTTGCTGGGCGTGTCGCTGCTGGTGCCTGCCGTCCCGCTTCCGGCTGCGATCCATGCGCTGACTGCCGGGGCCATCGCCACAATGACGCTTGCCGTGATGACGCGCGCGACACTGGGCCATACCGGGCGATCCCTGATGGCAAGCCGGTCGACGGTGGTGATTTACATGCTCATCACACTCGCCGCGCTGACCCGCATCGGCGCGGCCTGGGTCAGCGCCGCCTTTATGCCACTGCTGGTCTGGTCCGCGTTGTGCTGGATCGCCGCGTTTGGCCTGTTCAGCGTGGTGTATGGACGCATGCTGCTGACCCCACGGCTGGAGCGAGGCGCGACATGAGCGACATCGGCTCACCGAATTCTGTCCGGCCGTGGAGACGTACAAACGTATCGGCATGGCGTCCGGCGGCGGGATTCCTTAAGATGGGCGCGGCAGGCACTCTGTCTGTGCCTGAAAGAGCAACCATGAAGCTCTTGGTTCCAGTGGACGGTTCCGAAGCGGCGTTGCACGCCGTGCACCATGCCTTGAAGCTGGTGAAGGGTCAGCCGGACGCGGTCGTCATTCTGCTGAACGTGCAGAACCACCAGACGCTGGGCCTGTCGGATATCAGCGACGAACCTTTGGACGAACACGAACTGGCCACACGGCGATCGGTGCGGGAGCTGCGCAGCGCCTGCCGGGCATGCCGGGACGCTGGCGTGCGCTTCGTGAGCCGAGCGGCGTTCGGGCCGATATGCGAGACGATCGATCGGATCGCGCAGGAGAGTCACGTGGACCAGATCGTCATGGGAACACGAGGCCTCAGTCGCCTGGCCGGCATGGTTCTGGGGTCGGTGGGAACCGAGGTCGTGCATCGCGCGCGCGTCCCGGTGACGCTGGTGAAGAGCTGCTCGTGAGGATCGCGCCGCCGGGGTTCGCGGCGCACGACACCTGGGGCGGATGACCGGGCGTTATTTCACGATCGGCCACTCGACGCGCAGCGTTGAGGAACTGGTTTCCCTGCTGCATGAGGCGGGCGCGGATCTGATCGCGGATGTTCGCACCGTGCCGCGTTCCCGTACCAATCCGCAGTTCAATGCCGACACGCTGCCGGATCGGCTGGCACAGGACGGCATCGGTTATCACCATCTCGACCGGCTTGGCGGATTGCGGCATCGGCGGAAGGACGCGGGCCCCTCGCCGAATGGATTCTGGGAGAACGCGAGCTTCCGGAACTACGCGGATTATGCGCTGACTGAGGGGTTTCGGGAGGGGCTTGCCACGCTGTCGTCGCTGGCGCGACGGCACACTTGCGCAATCATGTGCGCGGAGGCGGTGTGGTGGCGCTGCCATCGCCGGATCATCGCCGACTATCTGATCGCGGGCGGCGCGCCGGTGCTGCACATCCTTGGCTCAGGACATATCGAGCCGGCGCGTATCACGCCGGCAGCACAAAGGCTGCCGGATGGGGGACTAATTTATCCACCGGATTCGGAAGTTGATATCGGGTGAGGCGAGCGGCACTGCTTTGCACAGACGCTTTGCTGTTTCTGGTGAGACAGTAAGAAAAGGGAAAACGCAGATGCACGCTGATGATACAGATGCACGCGGATAGGGGGTGTCCACACGGCCGCAACGCCAGCACGAAAAGACGAATGTGTCCCGGCTGGCATGGGCGATTTGCGTACCATCGATTCATCGGCGTTGATCCGCGTCATGGGCGTGCATCTACGTTTCGCGCCCTCGGTCATGGCGAGTGCCTGTCGGCATGCGTGTTCGGCTGGCGGCCCGCCGACTGTCCACCCGACGCGAGACCAGTCGGCGGAATTCGTTGGCCAAGTTTGCGTCTCCGTCGGTCGGTATCGCGCCGGATGCGGGGGCACGACGACGCACGATTTGCCCCATGCCGATTCTTGGGGCTTAACACGCCGTCACCGGCACAGGTCCGGCCAGCGACATCAGCAGGAGCCTCTCAATGCCCATCAATCCGGCGGACAGCCCGATCCTCGGCACGCTGTACGGCAGTGATGCCATGCGGGCGGTGTTCGATGAGAGTGCCTATTTCCAGCGCATGCTGGACGTGGAGGCGGCGCTGGCGCGGGTGCAGGGCCGGCTGGGCATCATCCCCCCCGATGCCGCGGACGCGATCGCGGCGGCGGCGAAAATCGAGAACCTGCGCACCGAGGAACTGGCCGCCAGCGCGCGCAATGTCGGCTATCCGGTGGTCGGCCTTGTCGCCGGGCTTTCCCGGGCAGCAGGCGAGGCCGGCGCCTGGACCCACTGGGGCGCCACCACGCAGGACATCATGGACACCGCGACGGTCCTGCAGGTGCGCGAGGCGCTGACGCTGATCGATGCGGAGCTCGCCGCCGTGGTCGCCGCGCTGGTGCGGCAGGCCGGCCGCCACCGGCGCACCATCATGGCGGGGCGCACGCACCTGCAACAGGCCCTGCCGGTCAGCTTCGGATTGAAATGCGCGATCTGGGCGCAGCCGTTCCTCGCGCACCGTCAGCGGCTGGTGCAGCTCCGCCCCCGGGTGGAGCAGGTCGAATTCGCCGGCGCCGCGGGCACCCTCGCCTCCTTGCAGGACCAGGGGATCGCGGTGATGGAAGGGCTGGCCGCCGAACTCGGCCTCGCGGCGTCCGCCGCACCCTGGCACGTCTGCCGCGACGCCCTGGCGGAAACCGTCGGACTGCTGGGGCTGATCTGCGGCAGCCTGGCCAAGATCGCCACCGACATCATCCTGCTGGCGCAGACCGAGGTCGGAGAGGTCGCGGAGCCGTACGTCGCCGGGCGCGGCCAATCTTCCACCATGCCGCAGAAGCGCAACCCTATCGCGTCGGAATACATCCTGGCCGCTTCGCGCACCGTGCAGGCGCTGGTGCCGGCGATGCTGGGGGCGATGGCGCAGGACCATGAGCGCGCCACCGGTCCCTGGCAGGCCGAGGCGCTGGTGCTGCCACAGGCCTTCGTGCTGACGCACGGCGCGCTGCTGCACACACGCGCGATCGCCGAAGGCATGGTGGTGGACGCCGAACGCATGCGTGCAAACCTGGACATCACGCATGGCCTGATCGTGTCGGAAGCCGTGATGATGGGTCTTGCGCCCCACACGGGCCGGGAAGAGGCGCACCACATCGTCAAGCGCGCCTGCGACGTGGCGCTCGCGGAGAAAATTCCGCTGGCGGACGCCCTGGCACGGGACCCGGCGGTGACCGCCCGCTTCGATGGCGCCGCGATTGCTCGGCTGATCGACCCGGCGCGTTACCTGGGAAGCGCCGATGCGTTCATCGATCGCGTTACGGCGCGCGCGGTTTGATGTGATGCGTGGACTCAGGTGCCGCCGCGTACGAAGTCAACGAGGAGACCGGACCTCGACGACATCCTGCGCGAAGACCATGTCCTCCTGCCCCACCATCCCGGGGTCGTCGGGCGATGCCAGGTATCGGCAGAACAGCCACACGCCATCCTGAGGATTGGAGACAATTTCGGCCTCGGCGCCGGAACCCAGCACGACCCGTGTGCCCACGGCGAGGTTCCGCACATTGACCGGATCGCTCATTGCGCTGCCTGGGCCTCACGTGATGCGTCACGTCGCCACGTCATCAGCTCGTCCCAGCTCTCGGCTTCCATGAACTGTGCCCAGCGACGGTAGAGGTTGCGCATCGGCTCCTCGCTCGCCTGCGCCTTGGTCAGATCAACGACCCGGCCCGAAATTCGCAGCCCGTCCCATTCGTAATCCTCGACCGCGTGGCCCATCCCCATCTCGTACGTGTAGGGATAGCGGCGCGCAATCGTGCCGCGGCTGGCTGCATGGGCATAGTTCCAGTTCTCCATGTCGTCCTGCTCCGTCATGCCCGCGGGCCCGGAGTAACGGATGTAATAGTCGCGCAGGAAGTTCTTGACCTGCCGCGGCGCGTCGCGATCGACAAAGAAGAACCGCCAGACCTCGGTCTGGTGCGCGCTGACGGGATGCCATACCGCGAGCGTGCGCGGCTGCCGCGGGAGCAGCGCCACATTGGGGAAGATCTCGCCCGGCGCGCCCATCATCCGGCTGTTGATCCCGGGGCGTTTCCGCCGCTCCTCCTCGCAATGGCGGAAATACTCGGCGACTTCAGGCGAATTCTGATACGCGGCCTGCGGCGGATGATCCTTGGGCAGCACATAGGTGATCGTCTGGTGCCCGCGATCGGGGATGGCGACGTGCAGCTTGCGGGCGACGTTGAGCTCGCCGTAATCGCGCCGGCTGCGTCCGCTTGGGCCCGCCCCCACGAGATCGACCGAGCGGTGCGAGATGTTGTGATACGTGTCGCCGCTGAAGTTCTCGGCCGGGAACTTCCAGTTGCACGGAATGAGCCATTTCTGCACGCCGCCCAGCAGCTCAGCCTGGCCCTCCCGCCCGTCCCAGCCGTCGAGGATCAGATCGAGGAATCGCCGGAAATCGCCCAGATGTTCAAGAAACGGCGGTGCGGCGGGATCCCAGTTGGCCCAGATGGTGCCCTTGTAGCAGCACAGTTGCGCGACCTCGATCAGGCCCAGTTTCGTTTTATCGAGTTCCGCATGGTACGCCTCGCGGAAGAACGGCACGCCGACCAGCGCGCCGTCGGTGCCGTAGCTCCAGCCGTGATAGGGACAGGTGAAGACCGGCGCGTTGCCGTTGTCGTAGCGGCACACTTTCATGCCGCGATGGCGGCATGAATTGAGGAAGACGTGCACCGCGCCGGCACGGTCGCGGCAGAGGATCACGGATTCCTCGCCCATCCGCGAGGTGACGAAATCGCCGTTGTTCGGGATCTGGCTCTCATGCCCGACAAACAGCCAGGAACGGGCGAACACCCGCTCCTGCTCCTGGGCGTAGATCTCCTCGTTGACGAAGATCTCGCGGCTGATCATCCCCGTCGCGAGATCGACGAGGCCGGATTGATAACCGCGCGTCCCGTTCATCATCGCCTCCGTTCAGAAGAAAAACGTCAGGTTCTTCGTCATCAGCACGTTCTGGTCGAGGATGATCTTCCGCCGCGCGATCAGCCAGCCGTTACCGTCCCGGCGCAGCGTGTCCTCGCGCTTGCCGACCAGCAGGTCGGTCTCGGTCTCGAC
>DATNEJ010000078.1:0-2040 GCA_035606775.1 Acetobacteraceae bacterium | reverse complement strand
CGTGTGCGCGGCGGCGGGATGGCCGTGGTCGCGCTGGGGAAGTGCGGCGGGCGGGAGATGATGGCAGGCTCCGACCTGGACCTGATGCTGGTCTACGACCATCCGGCGGATGTCAGCGACAGCCGCGGCGGGCGCAGCCTTCCGGTCAGCCAGTGGTTTGTCCGCGCCGCCCATGCCTTCATCGCGGCCGTCACGGCGCCGGGAGTCGAGGGACCGCTCTACGCGGTCGACATGCGGCTTCGCCCGTCAGGCAACAAAGGGCCGGTCGCGGTCTCGCTTGCCAGCTTCCAGCGCTACCATGCCGAAGGCGCCTGGACGTGGGAGCGCATGGCGCTGACCAGGGCGCGGGTTGTCGCCGGTCCCGCCGCACTACGGTCCAAGGTCGAAGGCGCAATCAAGGACGCGATTGCCGCGGCCGGCGCACCGGAACGCATCAAGGCCGATGCGGTCTCCATGCGGGCGCGCATGCTGCGGGACCTTCCGGCAGATGGCCCGTGGGACGTCAAGCACCGCAGCGGTGGACAGATCGACGTCGAGTTCGTTGCCCAGGCGCTGCAACTCATCCGCGCCTCGGCCGATGGCGCCGCATCGTCCCCGACGACCCGAGTGGCGCTGCGCAAACTCGCGGATGCCAGTGCGTTGCCGCCCGACGATGCGGCGGCGCTGATTCGCGCCGATCACCTCTGGCGCACGGTGCTGGGCATGCTGCGCGTCACCGTCGGGCGGCACGCAAGGGAAGAGCTTCCCGACGCCTCCGCCCGCCCCTTGCTGCGCGCTGCCGCGGCGGCTGGGCTTGATGCAGGCGATATTCCGGCGCTGCGTGCCGCACTGGATGACTTGGCGGCGCAGGTACGCGTGATATTTTCGCGCCATATCGGGGAGAGCGGATCATGAGCCTGCAGGAAGGCGATACGGCACCAGCATTCGAAATGCCGGCGAGCGGCGGACGCACCGTCAGTTCCGCCTCGCTACGCGGCAAGCCGTACATTCTGTATTTCTATCCGAAGGCGGACACGCCCGGTTGCACCAAGGAGGCTTGCGCGTTCCAGGAGGCCCTGCCGCAACTGGGCAAGATCGGCATCGACGTGATCGGGGTGTCGCCCGACAAGATGAAGCCGATCGAGAAATTCGCCGAGAAATACCATCTCGCTTTCCCGCTGGCCTCCGACGAGACCCGCGCGGTTGCGGAGAAATACGGCACCTGGGTCGAGAAATCGATGTACGGCCGCAAATACATGGGGATGGAGCGCAGCACGTTCCTGATCGACAAGGCCGGAAAGATCGCCAAAATCTGGCGCAAGGTCAGCGTGACCGGGCACGCGGCGGAGGTGCTGAAGGCTGCACAGGCGCTGTGAACTGAAGTGCCACTCCACTTCGACTGAAAGCTGATTTGGTGGCCCCGGCTGTTGGCGTAAGCCGGTCATACCAGCAGCCCGCAGGGCTGACTGGTATGCGCGCAGGGTTGGTGTGGCGGCTGCGCGCGAAATCAATGAGATACCAGCGGCCCGACAATCAACCGATGAGTCAAGAGTCCGGGCCGCTGGTATCAGACAGCCGGATGCGCTTTGCCTACATCAGTCGAAGACGATCTCCACCGTGGCTCCGGTACCGAACAAGGCACGGACCCGCTGCCCTGCCCGGATCGGCAGCATACCGGTCATGGAGCCGGTGCTGATCGTCTCACCGGCACGCAAGCCGTCGCCCCAACGGCGCCGCTCTTCCGCCAGCCAGAGCAGCGGTCGCAGCGGATCGTCCATGACCTCCGCGCCTGTGCCCTGGCGCCGCGCCTGGCCGTCCACCTCCAGCGTCACCGGCACGGCGGCAAGGCCATCCCTCCAGCGCGGGATCGGATCGCCGAAGACGTAACGGCCGGAGGCGCTGCCATCCGCCAGGATCGCAGGCAAAGGCGGCAGCGCAGCCGATGGGAACCGGCATTCCGCCACCTCGATGCCGGCATAGACCGTGGCCACCGCTTCGATCACTTCGGGCATGGTCCACGGTGCCGGCCTTGCCGGTAGGCCGGTGGCCAGCGTCACGAAG
>DATNEJ010000400.1:0-2811 GCA_035606775.1 Acetobacteraceae bacterium | reverse complement strand
CCGAGGTCGGTTTCGACCGGGGTGATGCCGTGTTCTTCCAGATGGTCGTTGATGGCGATTTCCTCGCCGATCATCGACTTGCCCTTGGTGACGGTGCGCGCGCCGGCCTTACGGCAGATTTCCAGCACCACGGCACGGGCCTGAGCCGCGTCGGCGCACCAGTGCACGATGCCGCCGGATTCGCGCACCTTGGCCTCATAGGCTTCCAGGTAGAAATCCAGGTTGGCCAGCGTGTGATTCTTGATGTCGCGGGCGGTGTCGCGGAGCTGCTCGAACTCCGGCAGGCCGGCGACGGCGGCGGCCCGGCGGGCGATGAAGCTGGGCCCGCTGCGCGCGAGGGCTTTCTGCAGGCCGCGATCGGCCAGGGCTTTTCGGGCATTTTCCTTGAAGGCGGGAGAGGTGGCGACGTGCATGCAGGCTCCTGCGCGGGACGGTCAGTGTAACGGGGTGGGCGGGGTTGGCACAGGGGCCGGTCGCATCGCGCAATTGCCCTGTCGGTGAGACCTCGCTGGGCCGGTCCGGGTCCAGCCGGAACAGATCCAGGCACAAGGGGACAAAAGCTGTTGCCTTCCTCCCCTTTATGCGCAAGCGTGCCGCCATGGTCAGAGAACCGTCACGCGGGGCCGCTCGCGCCAGCCTTCGATTTCCGTGCCGCCCGAGCGTATCGGCGGCATAAGGGTCCACGCCAGAGACGACACGGAACCTGGAGCCGCCTGAAAGGGGCGGCTTTTGTTTTTCTGACCGGGATTTCGAATCTGCCCCCGCCCTGACTCTGCGGCTCCTGTAACAGGAGCTTTTCAATGATCGACGATAGCGAACCCACCGGCAGTGCGGATTCAAGCGGCGAGACGGGGCAAAGCGCACTGCGAGGCCTGAGCGCGAACTATTCGAAAATCGCGTCCCGCTACGACGCGACACGCGACCTGCCGGAAGGCATGCTTGCCGCCTGCTATGATCGTCTGATCTCGCAGGGGCTTTTCCCTCCCGGCGGACGAATTCTGGATGCCGGCTGCGGCACCGGACAGGTTTCCCTGCCCCTGGCGGCGCGCGGCTACGACGTTCGAGGCATCGACATCGCCACGGCGATGACAAGCGTTGCGCAAGCAAAGGTCCGTCCGGACTGGCGGGCGCGCTACACCGTCGGCGATGTACGCGATATTCCGGCGGAGGACGGCAGCTTCGATGCCGCCGTCGTGTCCAAGTTGTTCCAGCATGTCGAGGACTGGCAGCAGGGATGCCGCGAGCTTATCCGCGTCGTGCGACCCGGTGGCTGCATCGTCCAGATCAACGAACGCGGCGCATTCGGCAATGCCGTTCGGCGCTTCTTCTCCCGCAAGGCCGATGAGCGTGGTTTCGGCAACCGCTACGCCGGCCTTAATCCGCACGGCGGTGCGGAACTGTCGGCCTTCATGCGGTCGCAGGGGTGTCAGCCGGTGCCGATCGATATGTCGGACCTTCGATGGGAAACGGAGATCAGCTATGGCGAAGCGATCGGGCGCATTCAGGAGGGGCTGTTCGCGGAGTTCTGGGATCTGCCTCGCGAGGTACATGACCAACTGGTCGCGAAGACGCTGGCCTGGATCGACACACAGCCTGACGGGCGCGACACCGTCGAGCGCCTGAGACCTTATCTCGTCGTGGAGGTGTTTTGGACACCGGGTGATGGCATAGCTGTGTGATGATGTGTAACCAGATGGTCCGGAAACCAACATGGGCAATGTGAACATCACAGAGGCCAAGGCACACCTGAGCAAACTGGTGGTGCGCGCCGCCAGTGGCGAGATCGTTCGGATCACCCGCCGTGGCAAGACGGTCGCGCAGCTCATCTCCGCCGAGGCAGTTCGCAAACCCATTGATGTTGCGGCAGTACGCGCGATCGTCGAGGCTATGCCGATGCAGAACGAACCGGCGCGCAAATTCATCCGCCGCATGCGTAACGAAGCACGCTACTGACCTTCCATCTTGGTCCTCGTCGCGGCATTGAGTGAGAACGACCCCCGCCATCGCGCGGCTCTCCGACAGCGAACTCCACCTCTGACGCCAACCGCCCACCCAAGCCGCAGAACACCGCCGCGCCGAACCGGATTTCCCGCCGCTACCCCACCTCGTCTATACTCCCGCCCAACACGGGCCACGAAGGCCCGGAACCCGGGTCATGACCCACCAAGGAGGAAGCGAATGCCACTACAGGTCCGCCGGCGTCTTCTGATGGCCGGTGCCGCCACCGGCCTGGCGATGCCGTTCATCCGCAAGGCGGGCGCAGCCGCGCCGGTGCAGTTGATCAGCCATCGCTTCCCGGCCATCGAGTACATTGCCGGGAAAATCCGCACCGCGATCCCGGGTGTGGAGGTGAACACCCAGCTCATGCCGTTCGACAAGGCGCTGGAGCTGGCGACGATCGCCTTCTCCTCCAAGTCCAGCACGCCCGACATCGTCTATGCCAATGACAGCACCTTCCTGACCTTTGCCAAGAACGGCTGGATCATGCCGCTCGACGATCTGTGGGCGAAGCACAAGGAGGAATTTGACCTCGACGACTTCACCCCGACCGTCCGCAAGGAACGCAGCTTCCAGGGCCACCAGTGGGCGGTGCCGTCCACCAGCAATGTCATGCTGTTCTTCTATCGCAAGGACCTGTTCGAAAAGGCCGGCAAGCAGCCGCCGAAGACCTTCGTCGAGTACCGCGACCTGGCGAAGTCCTTCAACTCGCCGCAACGCGCCGGCACCATCAGTTGCCAGCGCCCCGTCGATGCCGCGCTGAATGAATGTTCCTGGTACATGTACGCGCTGGGCGACGGCTGGTTCGACGAC
>DATNEJ010000396.1:0-10628 GCA_035606775.1 Acetobacteraceae bacterium | reverse complement strand
CATCCATGACCGCGCAGACCAAGGGCCGCATCCGCCACGTCGCCATGAGTGTCGCCAACCCCTGGGAAACCGCCGCCTTCTACAAGGACGCTCTCGGCCTGGAGGAAGTCGCCGAGATCGATGGCGAGCTTGCCGAGGGCGTGTTCCTCACCGACGGCGTCGTCAACCTCGCGCTCCTGCACTTCAAGTCCGACGAAGCCGCCCAGGGCACCGGCAAAGACTTCGTCGGCCTGCACCATATCGGCTTCTGGGTGGATGACGTGATCGCCGCCGGCAAGCAGGTGCGTGCCGCGGGTGCCAAGTGGATCATGGGCGATCCCAACAACCCCGACGGGTATGAGATCAAGCACACCGATCTGTCCGGCGTCATCTTCGACATCGCCGCCCATGGCTGGGCGGGGGCACAGAAACTCCCGGGCGAAGCGGCCAATGTAATCCACCCCAACCCGCACCGCCGGCTGGCGAAGTTCGACACCCGCCGAGACGCCGCCGAGCAGGAGCTCCAGGCCCGCAAGGCCCTCGAACCGGCCTGAACTCGAACCGGCCTGATACGGGTTGCTGCCTTCGGGTCCCGCCCGAAGGCAGCGCGTCAGGCAGCCGCCGCCGTCACGCGCCTTGCACGCAGGCGGCGAATGCGCCGCGGATCGGAATCGAGCACCCGGAATTCGATCCCCGACGGATGACTGATCACCTCGCCCTTGGCCGGCACGCGGCCGGCCAAGGTGAACACCAGCCCGCCGACTGTCTCGATATCGGCGTCGCGCTCATCCTCGCTCAGCACGGGGCCGACACGTTTCTCGAAATCCTCGACGGAGAGCCGCGCGTTGAGGTCGAGCGTGCCGTCCGCCCGCTCGGTCACCATCGGCGCCTCCACATCGTCGTGCTCATCCGCGATGTCACCGGTGATGGTCTCCACCAGGTCCTCGATCGTCACCAGCCCGTCGATGCCGCCGTATTCGTCCACCACCAGCGCCAGGTGCATGCGCTGCTGGCGCATCTGCAACAGCAGGTCCAGCACCGGCATCTGCGGCGCCACCATCAGCGGGCGGCGCAGAATCGCTTCCAGGGAGAATGCCTCCGGGCGGCCGACATAGGCGAACACGTCCTTGACATGGATCATCCCCACCACGTCATCGAGCTGCTCCCGATACACCGGCAGGCGGGAATGGCCGTCGCTGCGGATCTGCTCCAGCGCCTGCGCCAGGGTCACGTCAACCCGCATGGCGACGATGTCGGCGCGCGGGATCATCACGTCGTCGGCGGTCGTCTCGCGCAGCCGCAGCACGTTGGCGATCAGCAGCCGCTCATGCCGGTCAAGCTCCGGCAGTTTGCCCGGCGCCGGCTGTGCGTCAGCCGCCTCCTGCACGAGTTCGGCGATCGAGTCGCGCAGGCTGTGCTCCGTCTGACGGAGGCGCAGCAGGCCCTTGAGCCGGCCGAGCAGGTTGGGACGCGTGCCGTTCATGCGCGTTTCCACGGGTTCGGTACGCGCAGGCGGTGCAGGATACGGGTCTCGGCCATTTCCATCCGACGCGCATCGCCGGGATGGTGGTGGTCCAGCCCGCGCAAATGCAGCGCGCCATGCACGATCAGGTGCGCCAGATGATGCGCCGGGCGGCGCGCCTGGGCGGCGGCTTCCCGGGCGACGACGCCCAGCGCGAGGATCACCTCTGGCGCGGGATGTTCGTAGGTCAGCACATTGGTGGGCTTGTTCCGGCCGCGATGCCGCGCATTCAGGCGCTGCACCAGCCGATCGGCCGCCAGCACGATGGTCCCCCGCACACCGGCTTCGCGAGCCGCACGCGCCGCAACCGTCTCGACCCGCGGCACCAGCCGACGCCAGGCCGGCTCCGCGATTATGATGTCGGCCGCCGCTTGGATCCCCGCTTGCGCGGGGCGTCTACTTCCCGGTTCCATCGCTCTGCTCATGCGGCCGGTGCGCGGCGCGCCGAACCTCGGCCTCCGCAACCGCCCGCTGGTCATAGGCCGCGACGATGCGCGCCACCAGGGGATGGCGGACCACGTCACGATTGTCGAAGCGCACCACGCTGATGCCCTGCACGCCTTCTACCGTCTCCAGTGCGTCGCGCAGGCCGGAGCGGACCCCTTGCGGCAGGTCCACCTGGGTCAGGTCGCCGGTGACGACCATGCGCGTCCCCTCACCCATCCGGGTCAGGAACATCTTCATCTGCACGGCGGTGGTATTCTGCGCCTCATCCAGGATGGCGTAGCAGTGGGCCAGGGTCCGCCCGCGCATGAATGCCAGCGGCGCGACCTCGATCTCCCCGCTGGTCATGCGTCTGATCACCTGATCGGCCGACATCATGTCGTGCAGGGCATCATAGAGCGGACGAAGGTAGGGATCGACCTTGTCCTTCATGTCGCCGGGCAGGAAGCCCAGCCGCTCGCCCGCCTCCACCGCCGGGCGCGACAGCACGATGCGGTCCACCTTGCCGGCCTGCAACATCGCCACGGCCTGCGCGACCGCCAGGTAGGTCTTGCCGGTGCCGGCCGGCCCCACGCCGAACACCATCTCCTGCGAGGCCAGTGCCTCCATGTAGGCCACCTGGCCGGGGCTGCGCGCCGCCACCGCGCCGCGGCGGGTGCGAATCGCCGGCATGTCGGACAGCGGCAGCCGCGGGTCCGTGTCCACCTCGGCGAGGCGGATCGCCGCCTCTACCTCGGGCCGACCCACGCTTTCACCGCGTTCCAACAGGTGCCACAGCCCTTGCAGCACGCCCTGCGCCGCATCCACGCGCGACGCATCCCCGGCGATCGCCACCCGGTTGCCGCGGCAGGACACGCGCACGCGGAGCGCCTGCTCGATGCGGACCAGATGGCGGTCATGATCGCCCAGCAGCAGCGGCAGCAGCGTGTTGTCGTTGAACTGGACGGTCACGGCCTTGCCGCCGGCCGAACTCACGGCGGACGGGGTTGGTGAGACGGGGGCGGCGAGGTGGGTCAAGCGCTGAGTCGCTCCTGGCTGAGGGTTCCCGCGAGTGAGTTCGGATGGGCGGCGGCGATGCGCACCGGCACTTCCTCCCCGATCAGGCCGGATGGTCCGGAGACATGGACGGGCTGAAGGAAGGGCGAGCGTCCGACGACCTGGCCGGGATGGCGGCCCGGGCCGGTGAACAGCACGGGTAGGGTCAGGCCGACACAACCGGCGGCGAACCGGCCCTGCTGGTCGCGCAGCAGCGCTTGTAGCGCCTGAAGCCGGCGGTCCTTTTCCGCCTCCGGCACCTGCGCCGGCGCGCCGGCGGCGGGTGTGCCGGGCCGGGGCGAGTATTTGAAGCTGTAGGCCTGCGCGAAGCCGACGTCCCGCACCAGCGCCATTGTGGCTTCGAAGTCCGCCTCGGTCTCGCCGGGATGGCCGACGATGAAATCCGAGGAAAGAGCGAGGTCCGGGCGGGCGGCGCGCAGCTTTTCGACCAGCCGCAGATAGTCCGCGGCCCGGTGCTTGCGGTTCATGGCCGCCAGGATCCGGTTGGAGCCGGACTGCACGGGCAGGTGCAGGAACGGCATCAGGTTGGGCAGGTCCCGGTGTGCCTCGATCAGCGCGTCATTCATGTCGCGCGGATGAGAGGTGGCGTAGCGCAGCCGAACCAGGCCCGGCAGGTCGGCCAGTTCGCGCAGCAGGCGGGCCAGGTCCCAGGTGGTGCCGTCCGGCGCTTCGCCGTGCCAGGCGTTCACGTTCTGGCCGAGCAGGGTGATTTCGCGGGCGTTTTGGGCGAGGAGGCGGCGGGCTTCGGCGATGACGGCGGCGGCAGGGCGGCTTTGTTCCGCGCCGCGGGTGTAGGGCACCACGCAGAAGCTGCAGAACTTGTCGCAGCCTTCCTGCACCGTCAGGAACGCGGTTACCCCCTGCGGGGCGGCGGCTTCGGGCAGAAAGTCGAACTTGTCCTCGGGCGGGAAGTCGGTCTCGATCACCGCTGAACATTGACCGGGGCCGGCGGCGCGGGACGCCCGGGCGACCATTTCCGGCAGGCGGTGATAGGTCTGCGGACCCAGCACGATGTCCACGTAGGGCGCACGGGCGAGGATTTCGGCGCCTTCCGCCTGGGCGACGCAGCCGGCAACCGCCAGGACCATGCGCCCCCCGGTGGCTTCCTTCAGCCGGCGCAGGCGGCCGAGTTCGGAGAACACCTTTTCCGCCGCCTTGTCGCGGATATGGCAGGTGTTCAGGATTACCATGTCGGCGCCGTTCGGCTGCTCTGCCGGGGCATAGCCCAGGGGCGCCAGCACGTCCGCCATGCGCAGGCTGTCATACACGTTCATCTGGCAGCCCCAGGTGATCACGTGCAGGCGCTTGCGGCTGGGCTTGGCTTGTTGTGCAGGCTCCGAACCGGTCATCCATGGCGCTCCGTCATGCCCGGCCGGTCCATCCCGGCGCGGAGACGGGCACACATCATCGGCAACGAGGGAACGGTCAAGCGCGGCAGCGCGGGTCGGTCTCCTGATCTCGGGTCAGTCTGGCAGCAATTGGCGGCGCCGTGTCAACCATCACGCGCGCCTTCTGCGTGAAGATTGGGCGGCCATCCGTCCGCGTCCAGTGGTTTCCGCCTCGCTGACCCGTGCTCATGCCAACGGTCATGAAGAATGACCGTTGGCATGAGGCTTGGTTTGGCGCGCCGCCGCCCGCCAACCCGGCGCACGATGCCAACCGGCATCAGGCCGCCCGCGAGCGCGACGGCGGGGCTTCCAGCAGGCGCGTTACGTCCGCTACGGCCGGCACCGTGGCGATTCCCAGCAGCGTGTCGAACAGCGGGGCGATCTGCGCCCGGGGCAGCGCGCGTTCGGCGCAGTCGGTGAATTTCGTCCAAAGCTCCGTCCGGGTCATCGGCCGGCCGGCCGGCCCGCGACTCGGGTAGTCATCGACACGGGAGGCGAGGCGCTGCCCATCGCGGGTCAGGACGACCACCTCCGCACCCCATTGCAGCGGCGAATCATCCGCCATGTCCGGATGCGGGCGGGCGGTGATGCGCGTCAGCAGGGCGCGGACCGCCGGATCGAGATGCGCCTCGCCCTCAAAATGCTCCAGCCGCACCGCCTGGTCAGTCAGGGCGCGGGCGACGCAGTACTGGACGCTGAATTTCGCCGCCAGCGGGCTGCGCGGGTCCGGGTTGTTGGTGTGCGGCAGGCGCCGACGGTGCGGCATCACCTCGATGCTTTCGATCCGGTCCGGGGTCAGGTTGTGGGTCTGCGCCAGTTCGATCATGCGGCCGATGGAGGCGTGGGTGCTGCCGCAGCACGGATAGGGCTTGAGGCCAGGATCGGCCGAACCTTCGCATTCCAGCGGCGCGTACCAGCCGGTGAGCATCTTGTCCGTGTTGTAGGTGCCGGGGCCGTTGAACACGTCAAGGAAACCCTGCTTGTGCTCGAACGCGCCCGGGTTGGCGGTGAAGCCGCCCTGCGCCATGAACGCGGCGAACAGGCCGCTGCGGGTGGCGTGGCCGACATGCAGGGGCTTGGTCATGGTGCCGAAATTGGCCTTCAGCCCGGCGGCCAGCGACGCCGCAAGGCCGAGCGCGATGGCGGTCTGATCGCGGGTCATGCCCAGGAGGCGGGCGGCGCCGGCGACGGTGGCGAATACGCCCAGGGTGGCGGTGGGGTGCCAGCCCTTGTCGTAATGGTGGAAATGCACGCCGCGGGCGATACGGCACTCGGTTTCGTAGCCGACGGCGTAGGCCAGCGCGAGGTCGCGGCCGCTGCTGCCCAGTTGCTCCCCCAGCGCGATGAGCGGGGGCACCAGCATGGCAGAGGGGTGCCCGCCCATGGCGCCGGCCACGTCGTCGTAGTCCAGCGCGTGGGAGGCGGTGCCGTTGACCAGGGTGGCGTCGAGCGCCGAGGTGCGGCGGTTGCTGGCGTAAATCAGGCTGGGGCCTGGCGCGTCGGCGACGCCGGGGACGGCTTGCAGGATGCGGGGGCCGTCTTCCGGCATGCCGGCGAGGGTGCAGCCTACCGTGTCGGCGAAGGCGCTGCCGATCCAGTCCAGCGCGGCCTGGGAGATGTCTTCGAACCGCAGCGCGTGGATGTTGTCAGCGAGGCGATGCGCGAGCGTCATGGGCCGGTTTCCTCCATGCCTTGCGCCCACGGCCTTCCGGCTGGACCACGCGGGACGGATCAGCGTGTCCGCGGCGCTTTGGTGGGTACCGATAGCGGGATGATGGGGGGATGGGAAGGGTGGCGAGGCGGAAGGGCTGCAGCGGGCGTAATACCCTTCCTCTCTGTCCCCTGCATGCACATCAAGCTATAATCGCGACCATGAACGACCAAACAGCCCGCTTCCCGATCAGTCGCTTTTCCAGCGTTGAGGCGATGAAGGTCGAGGAATACCAGTACTGGCGGCAGCGGCCGGCGTATGAACGCATGGAAGCCGTGGCAGAAATCTCAGCGGAGGCATACGCTCTCAAGAAGGGAGCAACGCATGCACCGCGACTTCAAAGAACTCTTGTCCATCTTAAACGCTGAAGATGTCAGATACCTGATCGTCGGCGGATATGCTGTCTCGCTGCTTACCTATCCATATAACGCTCCGGATAACCGACGGAGTGACCCTTCGGACACGATCAGAGTGTAAGGCGAATGCCGAATATCGAATCCGCTCCACAGTCGTACTGGTTCGTCGGCGCGACATACGACAGGACTCAAGATCAGACGCCCCGCTTTTTGAGCGAGGGCATCTGGGAAAATGTCTACGATGACAAGCATTTTGACCTGGTTCGCTCCATGCAGCCTGGTGATCGGATCGCAATAAAGTCGTCGTATACCCGCAAGCATGGTATGTCCTTCGACGGCCGCGGCAATGCCGTCTCCGTAATGGCTATCAAAGCCACTGGCACAATCACTCAAAACTTAAACGACGGAAAGCGCGTGAGGGTCGACTGGAAGGCGGAGAACCCACCCCGCGAATGGTACTTCTTCACTCAACGCCACGCTATCTGGCGGATCACCCCTGGTGAGTGGATGCGCGATGGGTTGCTGGCATTCACATTTGAGGATAAGCGGCAGGATATCGAGCGGTTTCGCAATGCACCTGATTGGCGGGAGAGATTTGGTTCTGGCACACAGAAACAGTCCTTTGGCTGGACTAAATTCTACGAGGCCGCCGCAGAAAGATTACTAAACTACCGTGACGACAGAAGACCATTAATTGAAGGCATTCATCGGATTGCCACGAGAGTAAGCGGGTTATCGTATCTCCAGGACAAATTCGCTGACGACACCTCCGGGCCGCTGAAAGACATCTGCCCGTTTACTGCCCTGGGTACATTCAACCGGTCGATGACCGATAACAACCGGCGGGCGGTTGCTGCAGAACTCGCCAAACTACTTGGTGTAGAAGTTCCTGTTCCCGATTCGTTTGACGGCGTTCCTATGCTTAACAACCAGCGATCCTGGTTCTTCAGCTACGCCACGAAACGAGAAGACGGCGACATAGATGCGTTGTGGAGAATCTTTTCAGCAGCCGCCCAGTTCGTCGGCTCCGATTTGCCGGAGCATCGCACAGAATTTGTGCAGGCATACGACGCAGCAACCGGCGTTTGGGGAGTTGCATGGAACCTGTCCACCGGCCTTTTCTGGGCCCACCCTTGGGATTTTCCCACGCTGGACAGCCAGTCGCGCCACTACATAGGCAAACACCTGAGCGTTCAGATCCCGAGTGGCAACAAGCAAGGGCGTCCCTGCGATGCTGAGGGCTATCTCAAGCTTCTCGACGATCTCAAGGCTCGCTTCACCGAGGACAGCTACCCCGTACACAGCTTTCCGGACCTATCGCTAGCGGCCTGGCGATACAAGGATGCCGACACTCCACCGGTAACAGAAGACGATAATGCGCTACCGAGCGATCTTGATGCGGATAACGCCCAACCCTCAGAGACTGTCCAGCCTCTCCCTCCACTTGAGTCCTACTCGATCACCAACGTCCAAACGGATGGGTGTTTCCTGCCATTGGACGAAATCACTCGCCTGCTCGATCGGCTGAGGATGAAGAAAAATCTGATCCTCCAGGGGCCTCCGGGAACCGGAAAGACGTGGCTTGCCAAACGACTCGCGTTCGCTCTGATCGGCGAGAAGGACGATAGTAAGGTCCGCGCAGTGCAGTTTCATCCAAACCTTTCTTATGAGGATTTTGTCAGGGGATGGCGCCCCACCGGCGATGGGAAGCTTGCCCTTGTCGATGGAATCTTCATGGAGGCGATCCGTGCCGCATCCAAGAGTCCTACCTCGAAATTCGTTGTGGTCATCGAGGAGATAAACCGTGGCAACCCAGCGCAGATATTCGGCGAACTACTGACGCTTTTGGAAGCCGGGAAGCGGACGCCCAATGAAGCCCTCGAGCTGTGTTACCCCGACGCTGATGGGAAGAAGCGGCCGGTTCACGTCCCTGAGAACCTGTATGTGATCGGGACAATGAATATCGCTGATCGCTCCCTGGCACTTGTTGATCTCGCGCTGCGCAGACGGTTCGCATTTGTAACGCTTGAACCAAAGCTCGGTGATGCATGGCGAACATGGGTCGTCAAGCAATGCGGGGTTGATGCCAGGCTTGTGGACGACATCGAGCAGAGAATCATCTCGCTTAATGAAAGGATCCGCCAAGGTCTCGGCAATCAATTCTGTATCGGCCACAGCTACGTGACCCCAATTCACCGACTGGAACCGGGATCGACGCGGGATTGGTTTCTCCAGGTCGCGAAGACGGAAATTGGCCCGCTGTTGGACGAATACTGGGCCGGCGCATCAAATACGGCGGAAGCCGCACTCAAGAAGCTGATCGAGGGATGGTGATAGAAGTCCCTCAGGCCGAAATCGCGCCTACGGGCGAATCAGGCTGTGGTTACATTGGGCGTATACCAGTTCGAAATCTCTGGCTGCTGATGCTCTATGCGTCCGAGCTATTCCGATTGAGAGGCGCCGGCAGTGGTGACGCAGAGGATGCGCCAGACGATCTTCCGGACTTGATTGCTGAGATACTCGCTCACGCCGTCGAGGAACGCCAGCGCCGACTTCTTAGCCTCGGTTATCAAACGAAACATGCTATACTGAATCGGGTTCGCGGCAGGATCGATGTCCTGACAACCGAACGGCGCCAGCTGCTCGCTCGCGGCCGCGTCGCGTGCACGTTCGAGGCACTCACGATCGACACGCCCCGGAACCGTTTTGTGCGGTCGGCGCTAGAACTGATATCGCGCCTTGTCCGAAGCCCGGACCTCGTTCATCGCTGCCGGAGATTAGCGAGCGATATGAAGGCAATGGGGATTTCAGGGGTACCGCCGACACCGCGAATAATTAGCGCGGACCGGTTTGGCCGTCATGATGCAGGCGACCGATACATGGTAGAGGCGGCCAAGCTGGCATACGACATCGCCCTGCCAAGCGAAGTGGCCGGCAACCGCAGTCTTCCACTGCTTGATCGCGAGGAACATTGGGTCCGAAAGCTGTTTGAGCGTGCGATCGGGGGATTCTACAGTGTCGTTCTATCGCCGTTCGGGTGGAACGTAAGCGCGGGGCAAAAACTGGCATGGCCGATTGAAAATTGCACAGCAGGAATCGATCTCATCCTGCCGAGCATGAGGACAGACATTGTGCTCGACCACCCAGGGACCGGGCGGAGGATCGTCATCGACACCAAATTCAATTCGATCCTAACGAGCGGCTGGTATCGCGAAGAAAGCCTTCGCAGCGGCTACCTTTACCAAATCTACGCCTATCTCCGATCACAGGTGGGCCGTGGAGACATTTCGGCAGATAGGGCGGAGGGGCTGCTTCTACACCCCTCGATTGGAAGGAGCCTTGACGAGACAGTGGTTATGCAGGGCCACCGCATTCGGTTCATGACGGTAGATCTCTCGGCGGAAACATCAACCATCCGCGCGGAGTTACTCCGTCCGGTCCTCAGCGAGCCTCCAACGATGGAACTCTTGGGCGCATGATTACGAGCGATCGCAGTTCCGCATGTACCCGTGATGCGTCCGTGGCAGTGACTTGAGGTTCGATTGCGCTCGTCGAAAACATTGACGCTCAGCCCGGCGCTCCGGCGACGCCTCTCGCAATCCCCCCTGCCATCGGGCCGCAATTCCTATTTCGCCGGCACCGTCAGCCACCGCATCGCGAACGCCCCGGGAAACCGACGCTCGGCGACCGCGCTGGACGTCGCGGTGACGCTCATCAGCAGCCGGTCGACCGCGGCCGCCTTCGGATCATGCACCCAAGGGCGCCGCCCCAGTTCGCGGTCATTCAGCCAGTAGCGGCTCCAGCCGTCGGTCGTCTCCAGTATCTCGCGCGCGTAGTCGGTGCCGTATTCCAGGCCACCCTCGACCACCACGTCGATATAGGATTGCAACAGCGGAAACTCGGGATCGGGCTCGGGCAGCCCTTCGCCGGGGGCGTTCCCTGCCAGTGCCGGCACGTACACCCACACATGACCGCTCTCCGGCAGGCGCTGCCAGCCCAGCGCCTCTATGTCCGTCAGCTTCACCTCGACACGCGCATAGCCCACTTCGCGCTCGTCGAACTTCGACATGTCGTCGCCGGCAACGGGATAGAGCACACCGTTGATGGTGTTGCCTGCCTCGCCCGGTCCGGCTTTGCGCAGGCCCAGGGCCGTAAAGCCCGAGGGTGAGCGG
>DATNEJ010000395.1:0-2943 GCA_035606775.1 Acetobacteraceae bacterium | reverse complement strand
TGTCGGAAATCTCGACGGTCTTGCGCCTGGCCTCCACGTAGGCGTCGAACGTCGCCGCATAGAATGTCAGCGACTCCCGGATTGGCGCGACCAGCGCCTGCGCGGTGGGACTTGCGGCCTGCTCGAATTGTTGCAGGGCGGACTTGGCCTTTTCGACGCTGGCCTTGAATGCCGCCTGCCCGTTCTGGTCCCATGTGGCCAGGTACTGCCAGCTTGCGATCCGAACCAGAAGAATCGCGCCATCGAGTTCATCCGCCGCGATCGTCTCCGCGCCGCTCGACGTACTGGCGGCATCGCGGAGCTTCTTCGTCGCTTCGGTCAGCCGCTCCCCGCCGGCGAACAGGGTCGCCCGCACAGCCGACGCCGTCTTGTCGGCTTGCGCAAACCGCTCGATCGTCTCGTCATGTTCATGTAATGCCTTCAGAAGGCCCTCATAGACGTGGCGCCGTTCCTCCAAATGGGTTGCCGCCGCACCATCGGATAGCAGCGTGCGTACCCGGCCGGCATGGTCCTTCACCTCGGCCAGCGCCGCCTTGTCCGCGTCCATCCGGTAGCGCGTCTCTCCACGGCGCATCGCCTCCAGGTTCCAGGACGTTTCCAGCATACGCGACAGGGTGTTGGCCGAGACGTCCATCGCCCGAACCTGCGTATCGATGTTCGAGAGCTGAAAGACGCCGAATCCCGCGACACCGAGACCAATGGCGATGATCAGCGCGAAACCCGCATAGATGCGGGTCCGAACCTTGAGCTTGTTGAGAACCATCGGCGTTCCTGAACCGCGGCCCGGGTTCATTCCCTGATGGTAGGCCGGCAAGGGTGTTCAGTTACGCCCGGAACATGAATTTTCGCTTAACCCGCCGCGACCCAAGCCGCGTCAGGCGCGTGGCCCCGATCCCGGAAACAGGCCGTCGCCGCCGTCGCCCAGCACGGTCTCGACCGCGCGCACGGCCTTGAGCGGGACGGCCGCGCGCCCGACGACCTTGCCGCCGACACAGGCCAGCCAGTCCTCGCCGTCGGGCGGGGCCTCCGGCCGCAGCTCCACCACCTTGGCCTCGGCATCACGCGCGACGGCGCGAAAGGATCGCCGCCCGGCCGCTACCGGCCCCTGGATACGAACAACGCGGGCAATGGGCTTGCCCGCGTCATCCAATCCGATCCATTCCAGGGTCCGGGGCGGCGCCCCGGCACCTTCCTCCTGCCGTCCTCGCGTCCAGTGCAGACGGGAACTGCTCATCGCATGGCGGCCCTCAGGCGCTCTTGGCCATGATCTCGTCCGCGATGTTGCGCGGCACGGGGTCGTAGTGATGGAACTGCATGGTAAACGATGCGCGTCCCTTCGTCATGCTGCGCAGGTGGGAGATATAGCCGAACATCTCCTTCAATGGCACCAACGCCCGGACGATCACCGTGGAGCCCGAGCTTTCCTGGTTCTGGATCTGCCCGCGGCGGCGGTTCAGATCGCCCACCACGTCGCCCACGTGATCCTGCGGCGTGGTCACTTCCACGTCCATGATCGGCTCCAGGATGATCGGGCCGGCATGCTTCATGCCTTCCCGGAAACAGGCCTTGGCCGCGATCTCGAACGCCAGTGCCGACGAGTCCACGTCGTGGTACTTGCCGTCCACCAGGGTGTATTTGAAATCCACGGTCGGGAACCCGGCGAGCACCCCGGTATCGGCCTGGACCTTGATCCCCTTCTCGACCGCCGGGATGTATTCCTTCGGCACCGACCCGCCGACGACCTTGTTCTCGAACACCACGCCGGCGTTGCGTTCCTGCGGCTCGAAGATGATCTTCACCTCCGCATACTGGCCGGACCCGCCCGACTGTTTCTTGTGGGTATAGGTCTCTGTGTACGGCTTGGAGATCGTTTCGCGATACGCCACCTGCGGCGCGCCGATATTGCAATCGACGCCGTATTCGCGGCGCAGCCGATCGATGATGATCTCCAGGTGCAGTTCGCCCATCCCTGAAAGGATGGTCTGACCGGTTTCCTGGTCGGTGCGCAGGCGCAGCGACGGGTCCTCTCCGGCCAACTTCTGCAGGCCGAGCGTCATCTTCTCCACGGCTTCCTTGGTGCGTGGTTCGACCGAGATGTCGATCACCGGCACCGGAAAAGCCATGCGCTCCAGCACGACCGGATCGTCGTTCGACGCCAGCGTGTCGCCCGTCGCGGTGTCCTTCAGGCCGACGAAGGCGGCGATGTCGCCGGCTTCCACCTCCTTGATCTCCGCGCGCTTGTCGGCGTGCATCTGGAACATCCGCCCGATGCGCTCGCGATGGCCCTTGGTGGTGTTCATCACCATGTCACCGGACTTCAGCGTGCCGGCATAGACCCGCACGAAGGTCAGGGTGCCGTATTTGTCGTTGATGATCTTGAACGCCAGGCCGGCGAACGGCGCTTTCGGATCGGCCTTGATCCGCCGGCGGTCCGGATGGTCCGCCTCGTCCTGATCTTCATCCAGCGCCACGGCGATGCCGGGCACGTCAACCGGGGACGGCAGATAGTCGATCACCGGCACCGGAAAAGCCATGCGCTCCAGCACGACCGGATCATCGTTCGACGCCAGTGTGTCGCCGGTCGCGGTGTCCTTCAGGCCGACAAAGGCGGCGATGTCGCCGGCCTCGACTTCCTTGATTTCCGCACGCTTGTCGGCGTGCATCTGGAACATCCGGCCGATCCGCTCGCGGTGGCCCTTGGTGGTGTTCATCACCGTATCGCCCGACTTCAGCGTGCCGGCGTAGACCCGCACGAAGGTCAGCGTGCCGTACTTGTCGTTGATGATCTTGAACGCCAGACCGGCGAACGGCGCCTTCGGATCGGCTTTGATACGGCGGCGATCCGGATGCAGCGTCTCATCCACGCCTTCGTCCAGCGCGACGGCGATGCCGGGCACGTCGATCGGGCTCGGCAGATAATCGATGACGGCGTCGAGCAGCGGC
>DATNEJ010000372.1:0-3214 GCA_035606775.1 Acetobacteraceae bacterium | reverse complement strand
CTTGCCTTCCAGGCTCTCCAGCAGCGCGGTTTCCTCGCCGCAGATATAGGCACCGGCCCCGCGATGCAAAAATACGTCGAAATCGTAGCCCGAGCCGACGGCATTCCGCCCGATCAGACCGGCGGCGTAGGCCTCATCGATCGCCGCCTGCAACACGCGCGATTCGTTGTAGAACTCGCCACGGATATAGATGTACGCCGCGCAGGCACCCATCGCGAAACCGGCGACCAGGCAGCCTTCCACAAGCTTGTGGGGATCGTGACGGATGATGTCGCGGTCCTTGCAGGTGCCCGGCTCCGACTCATCGGCGTTCACCACCAGATAGCAGGGCCGGTCCGTCTGCTTCGGCATGAACGACCATTTGAGGCCGGTCGGAAATCCGGCGCCGCCGCGCCCGCGCAGACCAGACGCTTTCATCTCATCGACGATCGCATCCCGGCCGCGTGCCAGGATGGCTGCCGTGTTGTCCCAGTCGCCGCGCGCCCGCGCACCCTTCAGGAACGGATCATGCAGGCCGTAGAGGTTGGTGAAGATGCGATCCTTGTCCTGCAGCATCGCGTTCAGGCCTCCGGTGCGAAATGCAGCGTGGTCAAGGTCGTCGGCCCGCCTTCCGGCGCGGATGTCTGGCGCCCGGCCATCGATCCCGGCGCCGGACGCTCACCCCGCCGCAACGCCGCCAGCAACTGCGCTACCTTCTCCGCATCCATGTCTTCGTAGAAATCGTCGTCCACCTGCAGGATAGGGGCGTTCACGCAAGCGCCAAGGCACTCCACCTCACTCATGGTGAAAACCCCGTCCTCGCTCGTCTCCCCCCACCCGTTGATCCCCGTCGCCGCTCGGCAGGCTTCGGTGATCGTATCGGAGCCGCGCAGCCAGCACGGTGTGGTGGTGCAGACCTGCAGATGAAATCGCCCGATCGGGTGCATGTTGAACATGAAGTAGAACGTCGCGACCTCGTAGACGCGGATCGGCGGCATATCCAGCCGGCGCGCCACCGCATCCATCGCCTTCAAGGGCACCCACGCGCTGCCGGTCTGCCGCTTCATCTGCCGCTGCGCGACATACAGCACGGGAATGACGGCGCTAGCCTGCCTGCCTTCCGGATACCTGGTGACCAGCTTCGCGATCTCCGCCTCACTCTCTGCGTCGAAGGCGAAGCTCTCCGGCTGCTCGAACGCCGCTCCATTCGTGGATGCCATGGTCTACCTGTCGATCTCGCCGAACACGACATCCAGCGATCCGATGATCGCGCAGACGTCCGCCAGCATGTGCCGCCTTGCCATCACATCCACGGCCTGCAGAAAGGCAAAGCCGGTCGAGCGAATTTTGCAGCGATAAGGCCGGTTTGTACCGTCCGCCACCAGATAGACGCCGAACTCACCCTTGGGACTTTCCACCGCCGTGTAGGTCGCGCCCGGCGGCACGTGATAGCCTTCCGTGTAGAGCTTGAAGTGATGGATCAATGCTTCCATCGAGCGCTTCATTTCCTGCCGGGTCGGCGGCGTGAATTTCCGGTCCTGCACCTTCACCGGACCCGGCTGCATTTTCGCCAGAGCCTGCTTGATAATTTTCAGACTCTCCCGCAACTCGCCAAGCCGCACGAGATAGCGGTCGTAGCAATCGCCGTTGCGCGCGACGGGGATCTGGAACTCGACTTCCGCATATTTGTCATAGGGCTGCGCGCGCCTGAGATCCCAAGGCACACCGGATGCGCGCAGCGGCGGCCCGGCGAATCCCCAGGCCAGCGCTTCTTCCGCCGACATCACGCCGATATCGACGGTGCGCTGCTTCCAGATGCGATTGGTGGTCAGCAGTTCTTCCAGGTCGTCGATGAACCGCGGAAACGTCTCGGCCCAAGCGGCGATCTTGTCGGTCAGCCCAGCCGGGAGATCCTTCGATACGCCGCCGGGCCGGAAGTAATTGGCATGCAACCGCGCGCCGGATGCGGCTTCATGAAACTCCATCAGCTTCTCGCGTTCCTCGAACCCCCACAGGCTGGGTGAGATCGCACCCACGTCGAGTGCATAGGTCGTAAGGTTCAGCAGATGGTTCAGCACCCGGGTGATCTCGGCAAACAGCACCCTGATCCACTGACCGCGATCCGGCACGGTGATTCCCAGCAGCTTCTCAACGGCGAGGGCGAACGCGTGCTCCTCGCACATCGGCGAAACGTAATCCAGGCGGTCGAAATACGGGACCGCCTGCATGTATGTCTTGTACTCGATCAGCTTCTCGGTACCGCGATGCAACAGGCCGATATGCGGATCGGCGCGCTGCACCACTTCGCCGTCAAGCTCGAGGATCAGGCGCAGCACGCCATGCGCGGCAGGATGCTGCGGTCCGAAATTGATCGAATGGCTGTCGATCTCGACGATCTTCGAGGCGGTGCCTTTCGCCTCGATATCCGGTGCGTCCGACATGCGATTTCAGCCCTTCTGCTCGGGGGGCCGGGCCAGTGCGGCGCGTTCGCTGAACACCTTCTCGTCGCCGGGCAAGGTGGTGATCGCTTCCCACGGCGAAAGAAAATCGAAGCTGCGAAAATCCTGCGTCAGCCGCACAGGTTCATAGACAACCCCTTTGCGGTCTTCGTCGTAGCGCACTTCGACATAACCGGTCAGCGGGAAGTCTTTGCGCAGCGGATGCCCGTCAAAACCGTAATCCGTCAGGATGCGGCGCAGATCGGGCTGACCGGAAAACAGAATGCCGAACAGGTCCCACGCCTCACGCTCCCACCACGTCGCCACCGGCCATACCGAGTGGACCGAGGGAACCGGCGTAGCCGCATCCGTGGTGACAACAACCCGAATGCGCTGATTGAGCGACACGGAGAGCAGGTTGTAGACAACCTCGAACCGTTCGGCGCGATCCGGCCAATCCACGCCGCAAAGGTCCATCATCTGTTCAAACGCGAAACGCGAGTCATCGCGCAACGTGGTCATGAGCGCAATAAGCCCATCGCGATCGGCCTCGACCATCACTTCGTCAAGCGCGACGCGAGCCGCATGCACACCGGACAGGGCGCGCGCCGCTTCCGCCAGCAAGTCCTGCTTCGACGGCGGCGGCGCCTCGGCGGCGGCCGCGGTTTCCGCCGCCTCAGCCACGAAGGATGGTTCCCGTGCGGCGGATCTTCTTCTGCAACTGCATGATCCCGTACACCAGCGCCTCGGCCGTCGGTGGACAACCGGGCACGTAGATATCGACCGGCACCACCCGG
>DATNEJ010000321.1:0-2715 GCA_035606775.1 Acetobacteraceae bacterium | reverse complement strand
TCAGATCGCCCGTGCCAGCGGCAGCTTCGTGCCGGATACCGCCCGCTCCGCCAGGACCTCCCGCCGGAAGCGGAACAGCTTGGCCGGGCGGCCGCCGGTCTCGGTCGCCATCGCGCCGGTCTCCTCCACCAGGTCCTGTTGGTCGATCAGCCGGCGGAAATTCTGCTTGTGCAGCGGCCGGCCGGCCAGCGCCTCCACCGTGCGCTGCAAGGCCAGCAGGGTGAAGATCGGCGGCATCAGCTCGAACACCACCGGGCGGTATTTGATCTTCGCCCGCAGGCGCGCGATGGCGGTGGCCAGGATGCGCCTGTGGTCGTGCGCCATCGCCTCGCCCGGCACGTCCGCGGCCGGTTCTGTCCGCCGCGGTGCCGCCTCGGTTACCAGCCCGGCCTCCCACAGCAGTTCGTAGCGCTGAAGCACAAGCTCCTCGTTCCACCGCTCCCCATCCAGGCCGAAATTGATGGTCAGGCGGTGGTGCCGGTCGCGCCTTGCGGCCGGCGGGCCGGCCTCCTCGGCCCAGGCCCGCAGCGGTGGTGCCAGCGCTTCCCGCACCGCCTCGCCAGCCGCCTTGCGGCGGTCTTCCCAGGGGAAGAATCGGTACCAGTTCTGCCAGCCCACGCCGGGTCCGCCCGCCGGCGGCGCTTCCCGGGTCAGTCCCAGATAGCTGATGGATACCACCCGCTCCACCCGCTCCGCCGCGCGGTCGCGGTCGGCGAAGGTGTAGAGCTGTTCCACGTAGCCCAGCGGATGATGGGTCTGCCGCTCCACCCAGGAGCGCAGGCTGGATTGCAGCGACCGGTGCCCGGACTCGAACGGCCCCGATGGCAGGGCGCGCCCGGTCTCGATCGTCAGCACGCGCGGCTCCGCCGCGGTCACCGCGACAATGACCGCGATCAGTTCGGCGGCGATCGAGGCCGCGTCCTGCTCCGCGTCGGCAGCCTGCATGGGTACG
The DNA here is from genome assembly GCA_035606775.1 of Acetobacteraceae bacterium. Lineage (GTDB taxonomy): Bacteria > Pseudomonadota > Alphaproteobacteria > Acetobacterales > Acetobacteraceae > Rhodopila. Next base: position 1,763 of record DATNEJ010000321.1, on the reverse strand, counting down.
TCATCGCACACCGGCGGCGCCGGCCGCCAGAGACAGTTTCGCGCGCCGACCGGTATGCATCGGGGTCGCGGCCTTCCGGCATGCCGAACGCCGCGGCTGCGCGCGACTTATCCGGCTGCCATTGAAGCCGCGTCCGCTGGCTACTCGCCCACCTCGCTGCTCCCCAGGGCAGGCGAGCAGCGGGCCGGTCAGCCTGCGGGACGCTGGTTGAACGGATAGTAGGCCGGGAACTCGCCGACCGCGTTCATGTCGACTTCCACCATCGTCAGCCCCTTGATCGCCAGGGCCTGGGCGACCGTGTGGCCGAAGGTGTCCGCACGGTCGCAGCGGAAATAGGGGATGTCCGACAGCGCGGCCAGCTTCGCGATGTCCGGGCTTTGCAGGTCGGCGAAGAAGCGGCGGCCCTGCGCCGTGGCGTCCTGGATCCGCTTGATCACGCCATAGCCGCGGTCGTTCATCACGATCACCACCATGTCGAGCTTTTCCTGCACCGCGGTCCACAGTTCGCCCACGTTCAGGAAGAAGCCGCCGTCGCCGGTCATCACCACCGTCTTGCGTCCGCCGGCGGCCGCGGCGGCACCAATGCCGAGCTGCAAGCCCTGGCCGATGCCGGCGCCGACCGGATAGACGTTCTGGTGCGGGTGATAGAGCGGAAACACCCGGTTGCCCCAGGTGGTGTTGCTCTGGGTCACATCGCGCACCCAGATGGCATCCTTCGGCATCGCCTTGCGAAGCTGCTCGCTGAACGTGCCATAGGCGCCCAGGGTGGCGATGAACTCCTTCTGCGCGGTCCGCTTGAGTGCGGCGAATTCATCGGTGTAGCCGGCTGTGACGTGCAGCCGGTCTGCGATCCGTGCTGCCAGCCCTTCAAGAGTGGCTTTGGCATCGCCGCAGACGAACCAGCGGCTGGCATAGGTGCGGCCGTTCGCCGCCGGGTCGCCGTCGATCTGGATCAGGTTCTCCGGCAGCGTCACGTTGAAATCGCCGGTTTCGTGTCCGCGCAGGCGGCAGCCGACCACCAGGCACAGATCGACCGTCTTGTAGAAGTCGGTGATCACCTTCATGCCGTTGCCGGTCAGGCCGCCGAGGTTGCGGGGATGGTCTTCCGGCACTGTGCCGCGGCCGTTGAAGCTGCTGACCATGCCGAAGCCCAGGTCGAGCAGCCGCACAGCGGCCTGTCCCGCGCCCTTGGCGCCGTTGCCCAGCCACAGCATCGGCCGCTTCGCCGCCACGACCCGCGCCGCCAGCTCGTCCAGTTCCGCATCCGTCGGTATCCGCGGCGCCGGTAGCGGCAGGACGAAATTGTCCAGGATCGCCGGGCGCTCGATCTTCTGGCGCTGCAGATCGATCGGCACTTCCACGCTGACCGGGCCCTTCGGCGCGCTCAGCGCCTCGACCGCCGCGCGGGTCAGCACGCCGATGGCCTGCTGCGGGGAGCGGATGCGATACGCCGCCTTCGACACCGAGCGCAGCATGCCAAGCTGGTCGTACGGATCATGCACGCTGCCCATTTCGCGATCGGCGTAGCGCGTGGCGGTGTGCCCGGTGATGTGCAGCACGGGCGATCCCGAGAAGCGCGCCTCGATCAGCCCGCCGACCGCGTTGGCCGCGCCCGGCCCGGTGGACGAGAAGATCACGCCGAGGCCGTTGGACACGCGGGCATAGCCGTCGGCCATATGGGCGCCGCCGAGTTCGCCGCGGGCCATCACGAAGCGGATGGTGTTGCGCCGGCCGATTGCGTCCAACATCGGAATGTTGTGCAC
>DATNEJ010000302.1:0-36020 GCA_035606775.1 Acetobacteraceae bacterium | reverse complement strand
CGGCTTGCCGTCGATCCCGCGCTAGCGGACGGCCAGATCCAGCGCGGGGTCCTGGTCGCGGCGATCCGCCGAATCGAGCGCGCCGGCCTTGCGGTTGTCGTTGTACCACACCCGGTCGGCTGGGCGCTGGAGACCCGGGCGGAAGACCGCACGCGGCTGCGCCGTTTCTGGCAGACGATGGCAGCCGCTCTGCGGCCTCTGAATCCCGACCTGACGTTCCCTGAGGTGGTCAATGAGCCGGTGTTCCCGAACGACGCTGCCGGCTGGCGCGGATTGCAGCATCGGGTCCTGGCCGATATCCGTGCCTCGTTGCCGGCAGATATCGTCGTGCTGACCGGCAATGACTGGGGTGGCATCGACGGGCTGCTCGCCCTGGTCCCGGAAGCCGATCCCGACGTCGTCTACAGTTTTCATTTTTACGATCCCGCCGAACTGACATCGCTTGCCGCCTATCGTACCGGCCTCGACCGCTCGGCTTTGTCGCGGCTACCGTTCCCGGTGCGGGGTCCGGCCGCCTGCGCAACGATCGCCTACCGCTCCCCGGATGCAGCAACCCGCGACCTCATGCGTCTCTATTGCACATCTGACTGGACCAAGGACCGGCTCGTCGCAAGGATCGAACAGGCGGCGGACTGGGCGCGGCGGCATCAGGTTGCGCTGCTCGCGGGCGAGTTCGGCGCGAGCGCAGCGCTGAACCGGGAGTCCCGCCTCGCCTGGCTCTCCACGGTTCGCGACGCCTGCGAGGCGCACGGAATCGGCTGGGCGCTGTGGGGCTACGACGACGTGATGGGGTTCGACGTGAAGCGCCCGCCACCGCCAAAGGCGTCTTTGGATCGGGACGTGTTGCGTGCCCTTGGCCTGCGCGCGTCGGAGCAAGCAAGGGTCAGCGATGGGAGAGATGGCAGGAACGGAAACATCGCCGCGGCCGTGCCGGGCGCGGGTTCTGTCCCTCTCTCTGTCATGACGCCGGGCGAACTCGGTTCGCGTGGTGGTCGGAGGCTCGGCGAACTACGCTGATTTCACCGTCGCAACCAGCGATCGCTTCGAATGCCGCGCGGCGGCACGCGACACTGCAGGGCTGTGCAGCCGCCGCCCGAGGTCGCAGCGGCTTATCTATTCCAAATCGGAGATAAAGAAGTGCCCCCGGCACAGGGCCGGGGGCAAGTATACAGGGAGGCTTCACGTCTGGGAGACGCAGGGGTCAGAGACCCCCTTCCAACTCATGCGAGTTGGAAAACTGGCGGAGCAACCGCCGTATTCGACACAGGAAACCTAGGCGCTGGGGCGCGGTGCTGCCATCCCCAAAAGCCGGATGCGGCCATGCCCACGGCGCATGACATTGACGCAAATTCATGTCGCACCCCGATATTCCTCAGAACATGCTGCGCCGCAGCATGAATTAACGACACTATAACAGGAAAATTTGGAATGAATGATGACCGATCGCTTCTCGAACCACCGGTAGGTGCGACCGGCTGGCGATTCACATACGGATCAGATCTGCCCCGAACCGTCGGCGACTTCGTCTATCCCCGCTGGCGCACGGGCCGCTGGGCGCGCCGCCGCGCACCGATCACGCATTAGTGAATTTCGGCGAGGCGGGCGAGCAGGAAGTCGCGGAACACGGCGACACGTTTCGAGTTCCGCAATTCCTCCGGATAGACGAAATAGACGTCGACCTTAGGACCTTTCAGGTCGGTGAGGATGCGGACGAGATCGGGATTCTCTGCCATCGCGTAATCCGGCAGCGCACCGATCCCAAGACCGGAGCGAATCGCGAGCAGCACGGCCTGCGTGCTGTTCACTTCAAGCAGCGCTCGCCGTGGATTGCCGGGCCGCCGCCCTGCTTCCGCCAACCAGTTCACTTCCTGCACCGGCGGGTGGTGCTGGCCGAACAGGATCAGCCGATGCGCATCCAGTTCCTCCGGCCGCTGCGGCACGCCCTGGCGCTTCAGGTATTCCGGTGACGCGCACACATGCCACTGCAACGTCATCAGATGCCGTTGAATCAGGTCCGGCTGTTTCGGAGGGTGCATGCGAATCGCCACATCGGCCTCCCGCATGCCCAGATCCAGCTCTGCATCGTCCAGCAGCAAGGAGATCGACACGTCCGGATAAGTTTCCAGGAAACCGTGCAGCCGCGGCGCCAGCCATGAGGAGCCGAACCCGACCGTGGTCGTGACCTTAAGCCGCCCTGCGGGCTTTTCCTTGCTTTCGGTCAACAGCGCCTCGGTCATTGCCAGCTTGGCGAAGACCTCCCGCACCGTGCGGTTCAGCGATTCACCCTGTTCGGTCAGGATCAGGCCACGGGCATGACGATGGAAAAGCGGAACCTGAAGCGCCTCTTCAAGAGCGGAAATCTGACGGGAAACGGCGGATTGGCTCAGGTTCAGCGTGTCCCCAGCGTGCGTGAAGCTGCCAGCCTCGGCCACCGCGTGGAACACGCGTAGCTTGTCCCAGTCCATCACCTCAGCCTCTCCTGTGCCAGGATTCGGTCCTGGCCCCTCGCTTCAGGCGTCTGATGGCGCCCGAATTGGTAACTGTACACGATTTTCACCGAGTCTTATGGCAGCAATCAGGCCATTTGCCGATCCGCCGTCAGTCCGCGGCCAGCGCCGGCGCGTGCTCATGTTCGGCCAGCCACTTCTCCGCCTCCAGCGCAGCCATGCAGCCGGTGCCGGCCGCGGTCACCGCCTGGCGAAATATCCGGTCCTGCACATCGCCGGCCGCGAACACGCCGGGGACTGAGGTCCGCGTGCTGTCGGGCACCGTCTGGATGTAACCCTCCGCATCCATCGTGACCTGTCCTGCGAAAATCTCCGTGGTCGGCGTGTGCCCGATCGCGATGAATACCCCGTCGACAGCCAGATCCGTCAGCGCGCCGGTGACGGTCTCCCTCAGTCGCACGCCCGTCACGACCTCCGGCTCCCCGTCCGCCAGGATTTCATCCACGACGCTGTTCCAGATCACCTCGATCTTTGAGTTGGCGAACAGGCGGGCCTGCAGGATCTTCTCCGCCCGCAGCGAGTCGCGCCGGTGGATCAAGGTTACGCGATCAGCATGGTGGGTCAGGTAGAGCGCTTCCTCCACCGCGGTATTGCCGCCGCCCACGACCGCGACCGTCTTGCCGCGATAGAAGAAACCGTCGCAGGTGGCGCAGGCGGAGACGCCGCGCCCTTGCAGTGCTTGTTCCGATTCAAGGCCCAGCCAGCGCGCCTGGGCGCCGGTGGCGATGATGACGGAATCGGCGAGATAGCGGTCGCCGGAATCGCCGCGGCACTGAAATGGCCGGCTGGCGAAATCCACCTCCGTGATCAGGTCGTGGGCGACGCGGGTGCCGACATGCGCCGCCTGCGCCTCCATCTGTTCCATCAGCCAGGGCCCCTGGATGACATCCGCGAAGCCCGGATAGTTCTCCACATCCGTGGTGATCATGAGCTGGCCGCCAGGCTGCAGCCCGGCCACCAGCATCGGTGAGAGATTGGCGCGGGCCGCGTAGATGGCAGCCGTATAGCCGGCGGGGCCGGAGCCGATGATCAGGACCCGCGCGCGATGCGTATTGGACATGAGCGGACCATATCGGTGTCGCATGCGCCGCGGCAAGGAACGGGTCCGATTGAGTCTTTGGTCAGAGCCTTGTCCACGGCAGCGGCAAGGAGGTCAGGTGGCGTTCCGTATCGCCGGCCCACAGCACCTCGCCGTCCCGTGTCGCCCCCGCCGCGGCGGCGACGCCCATCGCGTGGAGTCCGTCCTCTGCCACGGCGCGATAGCCGACATGGTGGTGGCCATGCACGATCAGGTTAACCCCCATGGCGCGCGCCAGTGCATCGAGCGCCGTATTGCCGGCCGGGTGGCTGCCCGGCGCTTCATGGGTCACAAGAATATCGGCCTGCTGTTCCGCGAGCTGGTCGTAGTCCTCCGGCCAGATGGCCGTGCTGCCGAGGGAATGGACCAGTGCCGCAACATGGTCGGGCCGCCAGCCGCGGCCCAGTTCGGCCACGTCGGCCGCAAGCTGCGTGCGGCGGTGCAGCCGCGGCGGCGCCGGCGGCTCCCAGACCCGCGGACGGAAGGTTCCCCCCAGGCCGGCCACGCGTATCCCATGGATATCGATCACACGGCCATGCAAGGCGCCGGCGGTGGTCAGCGGATTCCGCTCGGGCGCCACGAGGTTTGCCCACATCTCGGGGCCGCCGTCATTGTCGTGGTTCCCGTAGATCCAGTGAACCGAAATGCCCCGGCGAAGCAGCGGTTCGGCCAGAGCATCGAGCGGCCTCTCCGCCTGCACGTCCCCCAGCAGGACAGCCGCGCGCGGCGGTTCGTCCAGCGCGGTCAGGCCACGCTCCACCTTGTCCCATTGCTGGTGGATGTCACCAATAAACACGATCGTCATGCAGGGCACGTCTCCGAAGCCGCTCTTCGCCGATCGTGACGCGAGATGACCGTGACCGCCAGTTTGTGCCGGCGCGTGGCTGTAATGCGGGGCCAGGATTTGGCGCTTGCGGAGGGCTGTTTGTAGGATTGGCCAACGCCTATCCGGCCGTCACCGCCCGCGCAGGAACGACAATGAACGATCAGGTCACCCTGGACCCGCAAACCTATCTGGACCGCCTGGAAGCGCAGGCGGTTCGTTTCGAATCGCCATGCGGCGAGGGAAGGATGGTCTGGCGTCTCTGGGATGTGTCGGCGGGCACGGCCCCGGTCGTCGTCCTGTTTCACGGCGGCGCCGGATCCTGGCGCCACTGGGTGCGCACCATTCCGGTGCTGACGCAATCCTATCGCGTGCTCGTCCCCGATCTGCCGGGACTGGGCGAGTCGGATTTTCCGCCCGACGGCGACGACGCGGCCGCCATCGCAGTGATCGTCGCCGACGGGATCGACGCCATGATCGGCGCTGCCACATCCTATGACGTGGTCGGCTTTTCCTTCGGCGGTACCATGGCCAGTTGCGTGGGCGCCTTGCGCGGCGCACGCGTCCGCTCCGTCACGATCATCGGTTCCTCCGGCGTCGGCTCCCTCGGCTCCGCCGTCAAACTGGAGAAGGTGCGGCATCTGGAAGGACAGGAGAGGCGGGATACGCATCGTATCAACCTGGGCCGCCTGATGATCGCCGATCCGGCGAAGATCGACGACATGGCGATCCTGATCCAGGACTGGAACACCATCCGCTCGCGTCTGAAGACACCGGCCATCTCCCGCAGCGGGGCCATCCTCCGCGCGATCGACCGGCTGCAATCGCCGCTGAACGGCATGTGGGGAGAACTGGACGCGCCCGCCAATCCGAAAGGCCCCGAGCGGGTAGCGGCGCTGCGCCAGCGCAAGCCTGATGCGGATATCCGCCTGATTCCCGCGACCGGGCATTGGGCGGCGTACGAATCCCCCGAAACGGTGAATGCGATCCTACTTGAGATGCTGTCGCGCACCCGCCCACAGGAGACAGCCCGATGAGCGATGCCGGCACGATCGCAACCGGTCCCGGTTCAACGATGGGGAATGCTGGCCCTGGCATGCTGAACGGGCTGCGGGTCATCGAGATCGCCGATGAGCGCGCCGAATATGCCGGCCTGCTGCTCGCCGGTCTCGGCTGCGAGATCATCAAGATCGAACCGCCGGAAGGCAGCGCCACAAGGCGTATCGGCCCGTTCCTGGAAGATCGCCCAGGACCGGAACGGTCGCTGTATTTCTGGAACTACAACCGCGCGAAGAAGTCGGTCGTGCTGGATCTGCGGGAGCAGCCGGGACAAGACTCGCTTCTGCGGCTGCTGGAAGGCGCCGATGTGCTGCTGGATTCGTCCTGCGGTGCATTGAATCAGGCGCTGGGGCTGGATCGCGCATCCCTCAACGCACGGTTCCCCCGGCTGGTCACCGCGCGCGTCACGCCGTTCGGCGACGATGGGCCATGGGCGGATTTCAAAGGCTCCGACCTGATCCATCTCGCACTGGGCGGCGTGATGATGAACTGCGGCTACGATCCGGATCCGAACCTGGAATACGACACGCCGCCGATCGCGCCGCAGATCTGGCACGCCTACCACATTGCCGGCGAACAGCTCGCGGTCGGTGTGGCGGCCGCCATGGTCAATCGCCACCGCACCGGGTTCGGCCAGGATGTTTCTGTCGCGGTGCATGAGGCGGTGTCGAAGAACCCTGAGCTCGACATCATGCACTGGGTCATGCGGCGGGTGCCGCTGTGGCGATTGACCAATCGCCACGCAGTGGAGACGCCGAATCATTCGCCCAGCATCCTGCATACCAAGGACGGCCGCTGGTTCATCTCGCACGGCATGGGCGCACGCGATCTTAAGAACCTGGTGCCGCTGCTGACGAAATACGGCATGCAGGCCGACCTGCAGCCGCCACCGCCGGATGCCGACCTGAAGGCGCGTGCGGTGCCCGGATCGACGGCCGGCGATGAGGCGCGTGCGCATATGCTGGACGTGGTGCAGCGCTTCGTCCGGGCCTGGACCTACCGCGACATGCCCTGGCTGGAAGCACAGGAAGCCGGGCTGCTATGGGCACCGATCCGCAAACCGCACGAAAACGCGCTGGATAAGCACTGGCTGACCCGGCGGTCCTTCGCCGATGTGTACCATCCGGAACACGGCCGGTCGTTCCGCTATCCGACGAGCAAGTGGCTGGCCACGCGGACGAGCTGGCAGGTCGGGCGGCGCGCGCCGCTGCTGGGTGAGGACACGGAAGCGCTACTGGCCGGCCAACAGCGCCGCCCGTCCGTGCCAGCGCAGCCAAAGGGCGAACCGACGCCGCGGCTGTCGGCGCTGCACGGCAAGCCGTTTCCGCTGCAAGGCGTGAAGATTCTCGATTTCGCGTGGTTCCTGGCCTCTGCTGGTGGCACCCGTTTTCTCGCGGCGATGGGGGCGGAGAGTTACAAGGTCGAGTGGAAGGACAACCCGGACACCAGGCTCGCCGCCATGGCCCCGGTCGGAGGACGCGAGGCACGAGACAAGGCGACCGGGCCGTTGCCGGGGGTGAAGGACCCCGACATGGGCGGGCAGTTCAACAACAAGAACGCCGGCAAGCGCGGTCTTTCGTTGAACATCCGCCATCCGAAGGGACTGGCGATCGCCAAGGACCTGGTGCGTATCTGCGACGTGGTGGCAGAGGGGTTCTCGCCCGGCGTGCTGGACCGGCTGGGGCTCGGCTACGATGTCATGCGCAGCATCCGTCCAGACATCATATACATACAGCAATCCGGCATGGGGGCGCATGGCACATACGGCCGGATGCGCACGGTCGGGCCGGTGGCTGCGGCCTTTGGTGGGCAGGGGGACATGTCGGGCCTGCCGGAGCCGGCAATGCCGGTCGGCTGGGGGTACTCGTATCTCGATTGGATGGGCGCCTACGGCTATGCGCTGGCCCTGCTGGGTGCGCTGTATCACCGTGAACGCACCAGCGAAGGCCAGTGGATCGACGCCTCGCAATGCGAGTCCGGTCTGTTCCTGACCGGCGCGACGATCCTCGACTGGTCGGCCAACGGGCGCGAATGGAGGCGCTACGGCAATCGCTCCCCCTACAAGCAAGCGGCGCCGCACGGCGCCTATCGGTGTGCCGGAAAGGATCGCTGGATCGCCATCGCGTGCTTTACCGATGACGAATGGCGTGCGCTCGCGAGAGTGGCGGGGCAGGGGGCGTGGCTGGAGGATCGCCGGTTCGCGACCCTGACGGACCGGCTGGCGCATCAGGACGATCTGGATGCTGCGGTGGGCGCCTGGACCGCCAGCCAGGACGCGAGCACTTGTATGATGGCGCTGCAAAGAGCCGGTGTGCCAGCCGGCGTGTGCCAGAACGCGGAAGATCGTTGCGATCACGATCCGCAACTTCGGCATCTCAAATGGCTGACCGAAGTCACCGGCACGAAGATCGGCACCTGGCCGGTGTATGAGTTGCCGATGAAGTTTTCGCGCACGCCCGCCTATATTGGCGGTCCGATCAACCGCGGCGCTCCCGGCTATGGCGAGGACAATGAGTGGCTGCTGACAGGCCTGCTCGGTATGTCGAAATCCGACGTCGAGCGGTTGGCGGAGGAAGGCGTTATCTGAGTATTTGTTCCGTAAGTTTGCGGGACGCGTGCATCCGCGGATACGCTTCGCGCAGCGTGCACGGAGAGCGAGGGAAAGCGGCATGGCCGATATGAAGGATCTGAAGGACAAGGTCGCCGTTATCGGCGTCGGCAACACGCGCTACGGCAATTTCCCGGATATCGACGATTATGGGCTGGCCGCGAACGCCTTCCGTAATGCGGTCGAGGATTGCGGCATCGACAAGAACCACATCGACGGCATGCTGGTCTGCCGCATTCCCTATTATGCCCGCATGGGGGAAGTGCTGGGCCTCAATCCGCGCTGGACATTGACCCTTCCCGGTCATGGCCGCATGTCGGCGATGGGGATCATCGAGGCGGCGACAGCGATCGCCGCCGGCCAGGCCGACTACGTCGCGCTCATGTACGCCAATATCGGCCGTTCCCGCCGGGTGAATTACGGCGGCGACGAAAGCCCCGGCACCTGGGACCCGTGGGGATTCACCTCGCCCGGCGCCGCGCACGCCATGGCTTTCCGCCGGCACATGGAGATGTTCGGCACCACGACCCGTCAACTCGCCGAAGTATCGGTCTCCATCCGCTATCACGCATCACTCAATCCACACGCGGTGATGCGCAACCCGATCACCATCGAGGATCATGAATCGGCGCGCTTCATCACCGCGCCCCTCCGCTTGCTGGACTACTGCCTGATCAATGACGGTGCGGTCTGCCTGATCCTGACGTCGAAGGAACGTGCGCGGGATTTCCGCAAGCCACCGGTGCTGATCTCCGGCTTCGGCGCGCAGGAAACCTTCGCGCCATCCTCGATTGCCAATTTCGACATGGATTTCTGGTATCCGGCGCTGCGTGCCGCGGGTGAGCAAGCCTACGGCATGGCGGGCGTGACGCACAAGGATATCGACGCGCTGATGTGCTACGACAATTTCAGCCCGACGGTGCTGTTCAGCCTGGAAGGGCTGGGCTTCTGCCCGCAGGGCGAGTCGGGACGGTTCGTAGAGAACGGCGCGCTCAGCCTGGGCGGGACGCTGCCGGTCAACACCGATGGAGGGCATCTCTCCAATTCCTACATGCAAGGTTGGGCCTTGAACGTCGAAGCGGTGCGTCAGCTTCGCGGTGAATGCGGCGCGCGCCAGATACCGGATTGCGAGGTGGTGCAATACGTGCAGGCGACGCCGTGCACGCGCTCCATCCTCTACACGCGCGGCTGAGGGAGGCCCGACATGAGCTACAACAAGCCGCTGCCGAAGCTGGATACGCTTAACAAGCCCTTCTGGGCGGGTGCCAGGGAAGGCAAGTTCCTGCTGCAGCACTGCCCGGCCTGCGGCGACACACGTTTCCCACCCGGGCCGGTCTGCCCGAAATGCCTGGCCGGCGATCAGACCTGGATCGAGGCATCGGGGAAGGGGACGCTTGAATCCTGGATCGACATGCACCGGGCGTACTGGGACGGCTTCAAGGACGACCTGCCCTATCGCGTCTGCCTCGTTCGTCTAGAGGAAGGGCCGGTGGTGGTCAGCAATCTGGTCGACAAGACCGACAATTTGCGCATGGGGGCGCCGGTCAAGGTGGTGTTCGACGCGGTGACCGACAGCGTGACCCTGCCGCGGTTCGCACTCGTTTAATGGCACCCGGCCGGAGCGTTTGACGCTTTCGAGGCTTCTGGCGGGTGGATCGAGCGTCGCGTCGGCAGGTGGCTGCCTGCGAAACCAGGACTCTGGTTGACTGCCGATAGAACTCGAGTATGCGAGCCGTGCCTCAGATCACCCTGCCAGGGTCAGAGCGAAGCGCGTCGTCCTTTCGAGCGTGTCGTCGAACCAGGCCTCGATCGCCGCCTCGCGTTTGCCGACGAAGACCGGCTTGCCGTCCTCCAGCACCATCGGCAGGTCGTGCCCCGGTACCAGCAGCGTTCCTGGCCGCTTCCGCCAGAGCGTCCACATGTTTTCGATCGACTGTGCCGTGACCGTCGGATCGTAGGTCATGTCGGCCTCGCGCGTCAGCAGCTCCACGCGGTTCTTTGCCGCATCGCCGGTGAAGATCACATCGCGCTCGCGGCCGGACAGAATGAACATCAGGTGGCCGGGCGTATGACCCGGTGCGTCGCGCGCGACCATTCCCGGCAGCACCGTGTCTCCATCGCGCAGCAGCCGCACCTGCGGCGATCCCGCCAGTTCCCGCACATACAGCTCCGGCACCGGCGTCTGACCCCAGGGTTCCTTCACCGACCAGGCAAGCTCCTCGGCGCCGATCCAGATCGTCGCCCTGGGGAACAGCACCCAGTTGATGGCGTGGTCGTGGTGGGAGTGGGTCAGGATGACATCGGTCACCTCGTCCGGTGTCAGCCCGTGGCGTTGCAGACCATTGATCAGATTGGTGCGATGGCTGAACGTGCCGCAATCGATCAGCGCCACGTGCCCGTGGCCGCGCAGTAGGACAATCGTGCTCCATCCCAGCCCGCCATGGCAGACCGACTTGCCCGGATAGCCCTGCACCAGGATGTCGAGCTGATAGTCCTGTTGATCCATTGACGCCTCCTCGATGGCCCGGGCTGTATCGTAATCGGATGGGCCGGCTTCCCGCGGAGATTACCCAATGATCCTCCTCACCAACAATGAGGGCACGCTCGGCGTCCCGGAGACGGTGCGGCTGCTGAGCGAAGGGAGCCTGGCGCTCGACGCGATCGAAGCCGGCATCCGATTGATCGAGGCAGACCCGTCCGTGCGCACGGTCGGTCGAGGCGGATGGCCTAACCTGCTGGGAGAGGTCGAACTCGATGCCTGCGTGATTGACGGCAGCACCCTGCGCAGCGGCGCGGTCGGCGCGCTGAAGGGATTCCTGCACCCCGTCAGCATCGCGCGAGAGATCATGCGCCGCCTGCCGCACGAAATTCTGGTGGGCGAGGGGGCGGCGCGGTTCGCAGCGGAGATCGGCGCGGAGCGGGCGGACAACCTGACGGCGGCCTCCCGGCGCGCCTGGCAGGCGTGGTTTGATGGCGAACTGACCGATGCGGAGAAGCGGCAATGGCCCGCCATCGCGCTCTCGGCGCTCTGTCGGCACGCGATCGATCCGGAGGTCGGGCGGGACACCACCGTTTTCCTGGCACAGGATGCCACGGGGGCGATCTGCTCCGGCACCAGCACTTCCGGCTGGGGCTGGAAATATCCCGGCCGCCTCGGCGACAGTCCGATCGTGGGCGCAGGATCGTACGCTGACAGCCGCTACGGTGCCGCGGCCTGCACCGGTGCCGGCGAGATGACCATCCGCTGCGGTACGGCACGGGCCATCGTTCTGTATATGAAGCGCGGCGCGACCGTGGCTGATGCGGTGCACGAGGCGGTAGAGGACATGCGGGCGCTGCGCGGCGGGCTGATCAGCCGCGTCACCATCCATGCCATCGACACGGCCGCGAACCACAAAGTGGTCGCGGTGAATGGCGGCGACGGGAGCAACCCTTACTGGCTGTGGGATGGCGAAAACCCGTCGCGGCAGGAAAGGGCGGAGCCGGTGGCGCTCGGGATCACGCAATCAGGGCCGAGCGCGACGGCGCGCTACGCTCTCGGGCGCTGACCTGTTCAGGCGGATTGGCGGGATTACCGCCCGAAATTGCGATTCAGGTCATAGCCGAGCGCGCAACCACCTGATCCTGAGACTTATTTTGCACCCGAATCTTGACGTGACAGCACGACCTGCATAGCGTACTGGCATGATCACCATAACCCGTGCCCATCTCGCCGAGATGATCTACACCCAGGTTGGCCTGTCCCGGAATGAGTCCGCTGACCTGCTAGAAGCGGTGCTAGATCGGATGTCATCCACGCTTGAGTCCGGTGAATCTGTTAAAATCAGTGGGTTCGGGACGTTTTCTGTACGACAGAAAGGGCGCCGCATCGGTCGCAATCCAAAGACCGGGGAAGAAGTGCCGATCCTGCCGCGCCGCGTTCTCGTCTTTCGCCCAAGCCATGTTCTCAAGGCAAGAATCAACGGTTTGACCCCGGGACGCGAGGAGGATGAATGAGCACGGGACCCGTACCGGTCATCCAGGCTGATCCAGGGCGGAGCGTGTGAGCGGCCGAGCCGAAGATACGGCTGCGGCGAACGGCGGGGTGAGGCTGCGCCCTCGAAAGGCTCCGAACGCTTTTCGCACGATCAGCGAGGTGGCAGACGAGCTCCACATCCCGCAGCACGTTCTGCGCTTCTGGGAGTCGCGCTTCATCCAGGTGAAGCCGCTGAAGCGCGGCGGCGGCCGGCGCTACTACCGTCCCGACGATATTTCCTTGCTGCGGCGGATCTCTGATCTGCTTTATATTCAAGGCTATACGATCAAAGGTGTACAGCGGCTGCTGCGCGAAGGCGGGGGCCGCCTGGCGGACGACATTCCGCCGCCGACCCAGGCCGAACGCGACGCGGCCGAGGTGGAACGGGGCGGCAAGGAAGATGATGCGCTGATCCCCGGCCTGGAGCTGACCCCTGCGCCTGTCCAGATTGCACGGGTCACGGTTCGGCAGAAGGTTGAGCCGGAAGCCGAACGACTGCGGGCGCTGCTGACCGAGGTGTTGCACGAGTTGGAGGCGTTGCGGGCCAGCCTGGGCTGAACGACCGGCAAAAGCGTTGATACCTCCAACGCCTCGGCCAGTTCGCATTGCGGGCCGGGTTCGTGGGTGGCGACGCGCCAAACGAGGCGTTCGTTGGAACGGGTCCAGGGGCGCCCTGGACGCCGTGCCGGCAACCCGTCACGCTTGCGTGGCGCAGGCAGGACGGAAGGAACCCCTCATGCATCTCGGCATTCATCTGCCGCATATCGGCCGTAAGGCCGGTCCGGACGCGATACGGCGGGTCGCGGTCCAGGCGGAGGACCTCGGCTTCGACGACGTATGGGTCAGCGAGCACATCATCGTGCCGAAGGACAGCAACTATCCGCCATCGCCGAATTTCTGGGATCCAATTCTGACACTTACCTGGGCCGCGGCAGCGACCAGCCGCGTGCGGTTGGGCACGTCCGTGCTGGTGCTGCCGCTGCGCCATCCGCTGCCGCTGGCGAAGGAACTCGCCACCTTGCAGAACCTGTCGCAGGGTCGCCTGATCCTGGGTGCAGGCGTCGGCTGGCTGGAGGCGGAATTCGACGCGCTGGGCGTTCCGTTCCGCGAGCGGGGCCGCCGTATGGATGAAGGTATCGCCATGATGCGCGCGGTCTGGAACGACGATCCGGTGACCTTTCCCGCTCGCTGGATTTCCGCCCGCATCGAGACGATGCGCTCGCAACCCCAGCCCATCGTCGCGATCCCGATCTGGATCGGCGGTTCGTCTGACGCCGCCATCAAGCGGGCGCTGCGCCTTGACGGGTGGCACGGCAGCCGGGTGGCGCCGGATCAGGCGGCTTCCATGGTGCGGCGCCTGCGCGCTGAACGTCCGGATCCGTCGTTCGCCATCTCACTCAGGATCGGCTGCAACGCCACGAATGTGAAGGAAACAAGGGCCACGTTGGCAGCGTATCAGGAAGCCGGGGTGCAACACGTGATGGCAGCCCCGGAAGACCGCGATATCGACACCTATCTGGCGACTGTCGAGCATTTCAAGCGATGCGGCGAGGGTCTGTGACGCGCGCCTGACCGATCTCCGCCGGATCGCAGGTCGCCATAACATGATGACCGCTTTTGTTCCTGAATCCGATCTCAAGCCAGTCTTTGGCCGGCGGGATGGGGTCAAGCCTCGCGCAGCGACCGCCGCAGGCGGCTTGGGCTTAACGCCGGTCCGTCGGCCGCAAGCACAATGTGTGATCGGCGAGAGGACAACGTCTGCCGCAACGGCGTCACGGACCCGCCCGGTGCAGATAAAAGCGCCGACCAGCCTCTGCCGGTTTGTTTGATCGTATGATCGCGCCCGCGGCGATCACGATTTACCGCCGTGTCCGCCGGACCGGCGCCGGCTCGTGTACCGCGACGCCCTCCGCCGCTGATGCGCCAGGTCGGACTCGCATCCAGCTCAGGATCATCGCCGATGCTGCGGCGCTAGCGGCGATGCCGATGGACAGGTGCGTGCCAAGTGCTATCGCGCCTGAGTCACCCTGGGTCAAGCCGAACACCAGGGCGACCAGCGCGCTGCCCGTCGTCTGGCCCACCAGGCGTGCCGTGGACAACATCCCGCTGCCGGCGCCCGCGCGCTCTGGCGGTGCGCTGGCGATCAGCAGCCGGTTGTTGGGCGATTGAAAGAAGCCGAAGCCCAGGCCGCACACCGCCAGCCGCCAGGCCACGTCCATCCGCGCGGGGTCGGCAGGCATTGTCAGCACCAGCAGCAATCCCGCTGTCATGACCGCCAGTCCAACGCCGCCAAGGATGCCGGCGGAGTAGCGGTCCGCGAGCCGTCCGGCGATCGGGGCGACGATCACCAGCGCGGCCGGCCAGGGCGTGATCAGCACCCCGATCTCGATCGGCGACATACCGCTGACGTATTGAAAATAGAACGGCAGGACGATCAGGGCGATCATCTGCGCGCCATGCGCACAAATGGCCGTCGCTACGGACAGCGCGAAGACCGGGCGCCGGAACAGGTCGATCGGCAACATCGGTGCGCGGAGGCGCCGCTGGCGGCGCACGAACACGATCCCGACAGTGACGCAGACGGCCAACTGCACGAAGACCAGCAAGATTGCGTCACCCCGGCCAATCCCATCGAGGCCGGTAATGAACAGCGCGAGCGTGACGGCATTCAGCACCGCGCTCCATGGATCGAACCGATGGCCGGCAAGCGGCGAGTGGGGCAGGTAGCGCAGTGACATCGCAATGGCCAGGACGCCGGCTGGCACCTGCACCGCGAACAGCCAGGGCCACGACGCGACGGCCATGATGGCCGCGGCAACAGACGGACCGGCCGCCGACGACCCGGCGACGACAAGAACATTGTAGCCGATCCCGCGGCCCAGTTCGGCGCGTGGGAAGATGAACCGGATCAGCGCGCCGTTGACACTCATGATGCCCGCGCCGCCGAATCCCTGCAACACGCGCGCGACGACGAGCGTGGAGAAGGTGGGCGCCAGCGCGCAGGCGAGCGAGGCAGCGGTGTAAAGGATCAGGCCCCAGCAATAGACGCGGCGGTGGCCATAGACATCGCCCAGGGAAGCGAACGGCAGCAGGCTGACCGTCACCGCGAGCTGATACGCGTTGACCACCCAGATCGATGCGCCGGGACTGACATGCATGTCGTCCGCGATCGTCGGTAATGCCACGTTGGCGATCGAGCCGACCAGAACCGACATGCTGACGGCGATCGCGACCGCGGTCATTGCCTTCCAGCGGGTCGCGGGCGGCAGCCCGTCGCCGGCATCACGTAATTCCATTTCACCCATACGCCACAGAGTGAAGCGCGCCACGTGCCCCGGCAACAGGCCGGCATGGAAGCTCCGAAGCCGCCACTCGGTGGCGGATGCCAATGGCGGGTGCCAGTGGCGGGTGCTTGTCAACCGGTCGGCTTGTGGCACGCTGCGGGAGGCCTCTGGTGAGCCGGTGGTTCGTGCATCGGGGCGTGCCACAGTATCCAACAGCAACAGGAGCGGAACATGCAGATCGGCGTGGTGGGGCTGGGCCGGATGGGGGCCAACATCGCTCGGAGGCTGATGCGGGCCGGGCACACGACTGTCGTGTGGGACGCCAATACTTCCGCGGTCGGCAGCGTCGGCAAGGACGGCGCCACGCCGGCGAGCGGATTGTCGGACCTGGTCGGCAAACTCTCTGGCTCGCCGCGTGCCGTGTGGGTGATGCTGCCTCACGGCAAGATCACCGAGGATACGATAAACACGCTCGCCGGCATGCTCGCTAAGGGCGACATCGTCATCGACGGCGGCAACACCTATTACAAAGACGATGTGCGCCGCGGCAAAGCGCTCGCTGCCAAGGGGATTCGCTATCTCGACGTCGGCACCTCCGGCGGCGTCTGGGGCCTGGCGCGGGGCTATTGCCTTATGATCGGCGGCGATGCCGATGCGGTGCGTCACCTGGATCCGATCTTCGCCGCGCTCGCACCGGGGCTTGGCACCATCGAGCGCACACCGGACCGCGAAGGGCGCGACAAGCGCGCGGAGCAGGGCTACATCCACGCCGGACCGGTCGGCGCCGGACACTTCGTAAAGATGATTCACAACGGCATTGAATACGGGATGATGCAGGCGATGGCCGAGGGGTTCGATATCCTGCGCAACCGCGCCTCTGCCACCCTGCCCGAGGATGAGCGGTTCGCGCTGAATGTCGGTGACATTGCCGAGGTCTGGCGTCGCGGCAGCGTGGTGACGTCATGGCTGCTCGACCTCACGGCCAGCGCCCTCGCCAAGGACGAGGCGCTGGATGGTTTCTCCGGCAACGTCGAGGATTCCGGCGAAGGACGCTGGACGGTCGAGGCCGCGATCGAGGAGGCCGTACCGGCCGATGTGCTGGCCGCCGCACTGTTCGTTCGTTTCCGCTCGCGTCAGGAGCATACCTTCGCGGAGAAGGTGCTGTCGGCGATGCGCTTCGGCTTCGGCGGCCATGTCGAGGCGCCTGAAAAGACATGACCGTCATCGTCATGATGGGCGTCTCCGGCAGCGGCAAGACGACCATCGCCAAAGGCATCGCGGAACGGGAAGGCTGGAAGCTGGTTGAGGGCGATGCGTTTCACCCGCCGGCCAACATCGCCAAGATGAAGGCTGGCACGCCGCTGAATGATGCCGACCGACTTCCCTGGCTGCACGCGATTGCCGCGGAGATCGACCGACTTCGCGCGCAAGGCGAGTCTGCGGTCGTCGCCTGTTCGGCGCTGAAGCGCGTCTACCGCGATATCCTGATCGGTGCGCGGTCCGATGTGGTGCTGGTCTACCTGCAAGGTTCGCGCGCGCTGATTGCCGGGCGGCTCGCCGCGCGGAAGGGGCATTTCATGCCGTCCAGCTTGCTTGACAGCCAGTTCGCGGCCCTGGAAGAGCCCGGGCCGGATGAGCGTCCGGTCACCGTGTCCATCGATGCAGACCCGGATACGGTCGTGCAGAACGTCTTTGATCGATTGCGGGAGCGCCTGCCATGACCGACAGCTTTGCCGTCTATCCCAGCCTGCGCGACCGGGTCGTGTTCGTCACCGGCGGTGCCAGCGGCATCGGCGCCGAGGAAGTCACGCAGTTCGCCCGCCAGGGTGCAAAGGTGGCGTTCGTGGACATTGCCGACGATGCCGCCGCCGGCCTGACCGATGCGCTGCGCGCGGAGGATCTGCCCGCACCGTTCTATCGCCACTGCGACCTGCGCGACGTTGCCGCGTTGCAGGCGGTGATCGCCGAGGTGGCACGCAGCGTCGGTCCGATCACCGTGCTGGTGAACAATGCGGCGAACGACCAGCGGCACGACTACAAGGACGTGACGGTCGCCTATTGGGACGAACGGATGGCCGTCAATCTGCGCCACCAGTTCTTTGCCATTCAGGCGATCGCCCCGATGATGCGTTCGGCTGGCGGCGGATCAATCGTCAATTTCGGCTCGATTTCCTGGCACACCAATCATGGCGACATGCCGGCCTACACGACGGCGAAAGCGGCCGTGGAAGGTCTGACCAAGGGGATGGCGCGCGATCTCGGTGTGGACGGAATTCGGGTCAACACCGTGATCCCGGGATGGATCATGACGGAACGGCAGATCAAGCTTTGGCTGACGCCGGAGGCGGAGGCGAATCTGATCCGCAGCCAGTGCCTGAAGACCAAGCTGGTGCCGGCGGACGTGGCGCGCCTTGTCCTCTGGCTGGCCTCGGACGACAGCCGGATGTGCAGCGCCCAGCTCTGGGTGGTTGACGGCGGCCGGCTGTAAGCCGGTCGCGCGAACCAAGGGGGCGCGCCGCGGATGAATTTCTCGGGTATCCACGCCATCCTTTACGCGCTGTTCGATCGCGCGGAGCAACTCGACCGTGCAGCGATGCGGCGTCAGGCGGAGGTCTGCCTGAGAGCCGGCGTGCACGGCATCGGCGCGCTTGGTCTCGCCACCGAGGTTGCCAAGCTGACTGAGGCCGAACGCTGCCGCGTCATGGACTGGCTTGCCGAGGACAATGCCGGACGCGTCCCGCTGTTCTTTACGATTTTCGGGGCTTCCGTTGCCGAACAAGTGGCGCAGATCCGACACGCCGAAGCAGTCAGGGCAGATTGGGTGATCCTGCAGCCTCCGCCGGTCGGCCGCTTCGGTGCGGCTGAATTTATCGGCTTCTTCGGCCGTGTCGCAGCCGAGACCGCGTTGCCCGTCGCCATCCAGAACGCACCGACCTTCCTCGGCCAGGGATTGGCGCCCGAGGAGATCGCATGCCTGATCGATGAGTGCCCGAACATACGGGTCCTGAAGGCGGAAGGACCGGCGGTGGAGATCGAGCGGGTGATCGCAGCGACCGGCGGTCGGGTGCCGGTGCTGAACGGCCGTGGCGGGCTGGAACTGGTGGACAATCTGCGCGCCGGCTGCGCCGGGCTGATCCTGGCGCCGGACATTATCGACCATGCCGTGGTTGCGTACGAACGCTTCCAGGCTCGCGACATCGAGGGCGCGGAGGCCGCTTATGCCCGTCTGCTGCCGGCGGTCAGTTTCGCCATGCAGTCGATCGAGGCGTTGCTGTGCTACGGCAAGCGGATCATGGGGCTGCGCGCCGGCATCGAAATCCATGACCGGGCACCGGCGCAGCGTCCCACCGAGTTCGGCCTGCAATGCGCCGTCGAACATGCGCGGCGGCTTGGCATTTGGTCTTTCGGCGGCAAATAGAACGTCCTGGCGTACGGGTGGATGCCAATGACTGACAAGGCCAATGCTCGCAGTTTGGGACACATCGATACCGCCATATGCCGCCTGCTCAGCAGGATCACACCCCGCCTAGCCGAGCGAGCGGTCGCCTTCTACAACAAGCGCGGGACGTGCGAGCAGTGGATCAAAGAGGGCAAACGTGCGATCCGTTGGACGCGGCTGTCATGCCAGACGTTAGCCGCCAACGCCGTTTGGCTCCAGCTTCATGCGCTCGCCTACAATCTCGGCGATTTCTTGCGCACACTGGCGACGCCCGAGCCGATCAAGAGCTGGTCGCTGACCAGCCTGAAGGAAAAGCTGGTCAAGATCGGCGCGAAGGTCGTGAGCCACGGCCGCTATGTCACCTTCCAGATGGCCGAGGTTGCCATGCCACGGCGAATGATCCAGGAGATATTGCGGCTCATCGCGGCACTGCCGCCGCAGCCACCACCCGCACCAGCATGAGATGTTCGACGATCATGCGTTCGACGGCGACCGACAGGAAGAGTGCGTCAGAATGCCAGGGAAATTGGCCAGATCAGACCCTCGATCGCCATTCGGACGCCTGGAATAGCGACAGAGGTCGACACCGCGCACCCGGTCTTGCGGAAGGGCCGGAGAAACGTCAACATTCTCGCCAATTCGAGGGTCATCCGGGGAATCCGGGCTTAGCCAGTAAACCAGAAAAGCCAGGGAGGAATTCGAATGACGTTCAGACTCGCGCGCCGCGCCGTGGTCGGTGGTCTCGCCGGAACGGCGGCCATGAATTTCCGCGCAGTGGCCCAATCGCTGCCGATGCCGACTTCGCCGGTGTCGCTGAATTTCGTCGACGTTGCCGGCAATCTCGCGCTCACCCAAAAAGCTATCGAGGCCTATCGCGACAAGAATCCGAAGCTCGTCGCCAAAGTGAACTTCAGCAAAGCGCCGGCACCCGAGCTGCCCGGCAAGGTCAAAGCACAGCAGGATGCCGGCCGTGTCGATATAGACGCTGTGCTCACCGGCATTGACGCGCTGTCGGCCGGCGTCGACCAAAAGCTCTGGCTCCCGATCGCCACCGAATATGCGGCGAAACTGCCGAAGCTTAATGACATCTATCTGCCCGGCGCGGCGAAGATGCAGCAACTCGCCTCCAATCAAGGTGTCTGCATCGTGTTCTGCCCGGCGGGCCCGGTCATGGAATATATGCCGGACAAAGTGAAGCAAGTGCCGCAAACGGCAGAAGAGCTGCTCGCTTGGGCCAAGGCCAATCCGAACCGCTTCATGTATGCGCGCCCCGCCAATTCCGGACCAGGACGCGTGTTCATGATGGGCCTGCCCTACATTCTCGGCGACAAGGACCCGCACGATCCGAAGAACGGCTGGGACAAGACCTGGTCCTATCTCAAGGAGCTCGGCCAATACGTCGAGTATTATCCGGCCGGTACCGGCCCGACCATGAAGGAACTCGGCGAAGGCTCGCGCGACATGATCCCGTCGCAGATGGGCTGGGACATCAACCCGCGTGCTCTCGGCGTCGTGCCGAAGGAAGCCAAGGTGTTCTTCCTCAAGGGCTACCACTGGATCCTCGACGCGCACTACGTCTGCATCCCGAAAGGTGTATCGAACGAGAAGGTCGCGGTGCTGATCGATTTCCTCAACTTCATGCTGTCGCCGCCGGCCCAGGCCATGACCTACGACGACGGTTACTTCTATCCGGGTCCGGCCGTGAAGGACGTGCCGCTGTCGATGGCTCCGGCAGCGAGCCAGAAGGTGATCGAGGAATTTGGCCGTGCCGAGTACGCCCAGGCGATCACCGCCGCGCCGCAGGAAATCCCGCTGCTGCCGGACAAGCTCGTCTATGCCTTCAGCCGCTGGGACGAGGAAATCGGCTCGAAAAAGAAGAAGTCCTGACGCACCGCTCAGGAGAGAAGGCTGGCGACACCCGTCGCCAGTCTTCTTCTTGTTTTGTAGGCTCGCGCCGCTCGGGGAGGACCGCTCATCATGGCCATTGCCGCACGCGATTTTCGCGAGCTGCGCCTCGACGGCATGAGTCGGGCGTTCGGCACCGTGAATGCGCTCAAAGGCGTAACACTTAGCGTCAAACGTGGTGAGTTCGTCGCCTTGCTCGGCCCTTCCGGCTGCGGCAAGTCGACTGCGCTCAACTGCCTTGCGGGCCTGCTGACGCTATCGGACGGCAGCATCTGGCTCGACTCCACACGCATCGACCGGCGCAAGCCGGAAGAACGCGGCTTCGGCATGGTGTTTCAAAACTATGCGCTGTTTCCGCACATGAGCGTGCGCAAGAACATCGGCTTCGGCCTCGCCATGCAGGGCATGTCGAAGTCCGACATCGGCCGCAAAGTTACCGAGGCGCTGTCGATCGTCCGTCTGGGCGATCAGGGCGACAAGCTGCCGGGCCAGTTATCGGGCGGCCAGCAGCAGCGTGTGGCGATTGCCCGCGCCATCACCATCGAGCCGCCGCTGGTTCTCATGGATGAACCGTTGTCGAACCTCGACGCCAAATTGCGGTTGGAAATGCGGGCCGAAATTCGTCGCATCCACGACCTGATCGGCTCGGCAACCATTTACGTCACCCACGATCAGGAGGAGGCATTGTCGCTTGCCGACCGCATCGTCGTGATGCGCGACGGTATGGTGCGCCAGGTCGGCACGCCGCAGGAGCTTTACGCCAGCCCGGCGCACGCCGACGTCGCCGAGTTCATGGGTTATCGGAATCTGGTGAAATCGCACGCCACCCGCAGCGGCAATGCCGTCAATGTCACGATCGGCGGCGCCTCATTGGCGGGCACGCCGATCGGCAACGCGGCCGACGGAACCGCCGTCGTGGCGATCCGTCCCGACGACCTGAAAACACAGCGGGGCGGGCCCGTCGCGGTCACCGTTGAGTCGGCCCAGTATCACGGGCGCAATTTCTATTGTTCCGGCCGGACCGGCGACGGCACCGAGCTTTATTTCATGACCGATGGGCAGGTGATCAAAGGCGACAGCGTGCGCCTCGCCGCCGATCCGGCGCGTGTTCTCGTCTATCCGGGGCCGGCGTCATGACGGACCGGGCTATCGTCGCTGCCGCGCCGGAGCGTCCGCCGCTGCGCGTCCGCCTAGCGCTGCGCGATATCGATGCCGTGACGCTGCTTGCCCTGCCCGCCGTCCTGTTCGTGGTGGCGCTGTTCGTCTATCCCTTCCTTTACGGACTGATCTTGTCGTTCAAGCCGAAGGCCGGCGGCTGGATCGCCAATTACCATAAGTTCTTCTCCGATCCGTTCCTCTACGACACGATCGGGACGACGTTTCGCCTCGCGATTCCGGCGACGCTGATCAATGTGTTGATCTCGATTCCCGTGGCGATGCGGATTCGGCACGTGCAACGCCGGCGCGGCCTGACCACGATCCTGGTGGTGCCGATCACGCTCGGCACCGTGCTGATCGCCCAAGGTCTGCTGACCTATCTCGGCCCGCAAGGCTGGTTCAACCGCACACTCGCGCTTTTTGGCATCGGCCAGTTGCGGCTGGTGCACAACTATATTGGCGTGATGTTGTCGCTCATCATGTCCGGTTTCCCGTTCACGTTTCTGCTGACTCTTTCATACATCACCGGAATCGATCCCTCGCTTGAACAGGCAGCCTCGACGCTCGGCGCACCGCCACGCGCGCGGTTCTGGTATATCATCATGCCGTTGCTGGCGCAGGGGCTGGCGATAAACCTGTGTCTGTCGTTCGTGCAGACCTTCTCGGTGTTTCCCTCCGCCGTGCTGCTCGGCGCGCCGGCCGGTGAAACGCGTGTCATCTCGATCGCGGCCTACCAGGCGGCCTATGAGCAATACGACTACTCGATGGCCTCAGCGGTCGCGATGATCATGGGCTTCTCGCAGCTCCTGGTGGTGATGCTGATTCTTGCCGGCCGCAGTTTGGTCTATCGCGGCGCCGTCGGCGGCGGGAAAGGGTAAGGCCGATGGTCCAGGACAAATCCGTCGGCGAACGGCTGTGGGCCATCGCGATCTGGGCGCTGGTTATTTTCTTCATCGTCAACGTCGTCGCGACTATCGCCGCGGTTGCCGTCGATTCGCTCGGCACCCGCTGGTTCAATTCGTGGCTGCCCGCCGGATTCACCACGCGCTGGTACCGATCCGCATGGGATGAATTCCAGTTGCACGATGTGTTGATCGTCACCTTCGAGGTAGTCGGCGCCGTGGTGCTGCTGTCGGGCCTGCTCGGCGTTCCGGCGGCCTACGCGCTGGCGCGCCGCAATTTTCCCGGCAAGAAACCCATCATCGTTCTGTTCCTGCTACCGATGATGATTCCGCCCATCACCTTCGGCATTCCGCTTGCCACCGTGCTCTATCAGGCGCATCTCGGCGGCAACATGTCGGGCGTCATTTTGGCGAACCTGGTGCCGACTGTGCCCTTCGTCGTGCTGGTGATGATCCCGTTCATCGAACAGATCGATCCGCGCATCGAAGCGGCGGCGCGTGTGTTCGGCGCCGGCACCGCCCGTCTTTTCATTCACGTTCTGGTGCCGCTGCTCACGCCGGGTATCCTCGCGGCGCTGCTGCTGGTGCTGGTGCGAACCATCGCCATGTTCGAATTGACCTTCTTCACCGCCGGACCTGACAGCCAGACGCTGGTGGTGACGCTCTATTACGCGGTCGGTGCCGCGGGCGTCCGCTCGAACCAGTCGATTGACGCCATGGCCGTGATTTACATGGTCACGACGCTGGTGTGGTTGCTGATCGCGCTGCGGTTCGTCGATCCGACGCAGATCGTGACGCGCGTGAAGCGCGAGGCCGCGCACTAACTGTGGCCGCGCTTCCCTGTAGCCCGCGTAATTTGAGCTTATGCGCGCGCCCGCCTACGATGCCATATCAGAACGATAACAGGCGACGAAAATTACGCCCTGGATAACCAGCACCCACTCGCCGAGAAATGCGAGGTGAGAAGTTCCTTTCCGTGATGGTGACGGCGCGGACCACGCGTCCGGTTATCGTGATTCGAGGCTGAAATGTGCCGCCGAACATGCGCGGCGGCCGGGTATCTGGTCCTCCGGCGGCAGGTAGAAGGGCTTGGCGTCCACGCGGATGCCAATGACTGACAAGGTGGCGAGCAAGCGCAGACTGCCATGCCGGCGGAGCTTGAAAAACCTATCGTGATGGGTTATATCGCCCGATGGTCACCGTGCCGCGTGCCCAGGGCCTGCGCGTGGTCATCCTCATCAACGATCACTGACCGGCTCATGTCCACGTCTTCGGTGACGTTGAGGCCCAAGATCGACCTCGGCTCCGACGATGGTCCCGCAGTAGTCTGGGCTGACGGCATGACCAGCGGCGAAATACGCCGAACCATGCGGATCGTAACCGAGAATCAGACCGCACTGCTGGCACGTTGGGAGGACATTCATGGTCGAACTGACTGATGCCCAGATCGACGCCGACCTGGAACGCGGCAAGGTTGCACGCCAGTACGAGCCGCGCGGTACCGCCGCCCGCTATGATCGCCAACTCGACCGCATCGTCGTCGAGCTAACGAACGGTTGTAGTTTCACCTTCCCGCCCCGCCTCGCACAGGGGCTGGGAAATGCGACAGAGGATCAGCTTGCCCAGGTCGGACTCCTCGGCGGCGGCTCTGGCCTGCACTGGGAAGCGCTCGATGTTGACCTATCAATCCCGGATCTGCTCGTGGGCCTGTTCGGAACGAAGGCTTTCATGGTCCGACACGCCGGTCGCGCGACGTCCGCGGCGAAGGCTGCGGCCGCCCGGGCAAACGGCGCCAAAGGTGGACGCCCTCGCAAAGCAGCCGGTGGTTGATACTTGTGGTGTATCAAACGGGGTCCTTCGGATGGACCGCCTCGGATTTGTGGAAGGCTCCCCTCAATGAGGGATTTGCGACAGACACGAATCGCACTGACGGAGATTTTCACCTGAAGCAGCCGGTGCGCCCGGTTCTTGTGGTTTTCCAAACCCCCGCCCTATGATCCATGCTCGGATACGGCCACGCGGACAGGCCGGCCGACAGGCCGGCGACAGTAGAACAGGCGATGACACCGCGTGAGGCGAGCGAGGGAACGGGCATGCGCCGGAACGACGCAGAACCAGGCTCCTTTGATCCCGGTCGTGAAGGCGGGCGCGTCAAGCGTCGGCTGGCCGCGGTTCTGGCCGCGGACATCAAGGGCTACGGCACTTTGATGGACGGCAATGAGGAGGACACCCATCGTCGAGTCGGTGCCGAAATGGACAAGCTGGTCGAGGAGATAGAAACCTCCTACGGCAGTGTCTTTTCCTTTGCCGGTGACGGCCTGATGGCGGAGTTTCCCAGCGCCGTCGAAGCGTTGAAATGTGCGCTGCGTGTGCAGGCTGCGGCGGCAAGGCGGGCCGAGGCGCTGCCGCCCGAACAGCGCATCCAGTACCGCATCGGCATCAACGCGGGCGAAGTGCTGATCCAGAAGGGCCACACCGGCGGCAAGGCCGTCAACGTCGCTGCGCGCCTGGAGCAGATTGCCGAACCGGGCAGCATCTATCTGACCGAAGCGGTCTACGAACAGGCCGGCCATATTGTGACGGTCAACTACGACCGCATCGGCGAGCCGCCGCTCAAGAACCTGCGCGAGCCGATCGTGGTGTTTGCGATCTCGGCGCAAACCTGCCGCCGATGGGCCGGTATCCCCACGCTTCCCAAACCGGCTGCGGCCGCGACGGGTGTGGGACCCGGCGCACTTGCGTCGATCGCTGTCCTGCCGTTTCGCGCCGCGCGGCAGGAGGACGAGGACGGCTACTTCGCGCAAGGCGTCGTTGACGACATCATCCGTATCCTTGGCGGGCTGAAAGATCTGATCGTCATTTCCCGCAGTGCAACCCTGGGGTTTGCGCGGTCACCGTTGGATCTCCGCCGGGTCAGGCACGAGCTCGACGTGCGCTATGTCCTGCACGGCAGCGTCGGGCGGTCGCGCGGCCGGGTGCGTCTCACGGCGGAGTTGAACGAAGCCGAGACCGGGCGCGTGCTTTGGGCTGATCGGTTCGATGAAGACATGACGAACCTGTTCGACGTGCAGGACTCGATCGCCACCCGCGTCGCCGCGGCCGTCGCGCCGCAGGTGCTGGAGCAGGAACTCGCCCGGATAGACCGCAAGCATCCGGAAAGCCTCACCGCGTATGACCTGACCTTGCAGGCGCTGCACCTGCTGCATCGCCCGGGGCGGGAAGCATTTTTCGAGGCACGCGATCTTCTGCGGCAGGCGCTTGCACACGATCCGTCCTACGGCCCGGCACTGTCCCACACCGCCTACTGGCATCTGATCCGCATTGCCCAGGGCTGGTCCAGGGATGCCGACGCGGACGCCACGGCAGCCATCCAGGCGGCGCATGCGGCGATCGAACGGGACCGGAACGACGCCCTGGCCCTGGCGCTGCATGGACACATCCTGTCGTACGTAAGAAAGGATTTCACCGCCGCCACGGTCTTTCTGGATCGGGCGCGCGCGGCGGGGCCGAGTTGCGCCTGGGCGTGGAGCCTCAGCAGCCTGACGCGCGGCTACGTCGGTGATGGCCCCACGGCCGTGACGCACGCCCGTCACGCCGTTCGCCTCTCGCCGCTTGGTCCCGAGGCGGCGCTGCATGAGCATGCGTTGTCGCAAGCGCACTACATCGACGGCGACTACGAGCAGGCCGCGGACTGGGGACGGCTGTCCGCGGCCCACAACAGCGCGCATGCCTCCAATCTCCGCACGCTGATCGCCAGTCTTGTGGTGCTCGGACGGCTGGACGAGGCGCGGGGGTACGCGCAACGCCTCATGCATCTCAGTCCCGGTTTCCGCATCGCGGAGTTCCGTTCGCGAACGCCGCTGCAAGGCGCGCTGCGTGATCAGTTCGCCCAGCGGCTGCGGCTGGGGGGACTGCCGGAATAGTAGATCCGACTTCCATCGGTGGTCCGGTGCGCGTGGTTTGGTGCGCAGCCAGCGAATGCCGTCGTCCGGAATCTGACGCAAGGCACCAACCGGCGGAACAGTTGGAAGGGATCAACAGGTCCCCCTGTCGGTATACTGCCAACCGGCGCAAACGATGCGTCACGCATCGTCTGCGCCGGCCGATTTCAGGCGGATGCGGGCACCTCCGCTCTCAGGCGCTGCGCCGCCGCGACCAGATTCTCCAGTGCAGGCCCGACCTCCTCCCATCTGCGGGTCTTCAGGCCGCAATCGGGATTCACCCAGATCTGCCAGTCCTGAAGGCGCCGCCGCGCCAGGGTGAGCAGTTCTGTCATCTCCTCGACACCCGGAACGCGTGGACTGTGAATGTCCCAGATACCCGGCCCGATCTCCGCCGGGTACGCGGCGCCGGTCTCGCTCGCCTCCCGCGCAAACGCGTCCAGTAGTTCCATCTGGCTCCGCGTCGTCTCGATGGAGATCGCGTCAGCGTCCATCGCCGCGATCGCTGGCATGATGTCGTTGAATTCCGAGTAGCACATGTGGGTATGGATCGCTGTCTCATCCCGGACGCCGGACGTGGCGAGACGGAAGCACCCAACAGCCCAGTCGAGATAGCCGCGCCATGCCGCCTTGCGCAGCGGCAGGCCCTCGCGAAAGGCCGGCTCGTCTACCTGGATGACAGGGATGCCGGCTGCCTCCAGATCGGCGACCTCATCGCGCAGCGCCAGGGCGATCTGCCGGCAGACCTGTTCGCGCGGGATGTCGTTGCGCACGAACGACCAGAACAGCATCGTCACCGGACCGGTCAGCATTCCCTTCATCGGCCGGTCCGTCAGCGATTGCGCGAAGGCGGACCAGCGCACCGTCATCGGTGCGGGACGCGACACATCGCCCCAGATGATGGGCGGCGCAACGCACCGGCTGCCGTAGGACTGCACCCAGCCATGCTTCGTGAACGCAAAACCGTCGAGCTGCTCACCGAAATACTTGACCATGTCGTTGCGCTCGAACTCGCCATGCACCAGCACATCGAGCCCCAGTTTCTCCTGCCAGCGCACCGCGTCGGTAATCCAGGCCTCGATCTGTCGATCATACTCCCCCACGTCCGTCTCGCCGCGTCCGAATTCTGCTCTCGTACGGCGCACATCCGCCGTCTGCGGAAAGGACCCGATCGTGGTCGTCGGAAACAGTGGTAGGGAAAGGCGTTTGTGCTGACGGGATCGGCGTTCCGCGTACGGACTCGCCCGATGTTCCATCGCCGGCGTTACCGTGGCGAGCCGTTGTTCGGTGGCCGGCTGGTGCACACGCTTGCTCGTTTTGCGCGACTGCAACGCCGCGTCACTGACTTCCAATTCCGGCTTGATCGCCTCCTCTCCCTCGTCGAGGCCACGCGTCAGCGCCGCGACCTCGCGCAATTTCTGCACCGCGAAGGCGAGCCATTGCTGTAGCTCAGCGTCGAGTCCGACTTCGGCTTGCAAATCGACGGGAACGTGCAACAGGCTGCATGAAGGCGCGATCATCAGCCGCTCCGTGCCACGTGCCTGCGCCGCCGTTCGCGCCGCCGCCAGTGCGCTACGCAGGTCAGCCCGCCAGACATTGCGTCCGTCAATCAGGCCAAGCGACAGCCATCGCTCGACCTGCGCGGTTTCCAGCACTGGCCCCAACTGCGCCGCACCGCGGACGAGATCGAGGTGCAACCCCGCGACCGGCAACCGCACGGCGGTTTGCAGGTTGTCGCCAAGCGGGCCGAAATAACTGGCGAGCAGAATGTCTGGTGTCGGCGCCTGCGCGAGCACACCGTACGCTAGTCCGAGCGCGCACTTGGCCTTTTCGGACAAGTCCAGCACCAGCGCCGGCTCATCCATCTGCACCCAGGGGCATCCGGCCTCGGCCAGTTCGCGCAGCACCGTGGCATAGATGGGCAGCAGCCGGTCGAGCAGATCGAGCGGGTCTGAACCATCCATCGTCTTCGAGAGCATCAGGAAGGACGCCGGGCCAAGCAGGACCGGGCGCGTTCGGAGACCAGTCTTCTGTGCTTCCCGGAACAGCGCGAGCGGCCGGTTCTCGGTCAGCTCGAAGTGCTGTTCGGCCGAGAGCCGCGGTACGAGGTAGTGGTAATTGGTGTCGAACCACTTGGTCATTTCGAGTGCCGGCAGACCCGGCCGGATACCGGCCGCCTGCTCCGCATCCGTGCCGCGTGAGCCGCGTGCCAGCGCGAATAGGCTGGCCAGCCCAACGGGGCCGCCGATCCATCCATAGCCGGGCGGGATCGCACCGAGCATGCACGCCGTGTCGAGTACACCGTCGTAGAGCGAAAAATCGCCGCTGGGCACGTGACCGACGCCGATCCCCTGCTGCATTTGCCAATGCGTCGCGCGCAGCCGCGCAGCTTCGGCAAGTAGCCCGACCTCGTCGAGCTCGCCGGCCCAGTGCCGTTCCAGGGCGAATTTCAGTTCGCGACGGCGGCCGATGCGGGGAAACCCGAGATTGCTGGCGATGGTCATGTACGCCTCCGTCCAAAGGCGGAGGAAAGCGACGAGCGAGGCGTCGCGAGCGCGCGGCCATAAAGGCCACCGGTTGTGGCGGGCATGGTTGTCTCCGGCTTCCGGTGCACCCCGCCCGGCAGCGTTGGTCAGTGCGACGCCGGCAGGTCTCCTGGCTCACGGGTCAACACCGCCGGCCCTGCCTTCCCGGATCTATTCGATCCAGTGGCCCACCCGGAAACGGGTGGACGGGCCAGCGGCTCACCGCTGACAGTTGCGGGGGACAGCCGCCGACTTGCCCCCGGACCAAGGCCCAGCCAGGGCGCACGGCGTTCCCTTTTCACCCGCTCGCGCGGGACCGGCGACGCGGCGACTGTGCGCTGCGCGCCCGCGTGCGGTCAATCGGGATCAGCCTCGCATCCCAAGCCGCTTCGATGCGATGCGCGCGCCCTCCGACATGGCGGCGAGCTTCGCCCAGACGACGTCCTCCGCGACCCGGCCGCGGCCGGCCGAGGTGTCGAAACCGCAATCGGTGCCGGCGAGAACGCGGGCCGGATCGCCGACCACCTGCGCGACCCGCTCCAGCCGATCGGCGACCACTTCAGGATGTTCCACGAAGTTGGTCAGCGGATCGATCACACCGGCCACGACCACCTGGCCGTCGTCCAGCGGCAGGTCCTTGACGCAGCGATACTCATGCGCGTGGCGCGGATTGGCGAAGGGCAGGACCCAACCGCCGACTTTGGTGCGGCTGATTGCCGGCAGGATTTCCGCCAGGTCCACGTCGCAATCGTGCGGCGCTTCGTAGTTTCCCCAACAGGCGTGAATGCGCACTTTCTCCCGCGGAATGTTGCGCAGGGCATTGTTGATCGTGCCGACGACGCGTTCGACGAAGTCGATGAAATCCGCCAGCGGCCGGTCCTGGAACGACACATGCCGTTCCAGCGCCAGGTCCGGTGCGTCGATCTGCAGCAGAAAGCCGGCCGCGACGATCGCCTCGTATTCTATCTGCAAGGCCCGCCCGAGTGCCGCCAGATAGGCGTCTTCGGTGTCGTAGAACTCATTGAGCAGAGCGGCAGCGATGATGCCGGGGGAAGGGGCTGTCATGAACGGTTCGGCAAATTGCCCCGGAACTGTCTTGTCGCGCGCGACCTCATCAAGGGCAGCCCGGAACTCGCTGCATTCGGCCTGCACCAGGGCGGGGTCCAGGTAGCGCACCTCGCCGATTGCCTTTGGCACACCGTCACGATTGCTGACCGAGCGGCGGGCGCTGTCCGCCGCCGCCACCCAGGTCCGGAAACCGGGGTAGCGCACGATGTCGGCCATCGGCTTGCGGTTCCAGTTGCCGCCAAAGCCGCTCATGCGGTGGCGCACATACAAAAAGAAAGCCTCCCGCTGCTGCTCGCCGTTGTTGCCAACGTCGATCCCGGCCGCGATCTGCTGGCGCACCACATGGCGGGTAGCGGCCTTTCCGGTGGCATCAACTGCCGCCTCGTCAACGGCCTCCCCGGCGGCCCGCCGGGCATACAAATCGGTCAGCGCCGCGGGGCGGGGCAGGCTGCCGGTGTGTGTCGTCAGGATGCGATCCGTGCTGTGCAACATCAGTGTCTGGCCCCCGCGGTGCCTTCGAAGAATCCCGTGTAGCCGAACAGGCCGACCGCGCCGCCGGTATGCAGGAACACCACCGTCTCCTTGCGGCCGATGACGCCCTTGCGGATCAGGTCGATCATCCCAGCCATCGCTTTGCCGGAATAGACCGGATCGAGCAGAATGCCTTCCTGTTCAGCCAGCATCCGCACGGCTTCGCCCATCCCTTCGGTCGGGATGCCATAGCCGGGCCCCACATAGTCACAGTTTGCCTCCACCGCGGCACGGGGAATGCCGCCGCGGACACCGACGTACTCCGCAGTCGCCTCTGCCAGCCGATGGACGTTCGCCTCCTGCGGCTCCTTCGGCAGCCGCACGCCGATCCCCAGCACGGGGACGCCCGCATTGACGCCTTGCAGCCCGACCACAAGCCCGGCCTGCGTCCCGGCGCTGCCGGTGGCGGTGACCACGCGGTCGATCCGCAGGCCCATCTCGTCGGCCTGCTGCATCAACTCCTGTGCGCAGGAGACATAGCCGAGCGCACCGACACGGTTGGAGCCGCCCCCGGGGATGACATAGGCCTTGGCGGCCGCGGCCCTCAGCTCGGCGCCCTTTTGTTCGGCTGCCGCGTTCATATCGGTGCCGCCGGGCCGGTATTCGATGGCGCAGCCAAACAGCCGGTCCAGCAGCACATTGCCGCTGTTCAGGTAGTCTCGGTCGTTGGTGTCGATCCGGTGCTCCAGCAGCGCGGTGCAGGCCATGCCAAAGCGGCGGGCCACCGCGGCCGTCTGCCGCACGTGATTGGACTGCACGGCCCCCTGGGTCACCACATGGTCGGCCCCCTGGGCGCGGGCCTCCCCGATCAGCCACTCCAGCTTGCGGACCTTGTTGCCGCCGGTTGCGACCACGGTGCAATCGTCCCGCTTGATCCAAATCTCCGGACCACCCAAATGGCGGCTCAGATTCTCAAGCTTTTCCAGCGGTGTCGGTGCAGGGAATAGCCGCACGCGCGGGAAGCGGGCAAGATGCATGGAGACCTCTCCTCAAGGAATTTTCCGCCGGCCGCGGCGTCACGGTAATGTCCCTTATCCTGGCGTGTCCGACAATCCGGTGGGGTGCAACTGCTGAAGCAAAACCCCCGGGGCGGCAGGAAAAGGGACAGGCTCGACGCTATTGGTCATCTGCCGGTGATCAAGCAACGCGCGGCGTCCGCGGCGACGTTATAGTGAAGCATGGAGAGGTGAATGGGTATCATCGGGCGGCGTGCATGGGAGGCGGACCAGCACCAGATCACGCCGGAACATCTGGCGATGAACCGGCGGGGCCTGCTGGCCGGCGCGGCCGCGCTTGCCACCCTGCGGGTCGGGTCTGCATCGGCCGCCGAGGCGGTGCCGCGCAACCCGAAATTTGTCCCGGGCCGGCCGATAACCGATGAAAAATACGCCACAACCTACAATAACTATTACGAATTCAACGAAAGCAAGAATATCTGGCGGCAGGCCCAGGCCCTGAAGCAGCGTCCCTGGACGATCCGGCTGGAAGGGATGATGAAGCAGCCGCGGACGATCGACATCGACGATCTGCTGAAGCAGGTCCAGCTTGAGGAACGGGTCTACCGGCATCGCTGTGTCGAGGCATGGTCCATGGTCGTTCCCTGGACCGGCTTCCCGCTGAGCCAGCTTCTCAAGCTCGCCGAACCGCTTGATTCCGCGAAATACGTCGTCTTCGAGACGGTCCAGGACAAGGTCATGTCCGGCCTGAGCGCGCCCTTCTATCCCTGGCCCTATATCGAGGGCCTGACGATGGCGGAGGCGGCGAATGAGCTGACCTTCATTTCCACCGGCCTCTACGGAAAGCCGTTGCCGCCGCAGAACGGTGGTCCAATTCGGCTGACAGTGCCCTGGAAATACGGCTTCAAGTCCGCCAAGGCGCTGACCAAAATCAGCTTCACGGACAAGCGGCCGATGAATTTCTGGCAGGCCATCGCGCCGAGCGAGTACGGGTTCTGGGCCAATGTGAACCCGGCGGTCGCGCATCCGCGTTGGAGCCAGGCCCAGGAACGGGTGCTTGGCACCGATGAAATGGTGCCAACCGTGATCTATAACGGCTATGGTGAGTATGTCGCCGGGTTGTATTCCGGCATTGAGCACGAGAAGCTGTTCATGTGATTGTCCAACGTGTCCTTGCCGTCCTGTCGGCCGTCCTGCTGGTCAGCGCCGTGGCTGTCGCGACGCTGGGCGCGGAGCCTATGACCCTGGGCCAGGCGATTGGCATGTACGACAACGAGCTCGTGAGTACGTTGCAGGGCTGGGCGGAGCGTCACATCGGCACTTGGGTCTGGAGCGACGTGGAAGTGCCGCTGCTGGTCAGGCCGGCTTGGCTGCTTCCCGCCGCGCTCGGCCTGATCTGCCTTGGCATCTCCCTCACGCTCGGCACGCGCAAATCCGCGCACCGCTCGCACCGGCGAAGCTGACGGCCCCCGAACCCGCGGATTCGCCGCGCAGCCCCGCCCTCCTGTAGCATCGCCCTCCAGTCGCATCGTGAAGGGTCGGCGTTTGACCGGCCGAGCGAAGGGGGTATCGCGTGGCCAGCCTGAAGACCGACCCGGCGCAGTTCGAGGTAGTGAAGAACGCGCTCTATTCCGCAGCCGAGGAGATGAAGATCGTCCTCGCCAAGACCGCGTATTCGCCGCTGCTCAAAGTGGCCGGCGACTATTCGTGCGGAATCTTCGATACGACTGGCAACATGGTGGCGCAGGGACCCGATCTGCCGATCCACCTGGGTTCGATGCCGGATGCGGTGCGCGCGGTGGTCAGGGCGTTCCCCGACGCGCAGCCCGGCGACGTTTTCATCCACAACGATCCTTACGAGGGCGGATCGCATCTGCCCGACGTGAATGTCGTCGCGCCGGCGTTCCATGACGGCAGGCTGCTGGGTTTCGGCTGCGTGCGCGCGCACTGGCCGGATATCGGCAGCGCCACCCCGGGCAGCTACGGCGCGGTGACGGAGATCTACGGGGAAGGGCTGCGCCTGCCGCCGATCCGGCTGTATCGCGACGGCAAGCCCGACCCGGCGGTCGAGGCGATCATCTTCGCCAATGTGCGCACCCCGGCCGAACGGC
Organism: Acetobacteraceae bacterium; assembly: GCA_035606775.1. Classification (GTDB taxonomy): domain Bacteria; phylum Pseudomonadota; class Alphaproteobacteria; order Acetobacterales; family Acetobacteraceae; genus Rhodopila. The sequence goes on along the minus strand of DATNEJ010000302.1, from coordinate 2,110 downwards.
TGGGCGATCTGCGTGCGCAGGTCGCGGCGAACTGGCGTGCGGGACAACGGCTTGCCGAACTGGCGGCGAAATACGGTACCGACACGCTGCTTCGGATCATGCAGGAGGTGCTGGACTATTCCGAGACGATGATGCGGGCGGCGCTGCGCGGGCTGCCGGACGGCGAGGCGTCGTTCACCGACATCTTCGACGGCGACGGCGTGGTGAGCCAGGGCGAGACAGAGGACGAGACCTTCAAAGTCTGCCTGCGCGTCATCAAGCGCAGCGACAGCATCGTTGCGGACTTCGCCGGCTCCGATCCCGCTGTTGCGGGGCCGATGAATGCCCCGCTGACGGTGACGGCCTCCGGCGTGTTCTGCGCATTGAAGATGATCGCCGACCCGAAAAGCCTGATCCCACCCAATTCGGGCTGCTGGCGGCCGGTGACGGTGACCGCCCCGCCGGGCTCGGTCGTACATGCACAGCATCCGTCGCCCGTTGTGTATGCGAATCACGAAATGTCGCACCGGATCGCCGACATGGTGATGGCGGCACTGTTCGCGATCACGCCGAAAACGGTGATGGCGGGATCGCAGGGTACCTCGGCGGTAATCACGTTCGGTGGCACCGATTATCGGACCGATGACCGTTTTGTCAGCTACGAGTCGGTGAAAGGCGGGTTCGGCGCGCGCCCGGTGAAGGACGGCATCAGTGCCGTCGCCAGCACCGTGTCGAACATGAGCAACACGCCTATCGAAATTCTCGAAATGAGCTTCCCGCTCCGGGTCGAGGAATACGCGCTGGTGCCGGACAGCGGCGGCGCGGGCACTTTCCGTGGTGGGTTGGGCGTGCGCCGCGTTTGGCGCGTGCTGGAGCGTCAGGCCCACGCCGCGGTCTGCTGCGAACGGACGGTCACGCCACCGTTCGGCCTGGATGGCGGATTGGCGGGCGCACCGGCAAAATTGGAGCTGATCCCGCCGCGATCGAACGCGCGGAAGCTCAACAGCAAGGGCGCGTTCCTGGCACCGGCCGGTTCGCTGGTGGTGGTGGAGGCGCCGGGCTCCGGCGGCTACGGCCCGCCCGCCGGCCGCGACCGCGCCGCACTTTGCGAAGACCTGCTCGACGGTTACGTTACGCCCGCACAGGCTCGGCTGATCTACGGCTACGATTCGGCCTGATAGCGAACAACAACGGGGAAACGCCAATGTCGGAATCGCTGCCGCTGGTTGCCCAGAAGGGCTCGTACAAAATGGAAGTCGAATTGGGCAAGGCGTACTGGTGGTGCGCCTGCGGCAAGAGCGGCAAGCAACCGTTCTGCGACGGCTCCCACAAGGGAACCGGGTTCAGCCCCGTGAAATTCGATGCGACCGAGACGGGGATCGTCTCGTTCTGTGGCTGCAAGCAAAGCGGCAAGGCGCCACGCTGCGACGGCTCCCACAAGAATCTGCCATAGGTGCTGCCGATAGGAGTTGCCATGAAGATCGACGATGTTTCGCTGACCATCTTCACCTGGGACGGCATTCCGGCGACCGTATACCATCAGGGGTCGCTGGCATCGTCGGTCAGCAATCTGGGCCTGCTGCGCATCCACACCGATGCGGGGCTCGAAGGGCATGCGCTCCTGGGGTCGGCGACCAATCCGGCGTCGATGGATGGGCCGCAGCTTATCCGCTCTCTGAAGCCGATGCTGATGGGACAGAACCCGCTGGAGCGGGAACGTATCCATGCCGGCATGCGCCTGATCAACCGCAGCGTCAGCTACCGTACCATTGGCGCCGTCGATACCGCGCTGTGGGACCTTGCGGGCAAGATCGCGGGGCTGCCGGTGCATGCGGTGATGGGAACCTATCGCTCCTCCATCACCGCCTACGCCAGCTCGCAGGTGTTGCCGGACGTCGCCGCGTACGTGGATCAGGCACAGACCTTCAAGGCGAATGGCTGGCGTGCCTACAAGATCCACCCGCCGCGCGACCCCGATCACGACATCAAAGTCTGCATCGCGGTGCGCAAGGCGGTGGGTGACGACTACCGGCTGATGCTCGATTCCACCTGGTCGTACAGCTACACGGATGCGCTGCGTGTCGGCCGGGCGATCGAGGAGCTGGGATATTACTGGTATGAAGACCCGCTG
>DATNEJ010000076.1:0-6451 GCA_035606775.1 Acetobacteraceae bacterium | reverse complement strand
AGTGTGTCAGATGTGCCTCGGGCATAAGGTGGGATCGATGGTTCAGGGTTTACATACTGAACGGCCCGCACGGCATCCGGAACTGAGCCGGGTATCGCTGGCGCGCCCTGTCGAATCCGAAGACGGTTCGCTCCCAGCTGGGGCAACAGGAACGGTGGTGCACGTCTATCCCCAAGAGCGCGCCTACGAAGTCGAATTTACCAGCCCATTTCACACGGTCGCCACGGTCGAAGCCACCGCGATCCGTGAATGAGCGGGACCCGGCTACCGAACGCCTACAGCGCCATCGTGCCAGATGAAAAGGTGCGGGATTACCTTCTTGATCCCGCGCATTCAGACAATCAGGGTAAAGCTGGTTTTTTCAACCGCTTCGGATTTACCCGCCTCCGGTGGACGATATTGCGTGACGCCTTGCGCGACCATCCGCGTACCAAATCTTCTTACGAGGATGACGCCAAGCCACTATGGCGTCCGCTACCGGTGTTCATTGTCGTCTCCCGACGGCCGCAATCCTTGTATCACCACCGTTTGGGTGATTGATCCGTCTACCCCGGCGCCCCGTCTGGTCACGGCGTTTCCGTAGCACCTCGAACCGCTTCTCGCCGCTGTCGCCTTTGCCATCTGGCTGATCGCCGCTGCCCGCCCCCTGCGGGCGCCCGAGGCGCCGTTGACCGGCCTCCTGCTTTTGCAACCCCGTCTTCCCGTTCCGAGATACGCGAGCCCATCACCAACCGCGCCACTCTCCGAAGATGACTCCGCAAGATATTGATTTATCCTGGGTAATTGGTGAGCCCGGTGGGACTCGAACCCACGACCCCAAGATTAAAAGTCTCGTGCTCTACCAACTGAGCTACGGGCTCGTGCGCGGTGTTGAACGCCATGGACCGCCGGCGGTCAAGCAGCGCCGGCGGTAGCCGAACGGCTACTTCACGTCGGCCGCCACCCGCATGTGGATGATCCTGTCGGGGTCAGTCACCGTGCCGCTGCCGCCGCTGCCACGCTTGATCTCATCGACGAACTGCATGCCTTCCACCACCTGGCCCCAGATCGTGTACTGGCCATCCAGGTGCGGCGCGGGCGCGAACATGATGAAGAACTGGCTGTTGGCGCTGTCCGGACTGGACGAGCGCGCCATCCCGCAGGTGCCGCGCAGGAAGTGGCGCTTGTTGGTGAACTCGGCCTTCAGATTGGGCAGGTCGCTGCCGCCCGTGCCGGTGCCGGTCGGGTCGCCGCCCTGAGCCATGAAACCTTCGATCACGCGGTGGAACGGCGTGCCGTCATAGAACCCCTTGCGCGCCAGGGTCTTGATTCGCTCCACGTGATGCGGCGCGATGTCGGGCAGAAGCTCAATGACCACGCGCCCCTGTTTCAGGTCCAAATAGATCGTGTTCTCGGGATCCAGCTTCGGCTGGGCGTTCGCGTCTTCGCTCATCAGTGCTCCGGTGGCCAGGGTTGCAATGGCGGCGCCGGACAGGACGCCGAACGGGGCAAGGGATGCCAGCAGGGTGCGACGGTGCAAGTGTATCCTCCTAGTGGCAATGCAGAATCGTGTGTGCGGTCTCAGCCGCGAATGCGCTTCAGCACGCGTTCCAACGTCAGCGCCGGCACGAAGGACGTAATGTCGCCGCCCAGCATCGCGACCTCCTTCACCAGGCGGGAGGCGATGAACTGGTGCCGCTCGCTGGCCATCAGGAAGACCGTCTCGATATCCGGCGCCATGCGGTAGTTCATGCCGGCCATCTGGAACTCATAGTCGAAATCCGAAACGGCGCGCAGGCCGCGCACGATCATGCTGGCGCCGACCTTGCGGGCAAAATCGACCAGCAGCGTATCGAACGGCACCACCTCGATCACCGTGCCGTTGCGTTCGGCGATCGGCTTGGTTTCGGCGGTGACCAGCTCCACCCGCTCCTGCAACGAAAACAGCGGTCCCTTCCCGGTATTGACCGCCACGCCCACGACCAGCTTGTCCAGCAGGCGGGCGGCGCGGCCGATGACATCGAGATGGCCGTTGGTGACGGGGTCGAAGGTCCCCGGATAGAGACCGACATGCTTCGGGTGACGGGCGCCCGGCACAGGATCAGGCATCGTTGTCTTCCTCGGGCGTCGTGTCGTGGCCGTTGTTGTTGTCGGGATCGCCAGGGTCAGGCGAAGAATCGTCCGGCAAGGGATCGTCGGCCGGGCCGTCGGCCGCATCGCTGCCGCCGTTGTCGCCGGCATCATTTTCCAACACCGGGAAGACGCTCGTCACGTGTTCCCCCGGATCGACCCGGAACAGGGTCACGCCCATTGCCTGGCGCCCGGTGATCCGCACCTGATCGCACGGCACGCGAATAAGCCGTCCTGCGTCGGTCACCATCATGACGTCATCGCCCGACATCAGATCGTCGCCGCGCCGGACGGGCAACGTTGCCACGACTGCCTTGCCGTTGCGCGGTGCCAGTGTGATGTTCGCGATGCCCTGTCCGCCACGACCGGTGACACGGTATTCGTAGGCGGAGGTCCGCTTCCCGAAACCCATATCGGTGACGGTCAGCAGCATTTCCTCGGTTTCTTCCAGTTCCCTGAGCCGCTCGGGCGACAGGGTAATATCCGCCGCCGCTTCTTCGTCATCGGCGGCAATCGGCGCATCGGCCTCCTCGTCGCCCGCACCGCGGCGTCTCGCGTTCGCCTGCTTGATGTAGGCTTCACGTTCCGCCGGCGTGGCCTCGACATGGCGCAGCACGGACAGGCTGATCACCTCATCGCCTGCTTGCAGCCGGATGCCGCGAACGCCAGAACTGTCGCGCCCGGCAAACACGCGCACCTGATCGTCCAGCAACCGGAAGCGGATGCAGCGCGCCTTGCGCGTGGCAAGCAACACGTCATCGCCTTCACGGCAGGTGGCGACACCGACCAGATGGTCCCCCTCGTCCAGCTTCATGGCGATCAGGCCGGATGCGCGCACGTTGCGGAAATCCGATAGCCGGTTGCGGCGAACATTCCCGGACGCCGTGGCGAAGACGAGGTGCAGCGGCTCCCACAAGGTTTCGTCCTGCGGCAACGGCAGCACGGTGGTGATCGTATCCGCGCCCAGTTCCGGCAGCAGATTCACCAATGCTCGCCCTTTGGCGGTAGGCCCGGCTTCCGGCAGGCGCCAGACCTTTTCGCGGTATGCCTTGCCGCCCGAGGAGAAGAACAGGACCCATTGATGGGTATGGGCATTGAAGCTGCGCGTGACGATGTCATCCCCGCGCGTGGAGGCGCCGGTCCTGCCGCGGCCGCCGCGATTCTGCGCGCGGAACGTTTCCAGCGCGGTGCGCTTGATGAAGCCGTCACGGGTGATCGTCACCACCATCTGGCCCGGCTCGATCAGGCTCTCGTCGTCCTGATCCGCCGGCGCCTCGGAAATGTCCGTCATCCGCGGAGTCGCGATCGCCTTGCGCGCAGCCGCAAGTTCCTCGGTCATTACCTCCATGCGGCGAATGTGCGACCCCAGGACGGCGAGCAGCTCGCGGATCTTGGCCCCGACCTCGACCATCTCGGCCTGGATCTTCTCGCGCTCCAGCCCGGTCAGGCGCTGCAGGCGCAATTCCAGGATTCCGCGCGCCTGCTCTTCGGTCAGGCGGACGGTGCCTTCGGGGCTGATGACGTTGCCCGGCTCATCGATCAGCGCGAGCAGCGCGCCGATATCGGCCGCGGGCCAGTCGCGGTCCATCAGCGCCGCGCGGGCGGCAGCGGCATCGGCGCTGGCACGGATCAGCCGGATCACCTCGTCGATGTTGGCGACAGCGATGGCGAGGCCGACAAGGTTGTGGGCACGGTCGCGCGCCTTGGTCAGTTCAAACCGCGCACGGCGGAGGATCACCTCCTCGCGGAACCGGATGAAGCAAAGCAGGGCGTCGCGCAGGCCAAGTTGACGGGGCTGGCCGTTGTCGAGGGCCAGCACGTTGACGCCGAAGCTCGTCTGCAACTGCGTGAACCGGAACAACTGGTTCAGCACGACCTCGGCCGTTGCCTCGCGCTTCAGTTCGATCACGATGCGCATGCCGGAGCGATCGCTCTCGTCGCGCATTTCGCCGATACCCTCGATCTGCTTCGCGCGCACCAGTTCGGCGATGCGTTCAAGCAGGGTCTTCTTATTCACCTGATAGGGGATCTCGGTGACGATGATCGCCTGGCGGTCCTTGCGGATCTCCTCGATCTCTGTCCGCGCGCGGATGATGATGGAGTCGCGCCCGGTCTCGAAGGCGCCGCGAATGCCGGACCGGCCGATGATGATACCGCCGGTGGGAAAGTCCGGACCGGGAACGATCCGCATCAACTCGTCCAGCGAAATGTCCGGCTCGCGAATCAGTGCCAGCGTCGCGTCGATGATCTCGCCCGGGTTGTGCGGCGGGATGTTGGTCGCCATGCCCACGGCGATGCCGTTGCCGCCGTTCACCAGCAGGTTCGGGAACGTCGCCGGAAGAACGCGCGGCTCTTTCTCCGATTCGTCGTAGTTCGGCTGGAAATCGACTGTATCCTTGTCGATATCTTCCAGCAGCAGAGCGGAAGCCGCGGCCAAACGCACTTCGGTGTACCGCATCGCCGCGGCATTATCGCCATCGACCGAGCCGAAATTGCCCTGTCCGTCGATCAGCGGCACCCGCATCGAAAAGGGCTGCGCCATGCGCACCAGGGCGTCGTAGATCGAGGCGTCACCGTGCGGGTGATATTTGCCCATCACGTCGCCGACGACGCGCGCGGACTTGCGGTATGCCTTGTCCGGCGTATAGCCCGCCTCGTACATGCCATAGAGGATGCGGCGATGGACGGGCTTGAGGCCGTCGCGCGCGTCCGGCAGGGCGCGCGCGACGATCACGCTCATTGCGTAATCGAGATAGGAGCGCCGCATCTCCTGTTCGAGCGTCACCGGCTGCAAGTCGCCGGCCGGCGGGGACGGCTGGTCTGGAGAATCGCTCAAACGACGGCCTGCGGATCAGTGACTCGGGAGACGGCGCTGCGCTGCATCATGGTGGCGGCTAGATAAGCCGTTTTCGTTCCCCTGGCGAGGGGGAACCGCCGTCCTCCGTTCATCCGCTCGGCCAGGGCCGCGGGGCGCCACACGTTCCCTCTGTGTTCTTCATTCGGCGTCGCGTCGAGAGCGCCGGCACGGAACCTCGGTGGCCCTGCGTGTGGCCCGCCAGGGGATCACAGCCGGCCCTGCCCATGCGCCGGTCATTCCTTCGATCCGCCAGGCGCGGGAGGCGGAGGCGGCACCGGGGCCGGCTGGCCACCCGCGCCCCTGACTGCCCCCATGATGGGATACCACCGTGACGGCAGCCGGCCGTGATCGTCACAGTGCCGCAGCGCCTGATGCCATGCCTCTGCATCCGGAACGATCTGCCCGCCTCCGGGGCCGTTGGCCGCCGCCTGCACGAACTTGTCCGCCTGCTGAAGATGGAATTCGGATTTCGTGCAATCGAACCCGCTCCACGCATCGGTCCAGGCGAGCTGCGTCAGCGCGTGTGTATAGGCGATCTCGTCAGGATTGCGTGCCACCTCCGGATATTTCGCGCCGATATCCATCGCCTTCTCGAATGCCTGTTCCCCTTCTGCCCGCTCATGGTCTGTCTGTGCCAGCCGTATCATCGCCACACCAAGGTTCCGCAGCGCGGATACCTCGTCGGAGAAATTGTCGGCAACGGACGCCGCCTGCTTGTACATCTGTTTGGCCGCGGGATAATTCTCGAAGCTCGCGAGGTTCATTGCGACGTTCATCAGCTCGGGCGCGGGGGCGCCGTTTCCGAGACGGCGGGCCAGGGTATATGCCTCCAGCGTGAGCATCCTGCTTTGTTCGGTGAACACCGGGCCGAGATTCGGCGTATTGCGCCCAGACGCGCTTGCCAGCAGCGTTGTTTCGGTAACCGGGATTTGCAGCAGCTTTTCGACCACCGCCGACAGCGCCGCCTGCTGGTCGTGGACATCCTTCTGGTGGGCCGTGTAGGCGGAGATCAGCGAGGTGGCGAGCGACAGGACAAAGGCAAGCGCCGCGATCAGCACCGCCGCATTTTTCCACCACGGCGCATCCGCAGTACTGGCGGCAGGCGGTAGCGGCGGAAGTTGCGGTGCCGGCTGCGCTTCCGTCCCGTTTGGTGATGAACTGCTCATCCCATCCCCCCTGTCAGGCGAGTCATCCGAGTCTGCGTTCGCTGTCCTCCCAGCGCCGCCATGCGCGGCCGGCCGGCCGGAGTGCTTCGGCCACGGCGCATAGCCGGCTTCGCTCCGGCGGACGGCAGCTCAGTTCCCACGACGCAGACTGATTAAGTGCAGCAAGCTTATCGTCAGGCCGACTTCAGTTCAAAGGCGGAAGATAACCGACCTGGCGAGGCGAACCTTGATTCACCATCAACCTTCATGTTGCCCCGATGGACGGAGCCTATCGAGCCGGTCCCGCAGCCGACCGGCAGTAGGGCCATTGCCGCACACA
>DATNEJ010000269.1:0-2049 GCA_035606775.1 Acetobacteraceae bacterium | reverse complement strand
TGAATGGATGGCACCTTCCTGCACCGCGATGCCGATCAGCATGGCGGTAACGGTCTTCGCCATTGACTGAGAGAGAAAGCGGTCCTTCCCCGTTCGCGCGTAGCGGTAATGTTCGAACAGGATCGTGTCGTCGCGGGCGATTAGCAGGCCGGTCGCGGGATTGCGGTCCAGATAGTCGTCGATGCCGTGATCCTGTCCCTGATAGCGGTAGTGCAGTGCCAGTTCCTGCGTGGCGCGCCGCAAAGGCGAGGGCGATGCGGCCTTGGCCACCAGATGGGATGGGTAGATCTGATCGAAATGGCTGTAGGTGCCGACCATCTCTGTCTGCGGCACCAACGCGCGGCGCGGACCGACCGGGTAATGCTGGCCATCTCCGTAGGCAGCGGCATCGGGGCCGGTGTCGGAGAACACAGCGGCGGCTTCCGCCCATGCCTCGGCTTGCGGGACCGCGGCGAGCAGTACGGTCGAGATAACGAGCCAGACTCTCAACAGCTTGCATCCTTCGTTCGAGATGGGGACGGCGGCTGTGTAAGCAGCGGCGGCATTTCCAACACTACTATTTGTCATACGACAAGTGACGTCCATAAGGATTTGTCATCCAGAAGCGCGGCGGGAGAAGTGCGCCGGCCGTGGGGACGTCCTGATTCGGCCGGCGTTCGGTTCACCGGTGAAGGCGCGCCGCGCGACGGAGAGACCCTGTGCAGCGTCGCGCTCTATCCGGGGGTCAGCCCGCCGCGGCCATCTAGGCCAGGCGCCCCTTGCGTGGCAGGCTGGCCGCCATCGCCAAAAAGGGGGAATGCGATCCGATGGACAAGCCGATGATTGATCGGGCTGCCGCGATCCTGGTGGATGCGCGCCGGACCATGCAACCGTTGAGCGGGCTGCCGGAAGGCTGCAAGCCGGCCAGCGTCGAGGCGGCTCATGCGATCCAGGATGCCGTCAGCAAATCCCTGGGCAAGCTGATTGCCGGCTTCAAGGCCAACTCCCCACCCGGCGTCGAATCAACGCGTGGTGTCATCTACGCGGGCACCTCCTACCCCTCACCGTGCCGCCTGCCGGCTGCCCTGGTGCCGCAATGCGGTGTCGAGGGTGAAGTCGCGTTCTTCTTTCGCCGTGACTTTCCTGCGCGCGAGACGCCGTATACGCGTGAGGAGGTATCGGCCGGTGTCGAAGCCTGCGCGGCGATCGAGATCGTGCACAGCCGCTTTGCCGCAAACGCGCCGGTGTCCAATCTGGAGAAGCTGGCGGATTGCATCAGCAACGGTGCCTTCGTCTACGGCGAACCGAAGAAGGATTGGCAAGGGCTGGAGCTGGGCCGCTTGCACGTTATCTTGACCGTGAACGGCAAAACCGAACTCCAACAGGAAGGCGGCCACCCGACCGGCGATCCGCTCGGCATTGCCGTGGTTCTGGTCAACCTGTGGCGCGAGAAAGGCGGCGTCCGCGCCGGGCAGTTCGTCACCTGCGGGTCCTGCACCGGCCTTAAGTTCCTCAAACCCGGCGATGTCTGCGGCGTGCGGTTCGACGGGCTTGGGTCCGCCGAGGTCACCTTCACTGCCTGAAGGGCGCTCCGACTTGAGTTTTCTGCACTGTTCGAATCTGCCCGTTTGCGTGCGACGCGGAGGCCAACGGGAACAGCATGGCAAGGCCGGCGGAAATCCAGTTGCGTCCGGGCTGGCTTGAAGATGACGTGCGCCGCGCTCAGTCCCGACTCAGAGAATGGCAGGGGCTCGCGCCGCCGCTGTCGGGGAACGGGCGGAGCCGACTCCGTCTGACAGGCCAGCACGCGCCGAGGGGCAGCATCCGCAAGAGCCGGACTCCGCCCCCTAGACCACCGAATTCAATTCCCTACGCGTTGACCAGCACATTCTCCGGCCGCGCCGGGATTTCGCCCCGCTCGACGCGCAACACCTGACGCGTCAGCATCTCGTGCGTCGGTGCGGGAACGCCGGCGCGTGCGCCCTCGCTGGCGATGAAGCCGTTCATGAACTCGATCTCGGTACGACGGCCCTTTTCCATATCCTGCGCCATCGACGGGCGCTGATAATC
>DATNEJ010000263.1:0-2075 GCA_035606775.1 Acetobacteraceae bacterium | reverse complement strand
GAATCGCCCGGCAGGCTGCAGGTCGACCAGCAGCGGGATTTCCGGCCCCAGGCGCTGCCAGTCGTCCAGGGTGTGTTCCACTCCCATGTGGCGCGCGATCGCGACCATGTGGATCGGGCAGTTGGAGGATGCGCCGAGCGCAGCGGCCGCAACGACGGCGTTCTCGAAGGCTTCCTTGGTCATGATGTCGGACGGACGCAGGTTCTCCTTCACCATGCCGACGATCCGCCGGCCGGTTTCGAACGCCATCCAGCCGCGTTCCCGATACGGTGCCGGAATGGCGGCGCAGCCGGGCAGGGACATGCCCAGCGCCTCGGCCAGGGAGTTCATCGACGTCGCCGTGCCCATCGTGTTGCAGTGACCGACCGACGGGGCGGACGAGGACACCATGTCCATGAACTCGTCGTAACCGATCTTGCCCTCGGCAAAGAGCTTGCGGCCTTCCCAGACGATGGTGCCGGAGCCGGACAGCCGCCCCTGCCACCAGCCGTCCAGCATCGGTCCGCCGGACAGCACAATCGCCGGGATGTTCACCGTGGCCGCGCCCATCAGGCAGGCGGGTGTGGTTTTGTCGCAGCCCGTTGTCAGCACCACGCCGTCGATCGGATACCCGTGCAGCACTTCCACCAGGCTGAGATAGGCAAGGTTGCGGTCCAATGCCGCGGTCGGGCGCTTGCCGGTCTCCTGGATCGGATGAATGGGAAATTCCAGCGGCACGCCACCGGCGGCGCGAATGCCGTCCCGCACCCGGCTCGCCAGCTCGACATGATGGCGGTTGCACGGCGAGAGGTCCGAGCCGGTCTGCGCGATGCCGATGATCGGCATGCCACCGCGCAACTCGTCCGGGGTAATGCCGTAATTCATGTAGCGCTCGAGATACAGCGCCGTCATCGCCGGATCGGCGGGATTGTCGAACCACCGGCGGGAACGCAGGCGCTTGTCGCCGCTGCCGTTGTGCGTGGCCATGATCCCTGTCCTCCCCTGGTTCGGGCGGCGCACACTGTCCGCCGCGCCGGGCAGGGTCAAGCACCCGGACCGCTGCCGATCCCGGTGGTCAGACGCGGCGGCCTCGCGTAGCGTCCGGGGCATCATGGAACGCCCTCGCTCTGTCCTCGTTACCGGTGCCGCCAGCGGAATTGGCGCGGCGGTCTGCCGCCAACTGGCCGCGCCGGGCGTCGCGGTCCTGCTGCACACGCGCCGCAACCGGGACGGCGTGGAGGCGGTGGCGGGCAAGGTCCGGGCGGCCGGTGCACGGGCCGAAATCGCGCTCGCGGACCTGACCGATCCGGCTACCGCTGATGCGCTGATCGCGGATGCCGCCGCGCGGTTTGGCGGGCTCGACGTGCTGGTCAGCAATGCCGGCTTCGCCGACCGCACACCCTTCGCGGCGCTGACCGACGCCGCCATGACCGCGTCCGTGGAGGCAATTCAGGGCGCCTTCTTCCGTCTGGCCCGTGCTGCCTTGCCGCATCTGCGGGAAGGCCGGTCACCGCGGATCGTGGCGGTCTCCAGTTTCGTGGCCCACAGCTTTCGCACCGATGTGCCGGTCTTCGCCGCCTCCGCCGCGGCCAAGGCCGGGCTGGAGGCGCTGGTGCGGGCGCTCGCGATCGAGGCCGGCCCATCGGGCGTGACGGTCAATTGCGTCGTGCCAGGCTTCATCCGCAAGGATCAGGGCGCGCACCGGGCCATCGGCACGTCCACCCTGGCGGACCAGTCCGCGCGCATACCCCTGGGGCGGATCGGCCTGCCCGAGGAAGTCGCGGCGGCAGTCGCGTTCCTGGCCTCCCCGGCCGCGTCCTACATCACGGGCCAGGCGCTGCATGTCGATGGCGGGCTGGTGATCTAACCGAACGCAAGCTGCCCCGGCGGCCGGGGAAGCGAGGGAGCGGGGAACAGGGGGTTCGACGATGCGGAACCGGTGGATCGTCCTCGCGGTGCTGTTCCTCTCCCGTTGCGCCTTCGCCTACCAGTTCCAGTCGATCGCATCCTTGACCGCTCCTGCGCGCCGTGGCCGCTGATATACCCGACTTCCGAAGGAAGTCGGGTGAGTCTTGGTTTGGCGCGCAGCCGCCACG
>DATNEJ010000230.1:0-4124 GCA_035606775.1 Acetobacteraceae bacterium | reverse complement strand
CGTATCGAGGAGTCTGAGATGGCTGAGCGTTCCGTCGCGCTGATCATCGGCGCCAATCGCGGCATCGGCCTGGGTGTCGCCAGGGAGTTTCTCGCACGCGGCTGGGCGGTGATCGCCACGGCGCGTCAGCCGGCCAAGGCACAGGACCTTGCCACGCTGGCCGCGCGCCATCCGGGGCGGGTGGAGATCGTGCCACTGGACGTCAACGATTCGGCGCTGATCGAAGGCTTCGCCGAGGCGATGAAGGGCCGGACCCTGGATGTGGCGCTGATCAACGCCGGCGTCGCCGGTCCGACTCACCGCAGTGCCGACGCGGCGACGATCGCCGAGATCGGCGCGCTGATGTACACCAACGCGATCGCGCCGATCCGGCTGGCACGCGACCTGCAGGACCGGATCCGCCCGGGCAGCGGCGTGCTGGCGTTCACCACGTCGGCGATGGGCAGCGTGTCGCTCAATAGCGGCGGTCACGAGCTGTACCGCGCCAGCAAGGCGGCGTTGAATTCCCTGACCCGGGGGCTGGTGGCGGAGCTTGGCCGCCGCCCGATCACCGTGCTGAGCCTGCACCCGGGCTGGGTGCGCACCGACATGGGCGGTGCCGGCGCTCCGGTCTCGGTAGAGCAGAGCGCGGCCGGCCTCGTGGACGTGATCGAAAAGGCGCGCGGCAGCCATCGCCACGCGTTCCTGGACTACACAGGCAGGGAGATCGCCTGGTGAGCGACGGCTGATAGAAGCCGATTGCCTCCAGGCGGGCGGATCTCGCCTCAGTTCTGTGCTGATGGCGTCAGTCGCGCTGGGTTGCCGGTATCGCCAGCCAAGGTCCCGGCAGTGCGGTCTGCCCCAGCACCCAGCCCTCCCATCGCTGGATCCAGGGATCATCCGGCGCCGTGTCAGGCCGGTTGCCCGCCACGACGTTGAGGACGGCGAGCGCGCCCACCGTGCAATCGAACCGATCCTCCCCGGCCGCATCCGCGCCAAATCCGTCCGCCATCATGGCGGTCATGGCGTCGTCGGGCGTGACCGTCAGGCGTGCCATCGCCGAACGCAGGGCATCGGCTAGCGCCGCCCGGTCGCTCTGCCGCCGCTTGCTGCCCCTTAGCCTGAGGCCGAGATGACGCAGCGCCTCCGCCGGATAGGTCTCCGCCAGCGCCACGCTCCCCTCCGCGAGCAGGGAACGGTAAGGCCCGTGGAAGGGCCAAAGGCGGATCGCATCGTCCGAAGCCAGCGCGGGAAGGATCAGGTGCTGCCATGCGGCGATGGCGGCCTTGCCGGACTGGTTGGCGCCGAGTGTCCAGAACAGAGGAGCGCCGGCGGGGCGTTCGGCGGTGGCGCGGTCGCAGGCGCGGGAGAGTGAAGCGGCGCTCTCAAGGCCAAGGGCGATGGCATGCGAGAGGCGGGTCATGCCGGCGACGCCGCGGGCCGGATAGAACGGCCGTTCGGCGGCGATTTCGGCCAGCGACTCACACACCCGGAAGAAGTCCGGGCGCTCCTGCGCGGTGGCGAGGAAACCCAGGAACCCCGATTCACGGCGCCGGGCGGCATAGGCGCGCGGCAGGCCGATCGGCAGATCTACGCCCAGGGCAACCGGATCGCCCCCGGCTTCCGCCCGCAGGCGCGCGAAGAAGGTAGCGACATCGCCGACCGGGCGCGGCAGCCCGATCCGCCATCCGGTCCCGTCCCGGCGAATGACTGCAACCCAGCGCTTTCTCGGGTCGGTGCTCCAGTCCGCGTGCGCGGCCAGCATCTGGGCGGGTTATCCGGATCGGCCGGTCAGGACCCCAGCGGACGCTGGGCACGTTCCAGGAGGCGCGAAAAGAAGCCGGGTGGCTTCGCCGGCTTGGCGGCCTCGGCGACCTTCTTGCGCGCCTTCTCGTCGGCTTCCTGCTGGCGCTGCTTGCTGGCGAGCCACTTGTCCAGGCTCATGCCGGCCTTCGCGGCGCGCTTTGCTTCGTAGGCGCGCTGGCCTTCCGTCAGTGTCTTCGGTGTGGGCAAGGCTGATCCCCGATGATGGTGTCCCGCCGTTCTGAACCCAATGCCGCCTACAGCGGAGTAGGGGGTTAGCCGGAGCGCCGGAAATGATGATCCCCGCAGTTTCGCAGCCCGCCCCACCAGGATCAAGCAGGCTGACAGCGCGATTCCCGCCGGGCATTGTGCCGCAAAATGGACAAAGGGAAACGCGCCGTATGCAAAGTGGACTGGAAGGCGTCGTCGCCGCCGAAACCGTGCTGAGCCATACCGACTCCGCCAGCGGCATGGTCTGGGTGCGTGGGCACGCTCTGCCGGCGTTGGTCGCCGACCATGGCTTCGAGGGCACCGTGGCATTGCTGTGGGACGGGTTTGCCGGCAGCGGACTGACCCGCGCCGGCATGAAGCAGGCCCTTGGCGCCGGCCGGCTGGCCGCTGCCGGGTCACTGGGCGGATGGCTGCCGGTGGCGAGAGGGCGGACGCTGTTCGAAGGCATGCGCCTTGCGCTGGCGGCGCAGACTGACGAGGCGAGGCCCGCCGCATTGCTCGCCACCGTCACCGTCGCGGTGCCCGCGCTGCTGCGCGCGGCGCATGGCCAGGAACCGGTCCTGCCCGATCCGTCCCTGTCCACGGCAGCCGATCTGCTGCGGATGCTGCACGGTGTCACGCCCGAAGCGGAGAAGGTCGCGGCGCTGGATACATATTTCACCGTCATGGCGGAAAGCGGGCTGAGCGGGTCTTCGTTCACCGCGCGGGTCGTCGCCTCCACGCGCGCCTCCCTGGCCGCTGCCGTACTGGCGGCCTGGTGCGCCTTTACCGGGCCGCTGCACGGCGGCGCGCCGGGACCCACCCTCGATCTTCTGGACCAGGCAGAAGCGGTGCCCGACCTGGAAGCGTGGCTGGAGGCGAAACTGCGCGCGGGGGAGCGACTGATGGGCTTCGGGCATCGGGTGTTCCACGGCAACGATCCGCGCGCGGAGGCCATGCGCCAATCCCTGCAGCGCATGGGGCCGATGGCCGGGAGGCTGGATTTTGCCACGCGCCTGGAGGCGGCGGTGGCCGCCGCTCTCGCACGCGTGAAGCCGGGCCGGACCCTGCCCGCGAACGTGGAGATCATGGCCGCCCTGTTGCTGGACGCAGTGGGCATCCCCCGGGACGCGTTCACGCCGGTCTTCGCCGCCGGACGGGCGGCCGGATGGCTGGCGCACGCCATGGAGCAGCAGCAGACCGGGCGCATGATCCGGCCGGTCTCCGCCTATATCGGGCCCCGGATCGCTGCTGCCTGACCCGGCGGAGCGGTTGCTTCCGCCGGTTGATATTGCGCCAGGCTGGCAGGCGGCGACGCACTGACGAAGACCCAACGCACCGGCCACCCCAATGGCCGTCGGCCTGGCATCCTGCCGGCGGCGGACTCCGGACGTGACCAACCGGCAGCCGCAGCGCCAATCCGGATCGATGACGGTTCGGTACGGTGTACGAAAATCATGGCACGATCACGGCGATTCAAAGTATTGTTTGCTCCCTTTGGCTCGATCCGGAGACAGTCATGATCTTCCGCCAATTGTTCGAACCAATCTCGGGCACCTACACCTATCTGATCGCTTCCCGCCGCGGCGGAGAGGCTCTGATCATCGACCCGGTGCTGGAAAAGGTGGACCGCTACCTGCAACTGATTCGCGATCTGGATCTGAAGCTGGTGAAGGCCGCGGACACACATCTGCATGCCGATCACATCACCGGGCTCGGCGCGCTGCGGGATCACACGCACTGCATCACGGTGATGGGCGAACAGTCCAGCGTCGATGTCGTCTCCATGCGGTTAGCGGACGGCGACAAGCTGGGGATCGAGGGCGTGGATCTCGATGTGATCTACACGCCCGGCCACACCGACGATTCCTACAGCTTCCTGATGGGCGACCGCGTCTTCACCGGCGACACGCTGCTGATCCGCGGCACCGGCCGGACCGATTTTCAGAACGGCGATCCGCGGGCGCAATATGAATCGATCTTCGGCCGCCTGCTGCGCCTGCCGGACGAAACGCTGGTCTTCCCGGCGCACGACTACAAAGGCGATACCGTGAGCACGATTGGTGAAGAGCGCCGCTGCAATCCGCGCCTGCAGGTGAAGAACGTCGACGAATACGCAGCACTGATGAATG
>DATNEJ010000207.1:0-2530 GCA_035606775.1 Acetobacteraceae bacterium | reverse complement strand
GCCTCATCCACCGGATCGGGCAGGACCAGCGCCTGGTTGGAGCGGATGGAGGCAGGCACCGTGCGCGCCGCCATGTCGTCCAGCGTCGCCGCGCCGATCGTGTGCAGCATCGCCGCGATATCGCTTTCGGAAGGGCCGATATGCCGGCGAACGAACCCGTCCGCCGCTTCCAGTTCAGCCAGCTCGGCCAGGACGTCCATGCTCACAGGGTCTCCAGGTATTCGTCGTAGGCGTCCTGATCCATCAGCTCCTCGAACGACGCGGGATCGTCGAGCACCAGGCGGAAGAACCAGCCTTCGCCTTCGGCATCGCTGTTCACGATCGACGGGTCCTCGACGATCGTTTCGTTGACTTCCGCGACCTTGCCGGCCAGCGGGGCGTAGACGTCCGAGGCCGCCTTCACGCTTTCCACCACCGCGCAGGCCTCGTTCGCGGCGACTTCCCGCTCCGCTTCCGGAAGTTCGATGAACACCAGCTCGCCGAGCTGCTCCTGGGCGTGATCGGTGATGCCGACGGTGGCGATGTCGCCATCCAGCACCACCCATTCGTGGTCCTTGGTGTAACGCTTGTCTGTGCTCTTGCCGGCCATGGCAGCGTTCCTTTCAGCGTGCGTAGTGGTGTTCGACGAAGGGCAGGGGGACGACGGAGGCGGGCAGGGGCTTGCCGCGCACGAGCAGGCCAAGGCGCGTGCCGTCGCCGGCCAGGTCCTTGCGCACATAGCCCATGGCGATCGGCGCGTTCACCGACGGGCCGAAGCCGCCGGAGGTCACCACGCCCGCCGCGGTGCCGTCTTCGGCCAGGATCGTGGTTCCGGACCGGGCCGGCGCCCGTCCGTCCGGGCGGATGCCGACACGGCAGCGCGGCGCGCCGTTGTCCAACTGATCGCGGATGACCGGCCCGCCGGGGAAGTCCCAATGCATCTTCCGGCGCTTGCCGATCACCCAGGTCAGCCCGGCTTCGACCGGAGAGGTCAGTTCGTCGATGTCGTTGCCGTAGAGGCACAAGCCCGCTTCAAGCCGCAGGGAATCTCGCGCGCCCAGCCCGGCCGGCGCGACCTCCGGCTCTTGCAGCAGCCGGTCGGCCAGCGCTTCGGCCTGGTCGGCGGCAAGCGAAATCTCGAACCCGTCCTCACCGGTATACCCGGTGCGGGAGATCACGCAGGGAATGCCGGCGACCGGTTCGGTGACCACGCTCATGAAGCTCATGGCCGCCACCGGCGGGCAAAGCCGCGCCAGGACGGCCGCGGCGCGCGGTCCCTGCAGCGCCAGCAGCGCGCGGTCGGGCAAGGGCGTGAGGCGGACACCATCGGGAAGGTTCGCGGCGATGTGCGTGAAGTCCACATCCTTGCGGCTGGCATTGACCACCAGGAACAGCGGCCCGCCGCCCGGGTTGCCAACCATCAGATCGTCCAGGATGCCGCCGGCTTCGTTGGTCAGCAGCGTGTAGCGCTGGCGGCCCGGCTTCAGGCCCTGGATATCGCCGGGCACCAACCGCTCCAGCGCGGCGGCCGGATCCGCGCCGCTGACGGTTGCCTGACCCATATGCGACACATCGAACAGAGATGCGCCGCTGCGGCAGTGCAGATGTTCGGCCATGATGCCGCCACGGCAGCGTTCGGCCAGGGCGCCCGTGAAGTCGTATTGCACCGGCATGGCGTATCCGGCGAACGGAACCATCCGGGCGCCGAGCCGCCGGTGCCAGGCGTCGAGCGGCGTGGTGCTCAGCGTGGTCTGCGAGGGGGCGTCGGGCGAAGGGTTGTCGGTCACCAGGTACTCCGCGATCAGGCCATCCGCCGGCCCAATGCCGGCAGCGGATGACCCCCCTCTGTCGCGGTACCTGAGAGATTCGGGGCGGTTGGCCCCTTACTCCGTCGGTGCGGCAGACGCGGATGCGTCAGCCGGCTTTCCAGAGATCCCTGAGTCCCGCCGCGGTCCTTTTGCCTGAGCGTTTCCGGGGGCCGGTTGCGCCTTCGGCGGCGGGCACGCTGCCCGCTCTCTCCCGCGCCGGGTGGCTGGGACCTGCGCAGGATGGCGCAAACAGGCAGGCCACACAAAGGAAAGTTTTGTCATCGGGCCGAGCGTCCGCGAACGGCGGCCGGATCGGTGCCGGTGGCATGCCAGAGCGTGCGAGTCGGATGCGGAATCGTCGGTTACGTCAATTGCGCGATCAAGCAAAGCGACGATGCGGTTCAGCGCCGGCGGTCACTCCGCGTAGGAGACGGTCCAGGCCGATGCGCCTCGTGCTGGCGGCGCGCACCACATCGGCACGGCGTTCCGGGTGCGCAGATTCGCCTCCAGCCCCATCGCCGCGCGCAAGGTGCGGAACAGGCCGCCATGCGCCACCACCAGCACCACCGGCGGGCGGGTCAGCGCGCGATTCACCGCGGCTGTGGCTCGCCGGCGCAGCGCGGCGAAGCTTTCCGCCCCGGACGGTTCGGCCGTCCCCGCGACCCAGTCGGCGAACCAGCTACCGGCCATCGGCTGGCCTTCCTGGGCGCCCCAGGCCACCTCCCGCAAATCGGCATCCAGCA
>DATNEJ010000194.1:0-4670 GCA_035606775.1 Acetobacteraceae bacterium | reverse complement strand
AGTCGCTGCGCGACCTGCTCATCGCCTCCTTTGCGATCAGCGTCCTGACGATCCTGCCGCCGCTCCTGGTGATGTCCGTCGTGGACAAGGTCATCACCCATCACAGCTACTCCACCTTGCTGCTGATCAGCATCATCCTCGGCCTGATGATGCTTTTCGAAACGCTGCTTGGCTTCGCGCGGCGGCTGATCATGATTGTCATCGGCATACGCACCGATGCAAAGCTGAACCTGCATCTGTTCAATCGCCTAATCCGCCTGCCGCTCGACTATTTCGAACGCCATCCCGCCGGCGAAACGATGTACAACGTCACGCAGATCCATCAGGTCCGCCAGTTCATCACCGGCAAGCTGATGACGACTCTGCTCGACCTCATGACGCTTGCCGTTCTTCTGCCCTTCTTGTTCTGGCTGAGCGCGACCATGGCGTGGATCGTGCTAGTCTGCGCGACCATCATCATGCTGATCATCGTGGCGTACCTCAGGCCGCTGCGCGTGGTCTACGGCAAGGTCATCACCGCCGAGACCAACAAGTCCGCGGTGCTGGGCGAAACGGTGTTCGGCATCAAGACGGTGAAGGCGCTGGCGCTTGAGCCGCAGCGCAAGGCCCTGTGGGATGAGCGTATCGCGGATACGGGGAAATGGCGGGTTGCTTTCGGCATGCTGTCCAACTGGCCGCAGACCCTGGTCACGCCGCTTGAACGCTTCATGTGGGTGGGTATCGCGATGATCGGCGCGTACCTGGCGCTCGACACGCAAAGCGGCCTTCAGGTGGGTGCCCTGTTCGCGTTCATGATGCTCTCCCAGCGTGTCAGCCAGCCGTTGGTGGGATTTGCCCGGCTGATGGAAGACTGGGAAGAGGTCGCGGGCGCCATGGCCCAGGCGGCGAGCGTGCTGAACCGACCGCTGGAGAAGGACGCCGCGTCCGGCGGGCTGCGGCCGAAATTCGCCGGCGCCATCTCGTTCGAGGATGTCACTTTCACCTATGCGGGCACCAAGGTGCCAGCCCTGGACCGGATCACGTTCTCCGTGCCGCCGGGAACCATGCTGGGGCTGGTAGGCCGTTCGGGCTCGGGCAAATCCACCGTGACCCGGCTGCTGCAAGGCATCAATCGCGAGTATTCCGGCTTCGTGAAACTCGACGGGGCAGACCTGCGGGAGATCAACCTGCGGCATCTGCGCTCCAGCTTCGGCGTCGTCCTGCAGGAGAACTTCCTGTTCCGCGGCTCGATCCGCGACAACATCCTGGCCGGCCGACCGGGCCTGACGCTCGAGGATGCGATCCGTGCCGCGCGCCTTGCCGGTGCCGAGGAATTCATCGAACGGATGCCCAACGGCTACGAAACCTATATCGAGGAAGGCTCGCCGAACCTGTCCGGCGGGCAGCGCCAGCGCCTGGCGATTGCGCGCGCGCTGATCACTGATCCGCGCATTCTCATTCTCGATGAGGCGACCAGCGCGCTCGACCCGGAAAGCGAGGCGCTGGTGAATGCCAACCTGCTGCGCATCGCGCGCGGCCGGACGATGGTGATCGTGTCGCACCGCCTGTCATCGCTGATCGACTGTGACCAGATCATGGTGCTCGAACGTGGCGAGCTCATGGATATCGGGCCGCACGAGACACTTCTGGAACGCTGCGCCATCTACCGGCAACTCTGGGCGCAGCAGAATCGTCATCTCGACAAGCAAGGTTCCCGTCATGCCGCTCTTGCCCCGACCTTCGCCCAAGGCAACTAGCACCGCGGTCGCCCGTCGGGATGATCCAACGCTCCCGGCGATCCTGGAGTATCAGTCTCCGTCCACGGCGATCGTCAACTATCCGATGCCGCGCAGCGCGCGCGGTATCAGTTGGATCATCAGCGCCATGGTCGTATCGTGCTTTGCCGCACTGGCGATCATCAAGGTGGACAAGGTCGTCACGACCCAGGGCAAGGTGGTCTCGAAGGCACCCACGCTGGTCGTGCAGCCGCTGGAAACCTCCATCGTGCGGGCGATCGAGGTGCGGGAAGGCGACACCGTGCATGCCGGCGATATTCTGGCGCGCCTCGATCCGACCTTCGCCGCGGCCGATCTGGGCGCGCTCACCGCGCAGGTCAGCTCCTTGCAGGCGGAAGTGTCGCGCCAGCAGGCGGAAGCCGAGGACAAGCCCTTCACCTACACGGGTCTCGACCCGAACCTTGCCTTGCAGGCGGCGATCTACGCGCAGCGGCAATCCGAGTACAACTACAAGCTGGAGAACTATCGCCAGAAAGCCGACAGCCTGTCGGCCGCGATCGGCCGAGCGCGATCCGATATCACGAGCTACACCAGCCGCCTTGCCTATGCCAAATCGCTCGAGCAGATGCGCATTGAACTCGAGCGCATGAATGTCGGCAGCAAGATCAACACGCTGGCGGCGATGGACTCGCGGGCGGAGATGCAGCGCAATCTCGATGCCGCGCAGGAGACCGCCGCAGGCGGCCAGCGCGACCTCGCGGCGTTGATCGCCGAGCGTAATGGTTATATCCAGAGCTGGCACGCCGACGTGGCGGAGAAATTGTCGGATTCGCTCAGCAAGCTGTCGGATGCGCGTGAATCGCTCAGGAAGGCGCAGCTTCGCCGGCAGCTTGTCGAACTGCGCGCCGACCGTGACGCGACGGTGCTGACCGTTAGCAAGGTTTCCGTCGGTTCCGTACTGCAGGCCGGCCAGCAGCTTATTACGCTGGTGCCGACCGACGCGCCGCTGGAGGTGGAAGCCAATATCCCGGGTTCCGAGGACGGTTATGTGCATCTCGGGGACCCGGTGGCGATCAAGTTCGACACCTTCCCCTATACGCAGTACGGCATGGCGCACGGCATTGTCAGGATCGTCAGCCCCGACAGCTTCACCGAGCAGGACGAACAGCGGAACCCGACCGGCGCGGTCCCCATCCCGACCAGCGCGGCGGTCAACGGCGGCGTGTGGTACCGGTCGCGCATCACGCTCGATGAGATCAAGCTGCACAACACGCCCCCCGGATTCCGCCTGGTGCCGGGCATGCCGGTGACCGCGGACGTGCTGGTAGGCAAGCAGACCGTGCTTCGCTACCTGCTGGGCCGCGCCATGCCGATGGTCAGCGAAGCGATGCGGGAGCCGTGATGCCCGCACGCGTCGGCGCAATCGCATGGGGCTGATCGCATGGCGATGACCAACCGGCTGTTCGGCGGCTTGCTCGCTGCCCGGGCATTACGCCGGGGGGTGCGCCAAGCCGAGAAAGGCAACCCGAAGCGCGCCTTCGTCCTGCTGTCGCGCGCCGCGCGTGCCGGCATCCCGGAAGCCGAGTTCCGGGTCGGCCGCTGCTATCTTGAAGGCGCCGGGGTGCCGCCCAGCCGCCCGGAAGGGGTGCGCTGGCTGGAACGCGCCGCGACTCAAGGTTACGTCGAAGCCCAGGCGCTGCTGGCCACGTTCTGCCTGCACGGCATGGCGCAGGGCGTCGGGGACATGGCCGGTGGCGCATCCGGGCTGTTCGCCGGTACTCAACCGGCCGAACCGGATTTCCCCACCGCGCTGAAATGGGCCCGCCGCGCCGCCGAAGGCGGCTCCGCCGACGGACAGGCCCTGCTCGGCTACATCCTGACCTCCGGTCCGGAAGACCTGCGCAACCTGGAAGAAGGCGACCGCTGGTACAAGCAATCCGCCGAAGGCGGCTGTCCGCAGGGTCAGCTCGGCTATGCCCTGGTGCTGGCCCGTGACACGACGGACCCTGCCGTGCAGGTCCAGCTTGTGGAGAACCTCCGTCAGGCCGCCGACAAGGGCCTGGCGACCGCGCTGTATCTCTACGGAACGATCCTCGATCGCGGCGCCGGCGTCCCGCAGGACCGCGATGCGGCGTCCCGCTCTTACCGCCAGGCCGCGGAGAAAGGCCATCGCTCTGCCCAGGCACGCTGGGGCTACGCGCTGATGGAAGGTGTCGGCGTCCCCGCCAACCCGATCGAGGGCGAATCCTGGCTCCGCCGCGCCGCGTTGGCAGGCGATCCGGAAGCGGCAGCGCTGGTCGGCGACATCTACGCCAAGGGCGGCAAGCTGCCGCCCAACTACGCCGAGGCGGCCATGTGGTTCCGGCGAGCGGCGGACGCCAACCACCGCGGCGCGACCCGCGCCCTGGGGATGCTGCACCTGACCGGCGCGGGCGTGCCGCGCGATCAGGAGGAGGCGGCACGCCTGTTCCGCCTGTCGGTCGAGGCCGGCAACCAGGACGCCACCGCCGATCTCGGGAACCTTCTGCTGCGCGGCCATGGCAATGAGCAGGATTCGATCCGCACGCGGGAGTGGTTCGAGCAGGCGGCGGCCTCGGGTGACCTGATCGCCGCGTTCAATTTCGGCGTCTGCCTGGCCGAGGGGGTCGGAGTCGAGCGCGATGACCGCAAGGCCGCCGAATGGCTTCGGCGCGCCGCCGACGGCGTGGTGAACGCGCAGTACTGGTATGGCCGGATGCTGGTCGAAGGGCGCGGCGTCGAGGCCGATCCGGCAGAGGGCCGCGTATGGATCGGGCGGGCCGCGGATGTCGGCATGATCGAGGCCGAGGTGATGCTGGCGGACATGCTGTTGAACGGCCGCGGCGGTCCGAAGGACCACGCCGGTGCGCTGGTGCTGTTCCAGAAGGCCGCCGATCGGGGCCATGTGGGCGCCATGTTTGCGGTGGGGGCGATGCA
>DATNEJ010000169.1:0-10383 GCA_035606775.1 Acetobacteraceae bacterium | reverse complement strand
AGCGGCATTCTGCTATCACCAGGGGGCGATCTTCGGTGGCCTCATGGGTCCGGTCATCGCCTACTTCGCCGTGGACATGGGCATGGGCTTCGCCCAGCCGATGCTGTTGTTCGTGTGCGGCGGCTTGATCAGCTTCATCATAGCCTTGCTTCTGGGCCCCGAGACCATGGGCAAGGAAATGGTGGCCGATCTGGAAATCATCGCACCAGCCGAGTAGCCGTTCGAGAACTGGCCGCGGCAGTGCCCACTGCCGCGGCCAGCACCACCAGCCTCGGGCATCGGCGAACACGCCACCTGCGACGTCGATGTGGGATTCGAGATCCAGGTTCGACCTGCCACCCGCATAGCGCCTGCCGACCCACCGCCAGTGGCGGCGGGAGCGGAGTGATACGGCGCAAAATGGCACAAAGAGCGGGGGCAGTTGTCCGTCGATTGATCGGAAACCGGGATGAAAGTCATTTCATCGTATTTCGTTTCCATGCCGTGAGGTTACGCACCGTGAATCGTGGTCTCGGCGGAGTGAGGCGTGTCGGCACGGGAGAGTCCTGCTGACGGACAAGCCGGCTGTGTTGAAAAAAGCAACGAGTCCAGAGACATGAAATCACCCGCCAAGCCTGCATGCAGAGACCGAAACCGGAAGCGTCCCGCCCGTGGCCAGGCTATCGGCGGGAAGAACCTGGCCGCAGGGCTGGCAGTCATTCTCGCGGCAACCTTTGTCCCGGCGGCGCCGTCCCTCGCTGCCGACATTGCCGTTGTCGGTACCAACGGCGTGGACGGACCGGCCGGCACCACGCCGTCCCCCTCGGGAACGGATGGCGGGACCGGCCAGGCGATCCTTAACAGCAATGCCTTTGTGCAGGCCGACGGGTCGTTCAACACGATGGAGGCGACGGGCGGAAACGGCGGTGTCGGTGGGGCTGCGGCGCCGGGCGGGATCGGCGGCACCGGCGGCGCAGGCGGCGACGCCATCACCATCCTGAATATGATCTACACGGCTGCTGACGCGGCAACCAGCGTCGCCACCGCAACCGGCGGCAATGGCGGCACCGGCGGGGCCGCGCCATCCGACCTGTCCTCCGGCGGAGCCGGCGGCAACGGCGGCGCCGGCGGCAATGCAACAGTCAACCCGATCACCCGCGGCGACACCTTCAGCGTGGGCCAGACCACCAACGGCCAGGGCGAGGTCAATGCCATCGCCCAGGCGATCGGCGGTATCGGCGGCACCTCATCGGCGGCTAGCGGCGGGATGGGCGGCAACGCCGTCGCCAATGCCCAGGCGATCGGCGGTCACGCGAATTACGCCACATCCAACGCCCGGGGCGGCGCGGGTGGGGATGGCGCCGCGGGCGGCGGCAACGGCGGTTCTGCAAGCGCGACATCCTACAAGCAAGGTAACGAGGGGAGCGGGGCGGAGCCGACCGTTCACGCTGAGGCGACGGGCGGCAACGGCGGCAACGCGACAACCGCCGGCAATGGCGGCGATGGCGGCGGCATCGGCCAGGCAACAGCCGGCCCCAATCTGACCATCACGCTCCCGGGTTCGACCGCTGCCTCGGGAATCGCCGTAGCCACCGGCGGTTCGGGCGGCGTGGGCCAGGGTGCCGGTAACCATGGCGGCGCGGGTGCCAGTATCACAGGCGGTCCGGTCAGCGCGGACATCGCCAGTGGCGCAGCTGCCGGAACCGGCAGCGGCAGCTTCGTCAGCAACGGCGGTGGCGTCGCCACGTTGTCCGCAACCGCGATCCAGGTCGGCGGCAACGGCGGCGTGGGGATCGGTGGTGCGAACGGTGGTGCGGGCGGCAGCAGCACCATGCAGAACGCCGTCGGCGCAAATGAGACCGCTGGCAGCAACGTCAATCTGGACATGGAAGCCACCGGGGGGAACGGCGGCAGCTCGGATGGCGGCATTGCCGGAACCGGCGGCGCCGCATCGACCACCCTCAACGTCGCTGATCAGAATGCCAACGCGATCGGCGTTACCGTAACGTCGCAAGGCGGCACGGGCGGCGGTGCTCTTTCCGGCGTCGGCTCAGGCAGCGCCGGCGGCAATGCCGATGCTACAGGCGTGCTCAGCGCCAATAGCGCGGGCGGCGCCACCGTCGACGTCACCGCCATCAGTGGCAGCGGCGGTAGTGGCATGGGCGGAGGCGCCGACGGAGCAGCCGGCAGTGCCGCCGCGACCGCCAGCGCGACGTCCCTCATTGGGTCAGCAAACACTACGGCCCAGGCCACCGCGGGCAACGGATCTGGGGGTGGCACGGCGACTGCGAACGCGACCGCAACGGCCGCCGCGGGCTCAGCGGCGGCCGGAACTGCCTATGCCACCACGCAGAACGGCGCCCTCGCCAGTGCCACCGCGACGGAAAGCGGTGGCAGCGGATCGACCACGCACGCGGACTCCCATACAACGGCCGGCGCGCTGTCCGTGACGGCCGATGCATCGGTGTCGGCTGCGGGCCAAGCCTCCGTAAGCTCAGCCACACTGGCCAACGCCGGCCCCGGCGCGTCCGGGACCAACGCCGCGACGGCTGCCACCCTTGGCCATGATCTCGTGGCCTCCGTGACCGGTGCGCCCGATGCTGCAGCACTGGCTGGCTTCAATGGCAATGCCGCTGCCCTTGCCGCACTGACCCAGCCCGGCGCCACCGTGCTCGGCCTCGGAAGCTTTGCCGCCACCACAAGTGCGGCGACCGAGGGGACAACGCTCACCGAATCCGGGTCGATCACCTTCGACCTCAACGCCGGCGGTTCGACCATCCAGGAATTTGGCATCGGGATTGGCGGGACGGGCAGCGGCGCAATATCGAGCTTTCAACTGAGCATTAGCGAGTTCGGCCAGACCGTGCTGAGCCAAAGCTGGGCGGATATCGACCTGGCCGATATCACCGCATGGCTGGCCGACCATCCCCTCGTGGTCGCCGCATCGGACATATCGGGGAACTACGACCTGATGGTGCAGTTCAGCATGATCAGCGACCCGGCTGCGTTCTCGTTCGACGTCGGGGTCGCGAGCCTTCCCGAACCTGGCTCGTTGGCGCTGTTCGCACCACTCGCTTTCGGCCTCGCCGGCCTGTCCCGCCGGCGCCGCCGTACGCTGGCCTGAACCGCGGGTTCCCGGGTTGCGGAGCGCCCGGCGCCTGATCGCGTCAGCAGGCGAAACGACCAAGCTCCGCGCCCTGTTTCGGTTCGCGATCCGCGCTTGCCAGCCGGCAGCCTGACGCGATCCCGCTCTACGCTTCCCGGTAGAAGATCAGCAGCAGGCCGCAGAACAGAATCGCCGTAGGCCAGATCCAGCCGGCGGCGCTTTGCACGATCGGATTCTCCCGCGGATTGAGCCGTATCTCCAGCCATCGCGCCCAGCCGGCGATGATCCCCGCCAGAGCCAGGGGCGTGTGAGTCAGTTCGATCAGCAACTGATCCTTGAGGTTGGCGATTGCATGGCTATGGGTCAGCAGCAGAGTACCGCCAGCGGCGCAAAGGAGTGGAAACACCAGGGCTGCGCCCCCGCTGTTCCAGGCCGAGGTCCGAACCCGCCACTCGAACCACGCGAAGACCACCAGCAGCAGCACAAACGCGCGGTGCTGCAACACCTCCACGTCCCGGAAGCTTTCCAGGAAGCCGATCTCGCCAAGTGGCCAGGTTTCGGGGTCGGAGCGTATGAACAGAAAGACCGCGAGGCCCAGGAAGACCAGCGGCCAATGGCGTGCCCAGCGCAGGCCGGCGCGGTTCAGCAACGCCAGAATCCCCACCGCGATCACGAACAGGCCGGCCCAGTGGTGGTTGTACTCGGACCAGGCGATATCGGCGGCGTTGCGTGGCGGCAATTCGCCTGCGCCAGGAACGAACGCAACCTGCGGGACCGCGCCGGACTTCGCATGGCGCGCCGCCTCGGCATCCAGTTTGGCCTGCAAGGCCGGAAGCGCCAGGCGGTCATGGTCGGGACTGCTCAGCCGCGGCCATTCGGGCGTATTACGCTCGACAATCTCGTGCCAGCTCACCCGGTCCTGCGTCAGGTCGACCGCGGGTGGAACGGAGGTCAGCGAAGCGGCGGCGAAGAAGATGGCGATGCCGATCCCGACCTCGACCTCCGCGAAGCGGCGCAACCGGGCGACGGGGGTTGCCGGATCGGCGCGCAGGCGCTCGACCAGCAGGAAGTTCATGCCGCCGAGGGCCAGCAGCATCAGGAACATGGCGATCTTGGCACCCACCATGACCCCGTAGGCGGTGCCGTAGAACCCTTCCCAACTGCCGATATACAGCAGGCTCATGGTGACGCCGCTGACCAGGATGCAGGCGACACCCACCATCGACATGCGGGAAAACCGGGCGCCCACCAGCCGCCAACCCGCACCATCCTTCACTTTGGCAAGCGCCAGTAGGAAGGCCGGAATGCCGCCGATCCAAATGGCGGCGCCGGCTTGGTGCAGCCATTCGACAATGACCAGCGGCGCCCGGTCATCCAGGCGTGCGACGGCGTGCGTCGTCATGGTCGCCGCGCCCAGCACCACCACTGCCAGAGCCAGCAGCGCAGGTGCCGACCCCCGGCGGCCGAACAGCAGCCACGCGAGCAATGCCGCCGCAGCGATCTTCACCAGCCCGGCGACCGCGAAATTGGCGGCGAGAACATCGCCCACGGAAAGGTCCACCGTACCGACCAGCACCGCGGTCTGCAGCGCCACCGTCAATACCTCGGTCAGCACGAGGGCGACGGCGCTCCACGCGGCAATAACCGCGGTGCCGCGCGAAATCGCCTCACCGGCGGGCCCGAGCCTGGGTGCCAATGGGCGTGCCAGGAGCACGAGGAAGAGCACGCCGCCCAGGGCCATCGACTGCGCCAGGATCGTCAGGCCATGGACGATGATCGACAGATAGCCAAACAGGTCGATCAGCAGTTCCATCGGTTACTGGCCCGTAACGGTGAACGGAACGTCGCCGCGGGTGATGTGGCCGTCGATGGCCAGCACCTGCCAGCGCACGACATAGCTACCGGGCGTAAGGGCGGCCGAGGCATCGATAATGTCCGGCGGGCCTTCCGGCTTGATCTTCAAGGGCACATGCTTCCCGTCCGGACCGGTCAGGGTAAGGCGCGACCGCGAGCGGTCGATCCGGCTGTTATAACGAAAATGCAGGGCGATGGTGCCCGCGGGCACCTTGCCGCCGGCCACCGGCCGGCTGTCTTCGAGGATCGCATGCGCCGACGCGGCGGCCGGCGCCAAGCCGGTCAGGAGCAGGACGGCACCGCCCATGCAGGCGATCTGCTTCGTCAAACGGTTCGTCACGATGATCCTTCCCGCGGTCGCAAAGCCGCGGCCCTGTACCCCCTGGGCGGTGGTCTGTCCAATGACCGGATGGTAACCGACCGGCGGAAGGTGGACGTTGGGGACCGGATCGGCTTCAACCTTGGCCTGATACTCACCGAGCGAATCGACCATCATGCCCCGTCAGCCTCCAGGTCGCCGCAGCGACTATCGCTGGTTTCATGCCATCACGACGCGCTGGATGGACAACGACGTGTTCCGGCACGTCAACAACGTGAACTACTTCTCGTTCTTCGACACGGCGGTCACCTATTACGAAATGACCGAGAAGGTCGTTGGATTGCTCGACGGGCCTACGCATTGCGTGGTGGCCGAGGTTGCCTGCCGCTACCACAGTTCGGTGGCGTTTCCCGATCATGTGACGGTCGGGATCAGGGTGGCCCAGATAGGACGCAGCTCCGTTCGTTACGACCTTGCGGTGTTCCGCAATGACGAAGACACGGCGGCGGCCGAGGGCCACTTCGTGCATGTCTTCGTCGAGCGCGGGTCGCAGCGGCCGGTGGCCATTCCCGACGAGTCCCGTGCCATCCTGCACCGCATCGCGGTCACGTAGAGCCTGTTCGGCGCAGCCAGAAGCACCGAACAGGCTGCGCGTCTCTGTTTGACCGCGTGATGCACGTCTCCGACGATCACGCTCTCAGCCCCCGCACGTTCAGCCGGCGACAAAGGGCAGAACGTCCTGCGTCAACCGGCGAAACTGCTCCATCGCGTCGCCTGTGGTGGCGAGACGAAACGTGATGCGTCCCAGGCCGGCCCCGCGCCGCCGCAGACGGACAGCCTCGTGCGGCCCCCGGAAATTACGTCCAGCGAGGCCCATTTGGCCGCGAAGACCCGGGGTTCGCGTAGTGCGAAGGAGCCCATACAGGCGGGGCTGAGCAGAACGTGGCTGGTGCGGCCGGCAATGGCCGACAGCAAGGCGAAGAAATCAAGGCGTTGGCTGGCGAACAGCGCGACCTGGCCCGGACGCTGTCCAGCAGCGGACAGGCCTCCACCGCATCCGCGAGGGCCAACATCCGCGAGGGCCAGCATCCGCGAGGGCCAGCAGCCTCGGCACCGTGGTCAGCCCGAGCAGGATCCCGCGATTGGACAGGGTAATGCCGAATCTCACAGTGGGGCGCCGGCAGCCTACAACTGCCGCGCCAGCTTGCGTGCCAGCATCCAGCCGGGCAGTGCCGACACCGGGGCGCCGACGAGCAGCAGCAGCCAGCCCAGCGGTATGTCGTTGACGATCAGATCCATGCCAATGCCCAGCAGCATGCCGCCGATCAGGCTGCCGGACACGCCGGAGGCGACGCCGAGCCAGATGATTTCGCTTCGGTTGACCATGCCGGGACTGCTACGACCCAGGGTCTGGTTTGACAAGGCGGTGTCCCGGCGCCTATAGGCCCGCCCTTCATTGCCGGGAACGTGGACGGACCATGAGGGTCCGCGCCCGTCCAGCGTGTATGCGCTGGACCTACCGGTGCAACAACACGAACGCGAAGGGGCGAGCGCCTATGACCAAGCGCGCCGAAAGCAAGTACAAGATCAACCGCCGCCTGGGGATCAATCTCTGGGGCCGGCCGAAATCCCCGATCAACAAGCGCGAATATGGTCCCGGCCAGCACGGGCAGCGCCGCAAGAAGGCGACCGATTTCGGCACCCAGTTGATGGCGAAGCAGAAGCTGAAGGGCTACTACGGCAATATCGGCGAGAAGCAGTTCCGCAAATACTATGAGGAGGCTGTCCGCCGGAAGGGCGACACCTCGGAGAACCTGATCGAACTGCTGGAGCGCCGGTTGGACGCGGTGTGTTACCGCCTGAAGTTCGCCGTCACACCGTTCGCCGCGCGCCAGTTCGTCTCGCACGGCCACCTGCTGGTCAATGGCAAGCGGGTGAACATTCCTTCCTATCAGGTGCGCGACAACGACACGGTCGAGGTCAAGGAGAAGTCGAAGCAGCTTGCCGTGGTGCTGGACGCGACGCAGAGCGCGGAACGCGACGTGCCGGAGTATCTGGAAGTCGATCACCGCGCGATGAAGGGCCGTTTCACCCGCACACCAAAGCTGTCCGATGTGCCCTATCCGGTGCAGATGGAACCGAACCTGGTGGTCGAGTTCTACTCGCGCTGATCCTTCGAGCGTGATCGTCGCAGGCGGAGTTGCCGGAGACGTGAATCCCGCGGTCAAACAAAGATATAGAGCCTGTTCGGTGCTGCTATCTGCACCGAACAGGCTCTATGCGCCCGCCCGTTGCTCCGAGGTGGTCGTCACGCCTGCCGCCCACGGGGTTGCCTTCGGCTGACGCGCCACTCCCACGCCGGCGCGCCGCGATCCCGGCGCTGTGTGATGTCAATGGTGAGCCAGCGATCGTGCGCCAATGCGGCGCCTACCCAAAGCTGGTTCCAGGCGTCGAACACCTCCGATGGCAGGTTCGCCCGCTCGCGCATCAGGCGCCAGGTAGTCTGTCGTACCGTCCATGTATCCCCGGTGCCGCTCAGCGCCGCGTCATCGCCCTGGGCGCGGGCGATCCGTGCGAGGAATGCCGCGAAGCCCTGTGCGCCAGGCGCCACACCGCCAAGCTGCGTGCGCATTTCATCGAAGCTGTGCATGCCGACCAGCCGTGCTGCGGTCGCGGCAAGATAGCCGCCTTCGGCCGGGCCGAGCGCGGCCACCGTCTCCGGAACGATCGAGGTGATGTATTCCATGGCGTAGTTGCGCAGAACCTTCCGCAGGCGGGCTTCCGGCCAGTTCTCGGCGGAGAGTTCCGGTACGCGATCGGGGGAGAAAGGCGGACATTCCTCACCGGGAGAGAACTGAAGCCGCTCCTCCGGTGTCAGATCGTGATCCCATTCCTTGTAATAGCCTTCCAACCCCGGCTGGCCGTCGACCGCCTGTCCGGTGCAGACGAACCCGAGCCGCGGATTGCCGAGGACGACACCGTTGTTGGCATGCCATCCGCGCAGGATCGCCCGGGACACCGAGGAAGGGATGCCGCAGATGGCCGTACCCGACCAGATCCAGCGTGGTGGCGGATAGCGAACCCAGGCCTTTCGGTCGCTTTCGTAGATATACTCGACCTTCACGCCGCCAACCTGATTCGACAGATAGTGGTATTGCGCGCAGGCGACCGCATGAGGAAGCCCGTCGATCCCCAGTTTCTTCAGCCCGGGCAGGAATCGCGCAAGCTGCTGGCGGCGGAAGGTTCGAAACACCACCTCCGCAGCCTGATCGCTGCCCGCGCGCGTGACGATGGCAAGGATCAGGCCGGTAAGGTAGGCATGGTAGATCGTCTCCACAGCCGTATAGGCGGGTGCATCGTCGGCCTGATCCGTCTCCACCTTTGTCACCGGTGCATCCTTCCGTGTTTGGCGTGCCGTCGCCGGCACCTGGCCCAGGTAGGATGGCAGCACGGCGCCGATGTGTGCAGCCTGGCAAGACCAAGCCGCGCGCCGCGCACGCGGATAGGCTGGCACATAACGCAAGGCAGCGGTTCGCGAAACGGATGCACGGCGGTAGGTTCCCGCCGCAGCACCCAGGCATGGAAGGATTGCAGCAATGAGACCCGCCCGTGTGTTGCCGGCCCTGCTCCTGTCCATTCTTGTGGCGGCACCGGTCCGGGTTTCCAAGGCCGACGAGTTGGCACAGATCGCCACGCAGCGCGGCGATCTCCCCGGGCCGGAAAGCGCTGAACCGCTGCTCGCCTACATTGCCCGGCCCAAGGGACCTGGACCGTTTCCCGCTGTGGTCGTGCTGCATGGGTGCTCGGGATTCGGCGAGCATGAGATACGGGTCGCGCTGACCCTGAAGACCTGGGGGTACGTGGCGCTCGCGCTGGACAGTCTGGGCGGTGCAAATACGTGCGGCGAGCGTGGCGGCAAGCAAGCCGAACTGGTGGATGCCTATGCCGCCCTGGCCTATCTGTCCGTGCAGTCCTTCGTTGCCTGGGACAGGATTGCGGTGATGGGATACTCCATGGGCGGCGCGGCTACGCTATATGCGGTCGAGCGCGGTGCATTCGAACGTGACCAATTTCTCCACTTCCGCGCCGCAGTCGCGTACTACCCCGCATGCGATACAAGCCAGGGGGGCATGACGGTGCCGACGCTGGTGCTGACCGGCACGCGTGACGACTGGACGCCGGCCTCCGCCTGCCAGCAAATGGCTGCCGGAGAGAGCGATATCGGCATCACGCGCCGAACGGGGAAGGATCCGCTGGTCATCCTGGTCACCTATCCCGGTGCGACGCACGCATTCGACGTGCGCCGTCCGACGCGGCATTACCACGGGCATCTTCTGGAGTACAACGACGGTGCAGCAAAGGATGCTGAGGCGCGCGTGCGGAATTTTCTGCAAACCACGCTGGGCGATGCGCGAGACGAGGGCCCCGGTTCAAAGCCGTAGACGGGCAGCAGGCTGAAACCAGCGTAACTAAGGCCGTAGTGACGAACGTCAGGTATCACATCGCGGGGCGCAGGCTATGGAGTCCGCCACCGAGCCTGATCGGTGCAGATAGAAGCACCGAACAGACCCCGTGTCCTTGTTTGATCGTGTGATTGACGTCTCCGGCGATTCCGCAGCAAACGATCACGCTCTGACCTATTGCCGCGTCTCCTCTTTCGGCGGAGACGGCTTTGCCGGCTGCGGAGGACGCAGGAAAGTCGACACAGCCGGCGTGGATGGTTTCTTCGCCTTCGGCTTTTTCGGCTCCCGATTGCCTCTATTGCGATTTTTGGGCACTGGCATTCTCCCGAATATACAGGTTCCCGGGCCAATCACTGCCCGCTCATGCGGTGGCCGCCACGGTTGCGCACCGGATTCCGCGGCGTCCGCCGAGCAACAGGTCAACGCGACCTGTTTCTCAGAAATCCATATCGCCCATTCCGCCCATGCCGCCGCCCGGGGGCATCGGCGGACCCTTCTTCTCCGGCTTCTCTGCCACCATCGCCTCGGTGGTCACCAGCAGCCCGGCCACCGACGCCGCATCCTGCAGCGCCGTCCGCACCACCTTCGTCGGGTCGATGATCCCCGCCTTCACCAGGTCCTTGAACTCCCCGGTCTGCGCATCGAACCCGTAGTTGTACTCG
>DATNEJ010000160.1:0-12471 GCA_035606775.1 Acetobacteraceae bacterium | reverse complement strand
TTCAGGATGATGTCGCCGTTGCGCATCTTGGCCTTGTCCGCCGGCCCGCCGTCATTCACGCCGGCGATCATCGCACCGCCGACCTCTTTCAGGCCAAGGCTTTCAGCGATGTCCGGGGTGACCTGCTGGATCTTCACGCCCAGCCAGCCGCGCCGCGGATGGCCGAAATCGCGAAGCTGCGCCACGACGTTCTTGGCCATATTCGACGGGATGGAGAAGCCGATGCCGATCGAGCCGCCGGATGGCGAATAGATCGCCGTGTTGATGCCGATCACCTCGCCGTCCATGTTGAACAGCGGGCCGCCGGAATTGCCGCGGTTGATCGCGGCGTCGGTCTGGATGAAGTCGTCATACGGGCCTTGCCGGATGTCGCGCCCACGCGCCGAGACGATGCCCGCAGTGACGGTGCCGCCCAGCCCGAACGGATTGCCGATCGCCAGCACCCAGTCACCCACCCGCATCTTGCTGGAATCGCCGAACTCCACGGTGGGCAGCGGCTTGTCGGATTTTACCCGCAAGAGCGCGATGTCCCCGGTTTCGTCCCGCCCCACCAGCTCGGCCTTCAGCACAGTGTTGTCCTGCAGGGTGACGGAGATCTCGTCGGCGCCGTCGATGACATGGTTGTTGGTCACGATCAGCCCGGACGCATCGATGATGAAGCCGGAACCAAGGCTCTGTGCCCGGCGCTCCGGCGGCCGGGGCTGGTTGTCGCCGCGTCCGCCCGGACGGTTGCGGTTGAGGAAATCCTTGAAGAACTGCTCGAACGGCGATCCGGGCGGGAACATCGGGATTTCCGGGCCCAGCCCAGGGCCCCCGTTCCGGGTCTGCATGGTCTGGGTGGACGAGACGTTCACCACCGCGGGCAGCAGGCGCGCCGCCAGATCCGCAAAACTGTCGGGCGCCGGGCGGGCGGCCGCCGGCGTGATCGGGACACCGCCGGCAAGCGGTCCCGCCACGGCCAGGGACAGTCCCAGCAGGGCCGTGCGGGTAAGGGCGGAGCGAGACAGACGCATGATCAAGGTTCCTGATAGTGCGCGCGGGAACGTTGGGGATGACCGCAATCCATACAATACCAGCGGGCCGGGGTCCTATGCATCAATCCGGCGGCACGGCCCAGAGGCGGAGCCGCACACGGCCCTATGCCCGGGCAGCAACCGGGAGGCAGGTCCAAAGACGGCCGCCACGCCTAAGGTGCCGGCCCGGCTGGGGGTGACTGAAGATAGCGCAGATATTGGTTGTCGGGGGTGAGGATCAGGCGCGTGTGACCCTTGCCGAACACCTCCTGGTAGCCCTGCAAAGTGCGCCAGATGCTGTAGAAGCTCGGGTCCTGCTCGTACGCCTTCGCGTAGATCGCGGTCGCCTGGGCCTCGCCTTCGCCCCGCAGCTTGTCGGCCGTCGCCCGGGCGTCCGCGAGCAGCACCGTCCGCTCCCGTTCGGCGTTGGCGCGGATTTCCGCGGCCGCCTGGGCGCCTTCCGCGCGTGCCTGCGTGGCCACCCGCTGGCGTTCGGACTGCATCCGCGAAAGGATCGCCTGGGTGTTTTCCTCCGGCAGGTCGGCCCGCCTGATGCGAACGTCCTCGACCGTCACGCCGAAGCCCTGCATCTCCGTGTTCACCTGGTCGCGGATGCTGGCCATGATCCGCTCCCGGTCGGCCGAGAGCACGTCGATCAGTTTATGGTTACCCAGCACGCGCCGCAGGCTGGCGGTCACGATCGAATTGAGCCGGCCCTGGATCGCGTCGGGTACCGGCCCGATCGCCTGATAGAATTTCAGCGGGTCAGTGATACGGAACACCGTGAACCGGTCAACAATCAGCCGGCGCTGATCGCCAAGGATCACCTCCTCGCCCGGCAGTTCCACGTCCAGCAGACGCTTGTCGAATTTGATCACGTTCTGGACCAGCGGCAGCTTCACATGCAGGCCGGGCTGGTCCACCGGCCGGACGATCTCGCCGAACTGCGCGACCAGCGCCCTCTCGGTCTGCGACACCGTGAACAGGCTGCCGCTGGCGAGCACGACCACAACAACCAGAAAGGCCAGCCCGGCGATCATGGCCCGGCTCATTGTGCCGCTCCCGACTGGCTGCTGGCGGAAGGTGAGGCCGTGTGGGGCGTGCCGGATTCGGGCGGCGCGGGACGGGGCGGGGCGGGAACCGGCGATCCCGGAGGGCTGAGCGGCAGGAAGGGAACGAGCCCCTTCAGCTTGTCGTCAACCACCATGGTCTGCCCGTTGGTCAGCACATCCTGCATCGTATCCAGATACAGGCGCCGCAGCGTCACGTCCTTCGCCGCCTCGTAGGCCTTCAAAACGGCGTCGAACCGCTGTGCCTGGCCGGTCGCTTGCGCAATAGCGGCCTGCTTGGCGCCCTGCGCCTCTGCCAGGATGCGCGCCGCGTTGCCGCGGGCGCGCGGCACGATGTCATTGTGGTAGGTCTCCGCCTCATTCCGCAGCCGCTCGGCGTCGGTGTTGGCGCGCTGCACGTCGCGGAAGCTTTCGATCACCGCGGTCGGCGGATCGACCTTCTGCAACTGCACCTGGGTGATTTCCACGCCGGCATGGTAGCGATCCAGAATCTGCTGTGTCTGGCGCAGCACGTCGGTTTCGATCTGCGCGCGGAGCTGCGTCAACGCCGGTTGGATTGGCGTCCGCCCAATGACCTCGCGCATCGAACTTTCCGCAACGGCGCGCACCAGCAGTTGCGGATGCTGGGTGTTGAACAGGTACGCCGACGCGTTGCTGATCCGCCAGAACACCGCCACGTCGATGTCGATGATGTTCTCATCCCCGGTCAGCATCAGGCTTTCGGCGGGAACCTCGTGGCCGCCGGTGTCGCGGCCGGATCCGGACCGGCCGGTGCCGGTGCGGTAGCCGATCTCCGTCCGGTTGATCCGCGTGACGCTGGGCAGGTCGACGGCCTCGATCGGCCAGGGCAGGTGCCAGTGCAGGCCGGGCGGCGTCCAGTATCGATAGGCGCCGAAGCGCGTCACGACGCCCTGCTCGTCTGGCTGCACCCGATAGAACCCGCTGGCGACCCACAAGGCGACCACCGCAAGGCCCAGCAGCGCCAGTCCCCGCCCGCCGCCGAACCGGCCGCCGGAGGAGCCGCCCAGCAGCCCGCGGATGAAGTTCTGTGCCTGGGCGATCAGCCGGTCCAGGTCGGGGATCGGTCCGCCGCCGCCGAATGGCCCGCCGCCACCGAACGGCCCGCCGCCGAATGGTCCGCCGCCGCGCGGGCCGCGCCCGTCACCGGAGCCGCCGCCCCATCGTCCGCCGGGCGGCACGCTGCCGCCGGAGCCGCCGGACGAGGACCCGCCACCCTGGGATCCTCCTCCCTGCGAACCTCCTCTGGAACCACCACCCTGGGAGTCACCCGGGTTGCCCCAGGGACTTGGGCCGCCATTGCTTGGAGGCATGAGGACGAGTCAACTCCCTGTTGTCGCGTCCGGCGCTGGCCGTTGGCGAAATCCGTTCCATGCGCCATATCGGGCGGAGCAGGTATGCTCAGCGGCCTGCTTATCGACTGGGCATGCCGGGTTTGCAAGGTAGGGTTCTTCCGACAATGAGCGACGCCTCTCTCGACGCGCTGCGCGACGTGCTTCGCGCCATCAAAGACCCGGCATCCGGCAAGGATATCGTGGCTGCCGGCCTTGTGGAGGGGATCGAGGTGCGGAACGGGATGGTGCAGGTCACGCTGCTGACCGACCGCGCACACGCCCCCGCCATGGAGCCGGTACGGCGGGAGGTCGAGGCCGCTCTTGGGCGTCAGCCGGGCGTCCGCAATGCCACCGCGATCCTGACCGCGCACAAACCGCCGCCACCCGGCGCGGCTCGGCAGCCGGCGCCTCGTCATGCCGCCGGCCCGGGTGCCGCGCCAGGCGGAAAGGCGCCGCTGCTGCTGCCCGAGGTCAAGGCAATCGTCGCTGTCGCATCCGGGAAGGGCGGTGTCGGCAAATCGACCGTCGCCGTGAACCTGGCGGTTTCCCTGGCGCGGCAAGGACACCGCACAGGTTTGCTCGATGCCGACATCTACGGGCCGAGCCTGCCGCGGATGATCGGGCTGAGCCGCAAACCGGAGGTGAGGCGGGAGAAGATGATCCCGCTGCAGGCCTGGGGCCTTTCCTGCATGTCGATCGGATTCCTGGTGGATGAGGAGACGCCGATGATCTGGCGCGGCCCGATGGTGATGGGTGCGCTGGAGCAGATGATGGGCCAGGTCGAGTGGGGCGCGCTCGACATTCTGGTTGTAGACATGCCGCCCGGCACGGGCGATGCTCAGCTCACCATGGCGCAGCGCGTCGCCCTGACCGGCGCCGTGATCGTTTCGACCCCGCAGGACATCGCGCTGATCGACGCCCGCCGCGGCGTGCGCATGTTCGAAAAGACCCGCGTT
Organism: Acetobacteraceae bacterium; assembly: GCA_035606775.1. Lineage (GTDB taxonomy): Bacteria > Pseudomonadota > Alphaproteobacteria > Acetobacterales > Acetobacteraceae > Rhodopila. The sequence goes on along the minus strand of DATNEJ010000160.1, from coordinate 8,080 downwards.
CCCGTTCTTGGCATTGTCGAGAACATGAGCTTCTTCTGCTGCCCGAACTGCGGCCACCGGTCCGATATCTTTGGCCACGGCGGCGCGCGGGCGGAGGCCGACCGCCTCGGCACGGCGTTCCTGGGGGAGATTCCGCTGCTGCTGGATATCCGTGCGGCATCCGACGGCGGAACGCCGATCGCGGCGTCGGCGCCAGACAGCGAGGCAGCCAAGGCTTTTGACGCGCTGGCACGTCTGGTCGCGGCGAAGGTCGCTCAGCCGGCGGCGGCCGGACCCCGGATCGTCATCGAGTAGGGACCTCGCCGTGCAGCGCCCGCCAACCGCTCGGCCAGACGCGACCTGCGGCGTGTTCAGAGGCGGTTCGGTGGACTGATATCAGCAGCCCGCAGGGCTGACTGGTATGCGCGCAGGGTTGGCGTGGCGGCTGCGCGCGAAATCAATAAGATACCAGCGGCCCGACAATCGACCGACGAGCCAAGAGTTCGGGCCGCTGGTATCAGGCGTCGCACAAGCCTCGTGTTTGATCGAGAGAGTCACGTCTCCGGCGATTTCGTCCACGATAATCGCGGTCTATTTTTCACCCGGCCGTTTCTCGTGCTGTTGCGGTGGCGGTGCGTGTTGCGCCAGCGGTGCATGTTGCGCGGGCGGCGCGTGGAACTGCGGCGGGGTGGCGTGAGCTGCCTGCGGAGGTGGGGGATTGAAGTGCGGTGCCGCTGCGGGCGTCGGCTGATGCACCGCCGGGGGCGGAGCCAGATGCGCGACCTGCGGCGGCGGATTGAAATGCGGCGCTGCCGCGGCCGTCGGCTGATGAACAACTGGCGGCGGCGCATGCACCACTGTCGGTGGGGACGGATGTGCGACTTGCGGCGCCGCGGCGGCAGCGGGCATGGGCTGATGTGTGAACTGCCCGGGCGCGTTGACGTGCGGTGGCGCAGCGGCCTGCATCGCAGGCGACGGCTGGGCGACCTCCGGCGGCGAATTTCTCCGCGGCGCCGGCTCGGCCGGTGTAGCGGGATGTGGTGCCTGCGCCAGTGCAGGCGGGTGCTGGGAGCCAGGCTGCCCGGGCGACGGCCCATGCGGCTGTGCCGGTGCCCCTTGCACGGTCGGCATCGCGTTCGGGCGCGGCAAGCCGTGTGCCGGTTCCGTTGCTGGCCGGTTCGGCTGGGCATCGGCGGCAACCCCGGCGCCATGATGGGGCGTGAAAGCGGGTCCCGGCGCGGCGCCCGGCACCGCAGGCCGGCCATGTGCCCCGGGCGCTACCAGCGCGGGCACGCTGTGTGACCCGGCCGAACCCGGTCCGGAGAGGTGCGGTTCGGCCGGTCTCTGCGCTGCCGGCTGAGCAAGCGCGGGTCTCGGTGTCGCGGCTCCGCCCGGTTCTCGCACGCCCGGAGGCGCGCCGGTACCGTGCACGGCTGCCAGCGGAGGACGGGCTGCCGGCACGCTGGTCCGCGCGGTGTGGGGACCGCCGGGTGGGGGCGTGCGTATCGCGGGGCCGGCCGCCGGCCGCGCCGGCGGTCCACCCACCACCGGCGCCAGGTTCATCTGGCGGGCGACGGCGGGCGTGACCCCCGAGGTCGCTCGGGTTGGCCGCAGCGGCTCCTGCCCGACGACCGGCCGAGCGGCGGCAAGTTGCTGAGGCGACACGTGCTGCATGGCACGCGTGACGGGCCGCGAGGCGGTCATTGCACTCGCCGGCACCACCGTCACTGCCCGGTGGTTGACGAAGTTGTTGATCGTGACGTTGCGATTGATCGTCGTGATGTGCGTGACATTGGTCACGTGGGTGACGTTGACCTGCCGGAAATAGCGGTCCGATGCGTGATACCAGGGTCTGTAGGGTTCGCGGGGACCGAGCGGGACCCAACCGATGGAGTGGGAGGCCAGCGCCGCGCCGAAACCGACCCCAACCGCGACGCCGGCGCCGATCCCGATGAACGTCACCAGCGCGGGTGCGTAGACCGGCCGATAACCGGCTGACGCGTATCCCGGAGTCCAGCACCAGCGTCCGCCGATTGTGACCCACCTGCCGTAGTGGAAGGGTGCGAAGCCCCAGGGCGCGTCGTCCACCCAGGTCCACCCCCAGGGTGGCACGAAGGCCCAGTGGCCTTCACGATAGGGCACCCATTCCGGCGAGACCGGTGGATACCAGACAGGCCCATACTCGGGAGCGCTCCCCCAGTTGCCATAGGCCGACAGGTCGCCGCCGCCAGGCATCTCGGCCACCTGGGGCGGCGGCGCCACCGCGGGCGGACGCGGCGGACGCTCCCGTTCCAACTGGGCCGTCAGAAACGGATCGCGCTCGCCCGGGCCGACACTGCCCTGGAAGGTATCGGACCCTGTTACCGCGGCGATCTCGCCCGGCCGCACTTGCAACGAAACGCCGGGTCCTTCGACGCTGGCTGCGCCGTCCACCACGGTAACCGTCGTCGGTGTGTCGGTGGTGCCGGCGGCGATTTCGTAGTGGCCAGGCGCCATCAGCCGGACCAGCCCGCGTGGCGTCTGCACCGACCAGTTCTCTCCGGGTGCGAGGTCACGCAGATGCAGATAAGTGGTGCCCTGGCGGGATGTGGCTTGCAGACCGTTCGCATCGAGCGTGTCGATATCGAACTCCGTGCCTCCGTTCAGCGCGATCCGGCTGGCCGAGATCTCCAGATCGGCCTGGGCGTTCGGCTCGGTCCAGAATGCGTCGCCCGTGCTCACCGGATAGTTGACCGAAGCGGGGCTCCATTGCGTGTCGTCCTGGGTATGGAACGAAACAGTCCCGGCCATGCGTGCCAGCCGCCCAACCCGTTCGGGCGGGTCTGCCTGTGTGGCCTTATCGGCGGCCGATGTATCGGGGCCGGACGGCGCCGCTTGTGCCAGCGCGCGCGGCGGCAGGACTGTTCCGCCAAGCAGCGCGGCAATCGCAACGCTGGTGGTCAGGCGAAAGAGGCGTGTGCCGTTGCGCATCTTGCGGCGCTCCATTGCGCGCTCCGGTGGCGGATCGCGCAGGAAGGTTGCTGCTTCAAAGTGGCGAAACCGAGACATTTTTATGCCTGTGCCGTGTGCCGCCACGCGACTATCCGCGACACGCGATTGCCCATCCGCGGACAACAATTCGCCGCGAAGGCGCACCACATACACTGTGACTACGTTCGACAGGAGAGTTGGAATGATCCGGTCGTCGTGCATGCGCCGCCTGTTGCCTTTGCTGGCGCTGACGGCAATGTTGGGCGGTTGCGTCGCCTATCCCGCCTACCCGACCTATGCCTATGGCGGTGCCTACGAAGGCGGGCCGTACTACGGCGGTACCTATTACGGCGGTCCCTACGTCAGCGGCGGCGTGGGAACCTACGGCGGCGGCTGGGGCAGGGGTTGGCATCGAGGTTGGTACCATCACGACGGCTGGTACCGCTGAGCGACAACTGTCCGTCTTAGAGTCCGTCCGGAGACTTCATGAAGGATTACAGAGCCTTCGGAGCATAAGGCGGATCGAAGCGAGGCGGAGGAAAGCGAGCGCGTTGTGGTTGCGGTTTTCCCAGTCCTTGGCAAGGCGGCGGCATCGGTTGAGCCATGCGATGGACCGCTCAACGATCCAGCGTTTAGGTTCGACGACAAAGCCTTTGACACGATCAGAGCGTTTGACAATCTCGACCGTCAGGCTGCGCATCGCTTTGGCGGCGCCGTCTCGGAAGACCGGTCCGGTATAGGCGCTGTCGGCGAACAGTTTGCGCAGGAACGGGAACTGTCCGAACAGGGTGGACGGCCATACCGGCTGCAATCCTCGCTGGGCCTCAATGTTCCCCGGTTACCGTTGCCGGCGCCGTCACGTCTTCCTCAATAAATCGCATCAGCGCCTCGAGGAGACCCTCGCGCGGGTAAGCGTTCTGGGTCACCAACGTGGAGGCGATTACGGGGTGCGCGCGGTTGATCGGCACCGCGACGGCCCAGTGGTCGGCATTGAGATAGCCGACGAGCACGCTGCCAGGCACAACCTCGTCATAGAAAATCATCTGACTGTCATTGCGTGCATCGACTCGCGCCAGCTTTTTGTAGCTGCGCTTCAGAATCGAGGAGATCCGCTCCGGCTGCGGGAATGTAACGAGCGAGTAATAACGCAACCCAGTCGGAAGCGGATTGCGCGCAAGCCACGCCTGGCGAGTCGCCGGCCGTAGGCTCGCCACGCCGCCGCCGTCGCCAGGGCCGCAAGTCGCGCCCGGGAAATACCGAAGCAGGTCGGCCTGGTACTGCTCGGCGTCGTTCGCGAGCGGGGACCCGCCGACCGCGCCAGCAAGGCTTACCACCGCCGCCACGCGGCTGCGGATCTCTGGATAGGTGACCACGGCGTCGAGGATGTCGGGGGCGCCCTTCGAATAGCCGATGAGCACGAGGCGCGGCGCGCCCTTCTCCGGCGGCATGGCGACGATCGCGTCGCGGATCTGGCGCGCGTTGGTTTCGGAACTCGATAGCGCATCGACCTTGGGAAGGATCGCGTCATAGCCGAACTGGCGCAGGTGCTGGATGACAGTGCCAGGCGGATCGAGCCACGGTTCGAAGCACTCGTACCCGATACCGGGCACCACCATCGCAACGAGGTGCCGTTTCGACGGGCCGAGATCCACTGGCTGACCGGTGCCGGCCGGTTCGGTTCCAACGCGGGTCAGCGCTTCCTCGCAGGGACGGTAGTCCGGAAGCGAGCCTTCGCGGGCTTTGAGCACAGCGCAGAAAATCTCGCGGAAGCGTCCCCGGTGGTCCTGCACACCGGCCAGGGAAGTCGGCGCGAGCACAAGCGGCGGGGTGTCGGTCGAATACGGCACCAGCGGAGGCGCGGCGCATCCGCTGAGCGCTATGCACATCGCGACCACAGAGACCACCATGGCCGCATGCGGTTTAATCGCCGGCTTCGTTGCGCGCATTCCGTTCTTCTGCCTCGCTCCGCTCCAGGTACGGTACCCAGTGGAGAAATTCCACGTCCTTCAGGCCGAGAGGCCGCGTCGCGAAGAAGATGACCGCCCGCAGACCGTCAGTATAGTAGCCCGCGCTGCCAAGGGCGCTTCGGGGCTGTGTGTCGGGTGCCTCACCGACACCCGTCACGAATCCGAGCTTTTCCAGGCCGTTTGAATACATCATATCCTGGATCAGCAGGTTTCTTGCCTCGTCCACGTCTTCGTTCAGGGCGATATCGTTCGCACCGCGCTGCGCGAAACGCCCGCCGACCGGCCGCCCAGCCTGCACAAGGTAGACGGACTGGCCCTGGAAGCGGATTGGCGCGAGCCATGCGCGTATCCAGTTGGACGGCGAGCCCGCTTGTGCCTGCTTGCGCAACACGACGTCGGGTGGCCGGCCAAAAAGCCGCTGAGCCATGTCGCTGGCCTGAATGTCCGGACGATAGTCACGGCGCACCATTGCGCTGGCAATGTCGGCAAGCCGGCCGACGAAGATGACATTCAACGGATCACCCTGGGTCGTCCCTGGCGTATCGGTCGCACAGCAGGGCAACCGCTCAAGTGCAGCGCGGAATGCGGCAGCGTCAGTATAGTCCGTCAATCGCGTGTCGGGATACCGAAAGAGGATCGGGCCGCGGGCCGCGGCATCACCTGGCACAGGCAGAAACAGCGTGAAGGGGATCAGGGTCCGCATCCCGAGCAGATCGACGTTCAGGAGCTTCGTCCGGCGTTGGGGGTTTGTGAACAATATCCCCTGACGCGTTTGGCCCGGGGCGATTGGATTCTTGAACCCCATTTTGTCGAAATGGTCGTCAATCCGTGCGTTCATACTGCCGCCGAGCAGCGTGTGCAGCGACCAAGCCACCTCCAGCGGCGAGTAGTAATCCGGATCAGTGCCTGAGCGCAGCAACCATAGCGGTTGCGAGGTTCCGTTTCTGACCTCGATCCATACGGGCTGCACATCGGTCTCACGGAGGTCGCTGCCGAGCATTCGCCGCGTGTCCGCGGCGCTCAGCACCGTCGCCTCGATGCGCACGTCGCCCTGTACGCCTGTGACGGCGCGGCTGCGCAGCGCCGCATCGCTGACGTCCTGGGGAGTTTGCCAGGTCGCGCAGCCGGCAACGGCGACCGACAAGCATATTGCAGACGCGCCGAGCAACCGAAGGGGGAACAGGTTCATCGTCTTGGTCTCGGCGCGGCTTCCGTGCGCAGCTCAGTCTCCGCCCATTTGAAAAACGCGATTTTATTTATTGGTGTTGGCTCGCGCTCGAACACAAGCACGGCACGGTACCCGTCGGTGTAGTATGGGTCGGTGGTCAGGTTCTCGCGTGGGGCGGTTGGCGCCGCGGCTCCGACGCCGTTCACGAGCCCGAACTTCGAAAGGTTCTGCGAATAGGCCATGTCCTCGTTCAATGCCGAGCGGGCTTCGTCCACGTCGGGATCGATCTTGTGCGTTGTCAGCGTCGGGGAATGGATGGTGAGACGCGTGCCGATGTCACGGCTGATCTGACCGACCCACACCTGCTTGCCGTGGTAGCGAATTGGGCTGAGCCAAAGCCGCAGGTGATTGCGTTGATGGACGTTGTCGCGGTCCTTTTGCAGTGCGAGGTCCTGGGGGCGACCAAACAGATAAAGATCGCTCACCGGTGCGTTGGGGTAGCGGCCTTGGGACAGTCCGGCGGTTATTAACTGCCAGACCGAGCCCGACCACTTCTCCTCAGTCGGATACCAGCCACGCCGCACAAGAGCGGGGAAAGCGTCGTCAAGGCCGCCGACGATCACCAGGTTGAGTGGATCGCCATTCCTTGTGCCGCCCTTGTTGGTAGCGCAGCAGGGCAAAACCTGCAGCGCCTCGCGGAAGGCGTCGTCGTCCGTGTAGTTCACGATCTTCTCGGGCGGGTAGATCGCGCGTCGAAATACTTCACTTACTTTGTAATCGCCGCGGAAGCCAGGCACAACCACGAGGATCGAGAACGTCCTCACGCGCCCGCTCGCGACGAGGTCGAGTTGCACGAGTTTCACGCCCTCGTTCAGGTTCGTCAGCACAAACCCCGACGTGGTTACGCCGGGCGGGACCGGATTGTGGAACGCGAGCTGCCGAAAGCGCTGGTCGAGCGTTGGCTGCTGGCGCGAGCCATCCGGTGACATGGCTTCGGCCGCTTCGGATGGCGGAAAGAAGTCCGGATCCAAACCCGGTGACAGTAGATAATAGGCGTGATCCTCGCGGTTCTCGACCTTGATCCACACGGGCTGGATTCCCCGATCTGCGAGCGGAACGCCGTATACGGCCGCGCTCTCGGCGGCCGAGAGCACCGATGTAGATACCCGTACGTCGCCCTCGGTTCGCGTCATCGCCCGCGCTTTGTAATCCGGCTCGATCGTGGGCGAATGCGGCGCCACGTCGGCACAGGCAACAACGATGCTGGTGACAAGAGCGATAGCGGGTGCGCGCATCCTCTTGGGGCCCCTTTTATGCTAGCGAGCGCATTGTCCGCGATTGACCTGACTGTGACCAGGCGCTCGACGTTCCAGGAGACGCATGACGAGCGGCTTGTGAATAGACCGCCCGTCACTGGCTCTCCGAAGATCTGGCTCCGCATCGGCACGCCGACAGCTCTTGCGCGTGCATCGGCCGGCGGCGTGCCGGTCACTTACCATAGGCTTGCGCGATCTGCCCGACGAGCTTGGCCCAGGGCATGTCGATTGTGCCATGGACGGCCCGGCCTATGGCCGCGCATCAACAACCGCACCTAATCCACGCAGCGGGTTGGTTCTCTCGGCCAGGGCCGACCGTCGGCTGAATGTCTGACATCCCGCCAGAGCTCACGAAACCTGATCGTCGGCTTTCCACCCCTTTCTTAACTGTCGGGACGCCTCGGCTGGGCAACTGTTCCACCCCGGAAGCCCACATGCAAACTGAGCCACGACCGTTACCCGGAGGAACTGTGAACACCGTCACAACCCTTAACATCGACGGCCGCCTATTCCTCTGTCACCGTTGAGGAAGGCAAACCGGGGGACGGCACATGAAGGCGGTCGCTTTTGCCAATAACGATATCGCGGTGATGGCGTGGACATTCGGCGGCAAGCTGCCGAATTGCCTGGGTTTCGCGATCTACCGGATCGACGTGCGCTCTGGCACGGAAACGTTACTG
>DATNEJ010000007.1:0-3054 GCA_035606775.1 Acetobacteraceae bacterium | reverse complement strand
CCCATGACCAGTGAAGCCATTCGCGATCCGGTCAAGGATCATCTGCTTACGCCGCAGAACGCAGCCTTCATCATCATCGACTATCAGCCGGTCCAGGTGAATTCGATTGCCTCGATGGACCGCCAACTTCTGGTCAACAACATCACCGGCGCGGCCAAGGCGGCGGTCGTTTATGGCCTGCCGATCATCCATTCGACGGTGAATGTGAAGACGGGTCTCAACAAGCCGCCGATCCCGCAGATCCGCAAGATTCTCGCGGATTATCCGACTTACGACCAGACCTCGATCAATTCCTGGGAGGATGTCGAATTCCGCAAGGCTGTCGATGCGACAGGGCGCAAGAAGCTGATCATGACCGCACTCTGGACCGAGGCTTGCCTGACGTTCCCGGCGCTCGACGCGCTGAAGGAAGGTTACGAAGTCTACGTCCCCGTCGATGCCGTAGGCGGCACATCCGTCGCGGCGCACGAGGCCGCGCTTCGCCGTGTCGAGCAGGCCGGTGCGAAGCTGATCAGCCTTTCTCAGCTCTTTTGCGAGCTGCAGCGCGACTGGAAACGCGCCGAAACCGTTCCGGCCTTCATGAACCTGTTCATCGAAACCGGTGGCACGGCAGGGCTGCAATTCTCGGCCGATAAGGACGGCTGACACCCCTCGCCGTTTGTCATTCCGAAAGGAAAACCCATGAGCACGTCAGCCAACATCGCCAATTTCAACGGACAGAAACCGGTCATCGATGCCGACGATTCAGTGATGCTTCTGATCGACCACCAGAGCGGCCTGTTCCAGACGGTGGGCGACATGCCGATGCCGGCGCTGCGCCGCCATGCCGCCGCACTGGCCAAGATGGCATCGCTGAGCAAAATTCCGGTCATCACGACGGCTTCGGTGCCACAGGGTCCGAACGGACCGCTGATCCCCGAAATCCACGCCAATGCACCGCACGCGCGCTATGTTCCACGCAAGGGTGAGATCAATGCGTGGGACAATGCGGATTTCGTCGCAGCCGTGAAGGCAACGGGCCGCAGGACGCTGATCATCGCCGGCACCATCACCAGCGTCTGCATGGCCTTCCCGGCCATTGCGGCGGTGCATGAGGGCTACTAGGTCTTCGTGGTGGTCGATGCGTCCGGCACCTACTCAAAGATGGCGCAGGAGATCACGCTCGCCCGCGTGGTGCAGGCCGGCGCGATCCCGATGGACACGGCCGCCGTCGCGTCCGAGTTGCAGAAGACCTGGAACCGGCCTGACGCGCAGGAATGGGCCGAGGTGTACACGCAGATCTTCCCGCCCTACGCGCTGCTGATCGAGAGCTATGCCAAGGCGCAGGAGGTCGTGACGAGGCACGAACAGCTCGACTCCGCGCGAAGCTGAACGAACGGTTCACGGCAGGGGGCACCTGCCGTGAACCTGCTTGCCTTGCGGTAGGCTGGTGGCTGGCGCGGCGGGTGGGACGACCTTGCTCGAACCTGTGGGATTTCGGATGTCCGTCAGTCGTCCAGCTTTTTGCTCTTGAGGGTATAGTCCGCATTGAATTTCAGGTCGTATGTCCGACCGTCGCTGCACTGGGCATCGTCCACCTCAAATTCGTGGTCGTCGTCGTCCCATTCCAGCTTGCCACCCGAGCAGTCCTGCGCCGCGAGCGCTGGCACAAGCCTGGTTCTCTCTGCTTCGGTGACGGAACGGTCCGCTTGTGCCGGGAGTGTGACGGATGCCAGAAGGGCAACGGAAGCCAGAAGTGTTCGCATTGTGCGGTCCTCCACATCGGCGGCAACAAGGTATCACGCCGTCGAACAGCGGCGCGACTGTTGGCCGGGAAGGACGCGATTTGATCTGGTCTGCTTGGTCAATATAACGATCTGTCGCGGCCTCGCGCGATCATGTCGGACCAGTGGCCTGGCGAGCAGCAGTGGGAGCAACACTTGGCGCCGCGGCGTGGGTAGAGGTTGCCCCCTGCCCACACCAGCAGCGGTCAGGGTACCCAACCCCAGCCGTCGTGATTGTTGTACGCGCCCGTCAGGGCCGCATTCGCGGCGCCGGTCGTGCAGCTCACGACCCGCTTGCTTGACAGATGTCCCGTTCCGTTGCCGCCCATATTCTCATCCGCGTGGGAGAACATGCGCACTGCAATTCCGTTCAACCCATAGAAGTTCACCATGAACGCCGGCACCTGGTACAGGCACCCGGTATACTGCGAATTGCACGGCATCAGCTTGCAGTCGATATCGATCCTGGCGATGTTGCCCTGAATCGCGCCGACGGAATTGGTGATGGCCTGCACCGCCCGCGGCGCCTGGTTCAGCACCAATGTGCGCCAATAGGACTGGTCCGGATGCGAGGCTGGGCTGTTGCTCGCCGCGGCCGAGATGGCCGGCCGTAGGCAAACGATCGAGCCGTTGTTCAGGAACGCATGCGCGACGTACCAGACCTGCGCATCCTGGTACCAGTTCTGGACCAGCGTGTGGATATTCACATTGCCAAAGGTTGACGCCGCCTTGGACCGCTGAACCGCCATCTGCCGCTCCTGCCGCTATTCGAGATGAACATATCTTTCCAGCAACCATATATCAGGTTGTGAGAAGGGCGCAATTCGCCAGCGGTCCGCGTGTGTCACAATTCATTACAACCAAAAGTCAAGAGCGCCCGGACAGGGCGTTTTTCCTTCAATCCGCGCGCGCCGGGTTGCCGAATGCCGTCGCACCGGCAGGCACGTCGCGGGTCACCACACTGCCGGCGCCGATCACCGTGCCCGCGCCGACAGCGGCAAATCGCGCTGACAGCAGCGCATGCCTCTCGGTCAGCGACAGGCCGGGCGTGGCGTTATAGCGCTCGAGCCATCGCTGCGCATCGGCCAGCGCGTGCTGAATGCCGGCGTCGCCGGGATCGTACAGCTCGCCTGCCAGCATCTTGTCGATTTCCGTGTGCATGGCGGGTCCCCGGTGGCCGCGGATCGGTGCGACGTCTACTGACCGCGACAGCGGCCCCTCACTCCCAGACCGCCTGCTCCCCGATCAGCCACAGCCCCCGCGCCGCGGCCTCTCCATCGTGCCGCTCCGC
>DATNEJ010000134.1:0-10354 GCA_035606775.1 Acetobacteraceae bacterium | reverse complement strand
TGGTGATAGACCGGGTGGGTGGGCGCCTTGACCCGGATCCAGGCGGGTTTCCGCTGGATCGGGTTGTCCGGGCGGTGCGCCTTCTCCGGGTGGCGGAGGGCGGCGTCGGTCCGGTGGTCGATGACGAGGCGCGTGGACATGGCTGGCTAGAAGTGGCTGCCGGGGCAGGGGGCGTCAAGCACGGGTTTCGGCCGGGCGGTACAGGAGCACGTTGGGGGAGGGCCGGAGCTGCAGCAGGAGGTCCAGGTGCCGAATATTGCCGCTGACCAGCAGCATGTCCTGTTCCAGCGCGGTCGCGTAGAGCAGCGCGTCCAGCAACAGTTCGCGCCGCCGTCCTTCCTGGCAACAGGCCTGTTCCGGCGTCAGGGCCTTTTTGGGGCGGGACAGTCCCTGGGTGCGTGCCAGAATCCCCGCAAGAACCGACGCCTCGGTCCACGCGGCACCGCTCGGCGCCACGGTTCTGTCCGCGTCCATGCGGTCCAGGTGCGCGCGGATGGCCGCGATCGTGGGCGGCGTGCGCCGGTCGGCCGGATCGAGCAGGCCGATGCTGATGGCGAGTTCCGCGCACACCACCCCACAATGGTAGACAAAGTGCTGGCGACTACCGATCAGGGCGCGGATGACGTTGGGCAGCTTTCCTGCACCGCGGTGCAGGTAGACCGTTGTATCGAGCAGCAGTGGCAGGGCCGGAGCGGCCGCGGGATCGAACGGAAGCTGGCGGTCCGGCCGATAGCGCAGGCTGGTGGTGTAGGAAGCCGGATCGTAACGCCCGCAAACCAGCCCGATCGACTCAGATGGCAAGCTCGAAGTCGGCGGGCAGCCGGTCCTTGTCCGACAGGAACCATTCGACGAAGGGATCGGGGGCTACGAACGCCGCCAGCGCCGCCTGCACGATTTCGGTCGTGTTGCGCGACCCCAGCTTGCGTTCCGCCGCGGCGAGCAGGCCGTGGTCGATGCGGGCGCTTATCTTGTCCGCCTGGCCAGTGAGGATGCCGCGCGCTTTCAGGCGGCAGAGCGCCTCATGCACCTGAGCGGGCGCAATCCTGCGGGCACGCTTGGGCGGTTTCTGCTGACCGGAGCCTGAAGAATGCGTGCTGGTTGCTCTTCGGCTGGTTCGGCGGGCTGGCATGATGTCATCCTCTGTCCGACAGAATAGGGGATCCGTCCGACAGAAACAAGCCCGCCCCACCGCTCAGAAGTGAATCACACGCCCGTACGCATCCAGCACCGCTTCGTGCATCGTTTCGCTGATGGTGGGGTGCGGGAACACCGTCTCCATCAGTTCCGCCTCGGTCGATTCCAAGGTGCGAGCGATGGTGTAGCCCTGGATCATCTCCGTGACCTCGGCGCCGATCATGTGGGCGCCGAGCAATTCCCCGGTCTTCGCATCGAACACCGTCTTGACCATGCCTTCCGCCTCGCCCATCGCGATCGCCTTGCCGTTGCCGATGAACGGAAAGCGGCCGACCTTCACCTCGTGCCCGGCCTCCTTGGCGCGCGCCTCGGTCAGCCCGACCGAGGCGACCTGCGGGCGGCAATAGGTGCAGCCGGGGATATTGCTGACCTTCATCGGATGCACGTCGTTCAGCCCGGCGATCTTCTCCACGCACAGCACGCCTTCATGGCTCGCCTTGTGCGCGAGCCAGGGCGGGCCGGCCAGATCGCCGATCGCGTACACGCCCGGCTCACCGGTGCGGCAGAATTCGTCGATGACGACATGCGTGCGGTCGACCTTCACGCCGGTGCCTTCCAGGCCGATATTCTCCACATTGCCGACGATGCCGACGGCGGAGATCACGCGGTCCACGGTGATGTCCTGCGATTTGCCGCCGGCTTCCACCGTGACGGTGACATTGTTCGCGCCCTTCTTCGCGGCTTTCACCGTGGCGCCGGTCATGATCTTCATGCCCTGCTTCTCGAACGCCTTATGGGCGAAGGCGGAGATCTCCTCGTCCTCCACCGGCAGGATGCGCGGCAGCACCTCGACCACCGTCACGGCCGAACCCATGTTCAGGTAGAAGCTGGCGAACTCGATGCCGATGGCACCGGAGCCGATCACCAGCAGCGATTTCGGAACCGCCGGCGGCACCATTGCCTGACGATAGGTCCAGATCAGCTTGCCGTCCGTCTCGATGCCCGGCAGTTCCCGCGCACGCGCGCCGGTCGCCAGGATGATGTGCGGGGCCTTGAGCGTCGCCACCGGCTTGCCGCCCTTGCTCACCGCCAGGGTCTGCCTGCCGGCGAGCGCGCCGTCCCCGTCGAATACCGTGATCTTGTTCTTGCGCATCAGATGGGCGACGCCGGAGGAAAGCTGCTTCGCGACGGCGCGCGACCGCTTCACCACTTTGTCCAGATCGAAACGGGATTCCACCGCGGCGAAGCCGAACTCCGGCAGGTGGTGCAGCAGGTGGTTGATCTCCGACGTGCGCAGCAGCGCCTTGGTGGGGATGCAGCCCCAGTTGAGGCAGATGCCGCCCAGGTTCTCACGCTCGACGACCGCGGTCTTCATGCCAAGCTGCGCGGCGCGGATCGCCGCGACATAGCCGCCTGGCCCGCCGCCAAGGACAATGAGGTCGAAGCCTTGCTCAGCCATTCGATGCTCCTTCCGCCAGTGCCTTCAGGGCAGCGCCGCCAAGCTGGCGCACGTGCCAGTCGCGCATCGGCGTGGCACCGAGGCGTTCGTAGAAGGCGATCGATGGCGCGTTCCAGTTCAGCACGCGCCATTCGATGATGTTGCAATCTTCGGCGAGGGCGCGCTGCGCGAGGTGGCGCAGCAAGGCCCGCCCAATGCCGGCGCCACGGCAGTCCTGCTCGACGAACAGGTCTTCCAGGAACAGGCCGGTGCGGCCGGCGAAGGTGTTGATCGTATAGTAGAAGATCGCAATGCCGGGCACGCGCCCGTCCGCACATTCCGCCAGCACGGCATGGCAACGCGGCGGCGCGCCGAACAGCAGGTGTTCGAAGTCCGCTTCCGTCGCGACTACCTTGTCCAACAGCCGCTCGTACTCGGCCAGTCCACGGACGAGGCGGCGGACATGCGGCACATCCGCCCGAACCGCATCGCGCAGAACGAACGCCGTCACGCGGCAATCCGATCGGCCGTCCGGCCTCTCACAGCAGCAGGCTCAACGGGTCTTCGACGATGCCCTTGAACGCCCGCAGCCACTGCGCGCCCAGCGCGCCATCCACCACGCGGTGATCGACGCTGAGCGTGCAGGTCATCACCGTGGCAATGGCGAGCGCGTCGTTCTTCACCACCGGGCGCTTGCGGCCCGCCGCCACCGCCAGGATCGCCGCCTGCGGCGGATTGATGATGGCGGAGAACTCGCTCACGCCGTACATGCCCATGTTGGAAATGGAGAAACCGCCGCCCTGGAACTCCTCGGGCTTCAGTTTCCCGGCGCGTGCCCGCGTGGCGAGGTCCTTCATTTCTCGGCTGATGGTGGCAAGGCCCTTCTGATCCGCCTGGCGGACGATCGGCGTGATCAACCCGTCGGGGATTGCCACGGCGACGCTGATGTCTACGTCGTCGTAGAGAACCAGTCCGTCGTCGGTCCAGCTTGCGTTGACCGTCGGTACCCGCCGCAAGGTCGCGGCCGTCGCCTTGATCACCAGGTCGTTGATGGTGATCAGATAGGCGCCGGGTCCTTCCTTCGGCGCCTTGGCGTTCAGCTCGTTCATCAGCCCGATCAGCGCGTCGATCTCGACATCCATCGAGACGTAGAAATGCGGGATGGTGGACTTCGCTTCCGTCAGGCGCCGCGCGATCACCTTGCGCATGGTGCTGTGCGGCACCACGCGATGCGGCGCGGTGATGGCGGGTGCGGGACCGCGCGGGGTCGGCGCCGCCGGTGCCGCGGCGGGTGTCGGTCCCGCGGCGGGCTGCGCCCCGCCGGCCTGAGCCGCTTCGATGTCCGCGCGCACGATGCGCCCGTTCGGACCGCTGCCTTTCAGCGCGGCGAGGTCGATGCCAGCCTGCCGGGCCATGCGGCGCGCGAGGGGGGAGGCGAAGATGCGCTCCCCGCCGGCATCGTGGCCGTTGCCGGACGTAACTTGTGCCGGCGCAGGGGCGGGTGACGCGGCGGGCGCGGAGGCACGCGCGGCCGGTGTGGGCTGTGTGGGCTGTGCGGCCGGAGGCGTCGCTGCAGGCGGTGCGGGCCGTTTCGCCGCGGGTGCCGCGTCGGGCACCGTCTCGCCCGGTTCCACCAGGATCGCGATCGGCGCATTTACCTTCACGCCCTGGGTGCCGTCGCCGACCAGGATCCGGCCGAGGACTCCTTCATCGACCGCCTCGACCTCCATCGTCGCCTTGTCGGTCTCGATCTCGGCGATGACGTCGCCGGCCTTGACCTGTTCGCCTTCCTTTTTCAGCCAGCGGGCCAGGGTGCCTTCGGTCATCGTCGGGCTCAGCGCCGGCATCAGGATATTGGTCGCCATCGTGCGCTTCCCCCTCAGACGATCTTCTTCACGGCGTCGACGATCCAGTCCGGCTGCGGCAGCGCGAGCTTTTCCAGATTGGCGGCATAGGGTAGCGGCACATCCACCCCGTGCACGCGTACCGGCGGTGCGTCCAGCCAGTCGAAAGCATGCTCGGTTATCTGCATCGCCACCTCGGCGCCGATGCCGGCGAAGGGCCAGCCTTCCTCCACGGTGACCAGCCGGTTGGTCTTCTTCACGCTTTCGACGATCGTCGCGGTGTCGAGCGGACGCAGCGACCGCAGATTGATGACCTCGGCCTCGATACCCTGTTCCGCCAGCGCCTCCGCTGCCTGCAGCGCCGTGCCGACCATGATGCTGAAGGCGACGATGGTGACGTGCCGGCCGGCGCGCTCGATCTTCGCCCTGCCGATCGGCAGGATGAAATCCTCATCGACCGGACAGTCGAAAGTGTGGCCGTAGAGGATCTCGTTCTCCAGCACGATCACCGGGTTCGGGTCGCGGATCGCCGCCCGGAGCAGCCCTTTCGCATCGGCCGACGACCACGGCGCAAGCACCTTGAGGCCTGGCACATGCGCATACCAGCTTGCGTAGCACTGGGAATGCTGCGCGGCGACGCGCGCGGCCGCGCCGTTGGGGCCGCGGAACACGATCGGGCAGCCCATCTGGCCGCCGGACATGTACAGCGTCTTGGCGGCGGAGTTGATGATCTGATCCATCGCCTGCATGGCGAAGTTGAAGGTCATGAACTCGACGATCGGCCGCAGCCCGTTCAGCGCCGCGCCGACCGCCATGCCGGTGAAGCCGTGCTCAGTGATCGGTGTATCGATGATCCGCTTCGGCCCGAATTCATCCAGCAGGCCCTGGCTGATCTTGTAGGCGCCCTGATACTGCGCGACCTCCTCGCCGATCAGCAGCACGTTTGCGTCGCGGCGCAGTTCGGCCGCCATCGCATCACGCAGCGCTTCCCGCACTGTGATCGGCTTCGCGGCGCCCCAATCCTTTTCCGCCGCTGGCGCCGCTTCCTGCGCCCGCTGCGGCGCAGGTGCCGCCTTGGGCGGTGCGGCGGGGGGTGCTTCCTGCCTTGTGGCCGGTGGCGGTGCCTCCTTCCGGGCGGAAGGTGGCGACACAGCGGCGCTGACATCCTCACCATTCGCTGCCAGCACCGCGATCGGCGTGTTCACCGGCACGCCCTCGGTGCCTTCCTCCACCAAGATGCGTGCCAGCTTGCCTTCGTCCACCGCCTCGACCTCCATGGTCGCCTTGTCGGTCTCGATTTCGGCGATCACATCGCCGGCGCGGACCTCCTCGCCGACCTTCTTCAGCCAACGCGCGAGCTTGCCTTCGGTCATGGTGGGGGACAGAGCGGGCATCAGGATCTGCGTCGCCATTGCTCAGCCCTCCAGCAGCACGTCGGTGTAGAGCTGGGACTCATCAGGCTCGGGGCTCGACTGCGCGAAATCGGCGGCGTCCTGGATGGTGGCCTTCACCTCGTCGTCGATCGCCTTGAACGTCTTCTCCTCGACGCCCAGCGATTCGAGCGTGTGGCGAGCATTCTCGATGCAGTCATGCTGGGTGCGCATCATCTGCACCTCTTCCCGCGTGCGATAGCGCGCCGGGTCCGACATCGAATGACCGCGATAGCGATACGTCTTCACCTCCAGCAGGTACGGTCCCTTGCCCGCCCTGCATGCCGCAACGGCCTGCTCTGCCGCATCCGCCACCGCCATGACATCCATGCCGTCGACCTGCACGCCCGGAATGCCCCAAGGCGCGCCGTTCTTCGACAGGTTATGGGAGGCAGAGGCACGCTCCACGCTGGTGCCCATGCCGTATTTGTTGTTCTCGATGACGAACACCACCGGCAGCTTCATCAGCGCCGCGAGGTTGAAGCTCTCGAACACCTGGCCCTGGTTCGATGCGCCTTCGCCGAAATAGGTCAGGCAGACCCGATCGTTGCCGCGATACCAGTTGCTGAACGCAAGGCCGGTGCCCAGGCTGACCTGCGCGCCGACGATGCCGTGGCCGCCGAAGAAGTTCCGCTCCTTGCTGAACATGTGCATGGAGCCGCCCTTGCCGCGCGAATAGCCGTCCGCCCGGCCGGTCAGCTCTGCCATCACGCCGCGCGCCTGCATGCCGGTCGCCAGCATGTGGCCGTGGTCGCGGTAGGAGGTGATGACCTGATCGCCTTCGCCGATCGCCATCTGCATGCTGACGACGACGGCCTCCTGCCCGATATACAGGTGGCAGAAGCCGCCGATCAGGCCCATGCCGTAAAGCTGGCCGGCCTTTTCCTCGAACCGGCGAATCAGCAGCATGGTCCGGTATGCCTGGAGCAGCTTCTCGCGATCGACGGCCGGCTCCTTCGCCTTGGCCCGCCTTTTTGTCTCCGCCGCTTGTGCCATATCCGTCGTCTCCCGCCGCGGTTGTCGGAAATTTCCCGGATCAGCTAACGGCAAGCCCTGGTCGCCGGCAAGGCGCCTCCCGGAAAAGTCTTTTTGTGCAATGCAATGGACATAGTTAACTGGAATCTGGTTAACTACTTGGATACTGCGCGGCATTGCCGGGTGTGCGGGTTCCGCCGTTTCACCCGCACCCGGTTCCACGACAGGTTGTTTCACATCGGGCGGCGATTTCGCAGGGAGATTGCCGCCTGGGTTGCGCTGCCGCTTCGGTAACGGGCGCGACACGCCGTGCTCCCCGGGACGGCTCTCTGACAAAGGGCCGATCCAGGTTATGCTCGCTGCCTTCTCGGCTGTCGCCGAACCAACGATCCGGGGCAAACACATCATGATCCCGATGGCCGAGGACAGGTCGGCGCCCGCGCGTCAAGCCCGCGCTGTGCGGCATTGCTTCCGGCCGGCGCGTTACGCTTCCGGCGATCGCACTTCGAAGTCCTGGTCTGAGCGGGTGGCTGACGTGCGCCGGTCTATGGCCCCGCGCGACCGGGCTGCGCGGCTCGGGTTTCGGAGCGCGGCTTGCGCTCTCCAGCCCGCGGCTTTGAACAATCGGCGTACCCTCGCCGGAGGGGCAGCCTGACATGCCGCGCATGCCCGGCCTGCGCACCCCGACCGCTCGGCAGAGCGCGATCATGGAACGCGCCGAAGCGCTCGCCCGCCGGTTCGAGGAACGGGTGCGGGACAACGACGAACACTCGGTCTTCCCGCTGGAGAATTACGCCGACCTGCATGAAGCCGGCTATCTCCGCCTGGCCTTGCCCGAGCGATACGGCGGCGAGGGTGCCAGCGTGTTCGACATGGTGCTGGCGCAGGAAATCCTTGCGCGTGCCGACGCCTCCACCGCCCTCGTCGCCGGCATGCATTACAGCCTGCTCGGCCGCGTCATCGACTCCGCCGCATGGTCCGATGCCGTGCTGGCCGATCTCTGCGCCATCCTGGCGCGACAGGGCGGCACGGTGAACAACTGCGTCACCGAAGCCGACCTGGGCAGCATCTCCCGCGGCGGCCTGCCGGCAATGACCGCGGAACGCACAAAGGGCGGCTGGCTGCTGAGCGGGCGCAAGATCTTCGTCACCGGCGCGCCGGTGCTGCGCTTCCTGGCCACCGCCGTCGTGCTGCCGGCCGGCGCGGATGCGCCAAAGGGTGAACTGGTGAGCGCGCTGGTGGAGAGCGGGACGCCCGGCCTTTCTATCGAGGATACCTGGCACGGCAGCCTGGGCCTGCGCGGCTGCGGCAATTACGATGTGCTGTATGATCGGGTGTTCGTCCCCGATGCGCGCATCGTCGAGCGGGTGCCGATTGGCGCGCCCCGTCGCCCGCAAGGGGCCAGTGCGTGGGCGTTGCCGCTCGCGGCGATCTCATTGGGCATCGGCCAGGCGGCGTGCGGCGCGGCGTGCCGTTATGCGAACACCAGGGTGCCCGCGGCGCTGGGTGCGCCAATCGCCGGACAGCCGCACATCCAGCAATGGATCGGACAGATGGAGGTGACCTTGCGCGCCGCCCGCGCGGTGTTGCATGACACCGCGCGCGCCTGTTCCGCGGGGGTGCCGGCCGGTTCGGCGATTGCCGCGGCGAAATTCCTGTGCAGCAACGCGGCCTGCTCGGTGACGGAAACGGCCTTGCGCGTTGCCGGTGGTTTCAGCATGACACGCGCCCTGCCGCTGGAGCGTTATTTCCGCGACGCGCGCGGTGCGCTGTTCCAACCGCCGCAGGATGACCTGGCGCTGATGGCAGTAGGCCGGGCAGCGCTGGAACAGAGTAGGGGAGTCGAAACGAAATGACCGATGTGAGAGCTGTCGTCGTCGATCCGTCGCATGCCGATCGGTTGGCACTGAAACCGGTGGCGCTGGCGCCGGCGAACAGGGATGAGGTGACGGTGCGCGTCACGACGATCTCGCTCAATCGGGGCGAGGTGAACCGCGCCGTCCGCCAGGCCGAGGCGGGTTGGCGGCCCGGCTGGGACTTCGTTGGCACGATCGAGGAAGCGGCGCCGGAAGGCGGCGGCCCAGCGGTCGGCACACGCGTCGTCGGCATGCTGCCGTCAGGTGCGTGGGCCGAGCGGATACGGGCGCCGAAGGACGCGGTGGCGGCGCTGCCGGGGGGCGTGTCGGATGCGGCAGCAGCAACGTTGCCGGTGGCCGGCCTGACCGCGCTGCATGCGCTGCGCAAGGGCGGGTTGCTGCTGGGACGCAAAGTGCTGATTGACGGCGCATCCGGCGGGGTCGGGCACTTGGCGTGCCAGCTTGCTGTTGCGTCCGGCGCGCAGGTTTACGGGCACGTGCGCAATCCGGCGTTTCAGCCGATGGTGGCGGCGTGGTGCGGAGAGCGGACGATCGTGGCGCCTGCGCTGTCCGCCGCCGCCCCACACGGGCCGTTCGACCTGATCCTGGACTCGGTCGGCGGCTCCACCTTGGCCGCGGCGCTGACGATGCTGCGGCCGGACGGCACCTGCGTGACGTTCGGCGTTTCGGAGGGGCAGCAATCGACGTTCGAAAGCGGGACATTCTTCCGCACCGGTGGCGCGCGGCTTTACGGGCTGATCCTGTTCTACGAGTTGCGGCGGGTGGAGCCGGCATCCGAGGGGCTGGCTGTTCTTGGTTCGCTGGTTGCGTCAGGCGTGCTGAAGCCGCAGGTGGAGATCGAGGCGCCGTGGACGGAGATCGGTGCCGTGGCGCGGCAGTTGCTGGACCGTTCGTTCATGGGCAAGGCGGTACTGCACGTGCGGTGAGCGGGGGCAGCGCCGGTGTCATTCGTCAATACTTCTGTAGCTCCTTTGCCTCAGCATTGCGAAGGAAGAATTAAACGCAAATATAAGAAGATTCACGCGAATGCACGCAGATAGAAGAAGGTTGGATAATATTTCGGGTCCTACGGCCGGTTGCCCGTTCGATAGATGGAGCAGGGGCCTTTAATAAGGTCAATAAAAATGTATTGACACACCTGCGCGCCGAAGGGTCGGAATTGTGCAGCCGCTGCGCGCCAACATGTCCTCTATTGGCGTGACAGCCTGCGCAAATATTCCCAATCTGTCGAACGAACGCACGCTTCGGGCTAATCCGAAGGCTATCGCGGCAGTGGACGCCATATATCGGATGTAAAGAGTAAAGTATTCGAAGTGATTGCCTTGGGATTCCGCTTGTTGCTCAGTTTCGGTGAGCCACACCTGACGACCGGTTGTACGGCGCACGGCCCGCGAACCGCACCGTAGCATTTGCGCAATCTGCGTGCATTCTTCCTCATCTGCGTTTCAAACCTTCCGTTTCCGTCAACGCGAAAGGACTCGGAACCCGAACCTGGGCCGCAGACGATTCCAACCTCGGCCAAATAATGACATGGGCGCCATTACGGCCTTTGAGGCAACTTCGCTGCGATGCGGCGCGCCTGTCAGCCGGTGAAGACGGCCAGTGCCGCCGCCGCGGTGCCGGCGCTGCGCAGCCTGGCCCTGGCGTCGGCGTCGC
>DATNEJ010000130.1:0-7392 GCA_035606775.1 Acetobacteraceae bacterium | reverse complement strand
GCCGCGGCCGGACTCGATGTCTTCAACAATGAGCCTCACCTGCATCCGGGCTATCTGAAGCTGGAGAATGTCGTGCTGCTGCCGCATCTCGGCAGCGCGACGGCGGAGACGCGCGATGCCATGGGCGATCTGGTTCTGGATGGAATAGATGCCGTGCTGGCCGGCAAGCAGCCGTCCAATCTGGTGAAGGCATGAAGGTGCGCGTCGCAATCGGCGGATTTCTGCACGAAAGCCACTCCTTCGCCCCGCGCCCCACCCGATACGTGGATTTCGTGCAGCCCGGCGGTTTCCCACCTCTGCAGCATGGCGAAGGACTGCTCGAGGCGTTGCGCGGCACCTCGGTCCCCAGCGCCGGGGCGATCGGCGTGGCTGAGGCTGCCGGCGCGGAACTGGTGCCTCTGGCCTGGGGTTTCGCCAATCCGGCCGGCCCGGTGGAGGATGAGGCGTTCGAGCGCCTGGCCGCGCTGAACTGCGCCGCGCTTTCGCTTGCGCTGGATGAAGGGAAGCTCGACGGCGTGTATCTCGATTTGCATGGCGCCGCCGTGGTGGAGAGTTTTCCTGACGCGGAAGGGGAGTTGCTGCGGCGGGTGCGCGCGATTGTGGGCGAGTCGATGCCGGTGACCGTCAGTCTCGATCCGCACGCCAACCTGACCGCCCAGATGGTGCGCCTTGCCGATGCGGTCGTCCCGTTCCGCACCTATCCGCACGTGGACATGCCGGCGGCCGGGGCGCAGGCCATGCGCCTGCTGCTGCACCGGATCGAGCGCGGTACCGCCTGGGCGCGCGCGTTCCGCACGCTGGATTTCTGGATCCCGATCGGTAGCCAATGCACGTTGATGCCGCCGATGCAGACGGTGATGCAGCAGCGCGCCGCGCTCGCCGAACGGATGGATGTGGTCGAACTGGCGTTCTGCTTTGGCTTCCCGTACGCGGATTTCCCCGGCTGCGGTCCTGCCGTTGCCGCCTTCGCCGAGACCCAGGCAAAGGCCGATGCCGCCGCCGACGCGATGGTGGCAGAAGTGGCAGCACGTGAGACGGAATTCGTGCAGGACACTTTGCCGTCCGGCGAAGCGGTGCAGGAGGCGAAACGCCTGACGGCAGGTGCGCGTGGCCCGATCGTGCTGGCCGACACGCAGGACAATCCCGGCGGCGGCGGGCACGGCGATACGACGGAACTGCTGGCGGAACTGGTGCGCCAGCAGGCCAAGGGCGCGCTGGTCTGCCTGATCAACGACGCGGACAGTGCCGCCGCGTGCCACGCGGCCGGGGAGGGGGCAACCTTGCGCCTGTCCCTCGGCGGCAAGTCGGACGGAATGCCGTTCGCCTGTTCAGCGCGTGTGGAGCGCCTGACGGATGGCGTGTTCACGCTGACCGGCCCGATGGGCGCGGGTAACCCGGGCAATTTGGGACCGACCGCACTGATCGACATTCAGGGTGTGCGGGTGATTGTGGTATCCCGGAAGATGCAGGCGCTGGACCAGGCAATCATCCGCCATGTCGGGATCGAGCCGTCCACGTGCCCGATCCTGGCGCTGAAATCATCGGTGCATTTCCGCGCCGATTTTGGACCGCTGGCGGAGCGCATCATCGTGGCGATCGCGCCGGGGCCGGTCGTAGCCGATCCGGCGGTGCTGAATTTCAGGCACGTGCGGGCGGACGTGAGACGGAGGCCGCGGGTTGGCTGAAGCATTCAGCCCAGTGCCGCCAGTACCTGCTCCGCGCGCGGAATCGGATCCACCGCACCATAGCCGGTGCATTTCAGGGCTGCGGCCACCGAGGCATAGCGTGCCGCATCCGCCGGCGGATCGCCCGCCAGCACACGCGCCAGGAACGTGCCACAGAACGTGTCGCCGGCGCCGGTCGCGTCCACGGCCTTGACCTTGTGCGCCGCGATCCGGACCCGCTGATCCGCGGTTCCCAGATAGGCGCCCGACTCGCCCATCTTCAGCAGGACAACCCGAGAGCCGAGCCGCAGGTAGAAGTCGAGCATGGCGTCGGGGTCGGTGAGGCCGGTGAGGGTCTGCACGTCCTCCAGTCCCGGCATCGCATAATCCGCCTGCGCCATCGCGGCGTGCATGACGGCGGCGGCCCGTGCGGGCGGCCACAGGCGCGGACGGTAGTTGGTGTCGTACGCCACCTGCACGCCGTGAGCGCGGGCCACCTCGATCGCCGCGAACACGGCATCGCAGGCGGAGTCGGAGATTCCCTGGCTGATGCCGGAAACATAGAATATCCGCGCCGCGGCAATCGCCTCGCGCGGCAGATCCGATGCGGTATACATCGCCGCAGCGGAATTGGCGCGGTAATGCAGGAAGTGATGGCCCTGTGAGTCGTGCGTGACGAAATATACGCCCGTCTGATGCCGGTCGCTGCGGATCACCGTGGCGGTATCGACACTCTCGCGTGCCCACAGCGCCATGAAGCTGTCGCCCGGCATATCCCGTCCGATGGCGGTGATATAGCCGACGCGCGCGCCCTGGCGGGCCGCCGCGACCGCCGCGTTGGAGGTATCGCCGCCATGGCCTTCCAGGTAGTGCTGGCTGCCGTCCGGCAGGCGCGGAAGCTGGTTGAATTCCAGCATCGGCTCGCCCATGCACAGCAGATCGACGGTCACGCCAGCACCTGTTTCGCCACCGCCTCGATCGCCTCGCGATCGCCGGCGGCGATGCGCTTTTCGTCAACCAGCTTGCCGCCCATGCCGACGAAAGCCGCGCCCGCCGCGAGGTAGGCCGCGACGTTTCCTGGCTCCACGCCGCCCGTCGGGCAGAACGCCACGTCGGGCAGCACGCTGGCGAGGGCGCGGATATGCGCCGGTCCGCCGACCGAACTGGCGGGAAACACCTTCACCACGTCGGCGCCGGCTGCAAGGGCGGCGCGTACCTCGGTCGGTGTGATCGCGCCCAGCATCAGCGCCGCGCCGGCGGCACGTGTCGGGGCCGCCAGGGAGGCATCGACCCAGGGCGCCACGATGAAGCGGGCGCCCGCCCGCAGGCAGGTTTCCGCCGTTGCCGCATCCGCCACCGTTCCGGCACCCACCAGTAGCGCCGGATCGGCGGACAGTTCGCGAATCAGTGCCGGCGCATCCGGGATGGTCATGGTGATCTCGAAGATGCGCAGTCCGGCGTCATGCAGCCACTGCACCGCGCTTGCCGCATGCTGCGCGGTCCGGGTCCGCACGACCGGCACGACTTTGGCATGGCGCAAGGTCTCAATTAACGCATGGCCGGGCATGAAATGGTCCTCCCGCCCCGCACGAAACAAGGTGGCGTTCGCCGGCGCAAGTCCGTCGGTCACGGCCTGGGCCTGCCGATCGGCCGGGGCGTGGGAAGCCGGACGGACGGAGCCTACCCGGCCGTCGCCTTGTCCGCCCATTGCTCAAGGCGCACCGTATCTGCCTTCAGCGCGGCAATATCGACGGCAAGTGTGTCGAGGTTGCCCTGGTAGCCCTGCATGGTCCCGCTCAGCGCCGAGACCGACGCGTTCAGGTTCGCCAGCGCGCCGCGCCAGGAGGCAACCGCGTCCCGCTGACAGGCAAGGGCAGCATTCAAGGCCGCGAGCGCATCGTCCAACCGTGGTCCGGGTTTCGCCGCCGAGGTGCGGGATGCAACCGCTTCTCGGCGAGGAAACAGTATAATGTCGGCGGATGCATGCGGAGGCATGGCCTCTCCTCAACAGTGCCGGCAGAGCAGGAGTCGGGCCGGCAGCGCCGGTTAACAAACCATGAATCGCGGTCGAAAAAAAGAAAATCCACAGAAAAAAGTATTAGAAGACAATGGTCTGTCCAAACAGGCGTAGTGTCAGTGCCGTCGTCAGCATCGCCACAGCGACGATTGTGAACGCCCAGCGCAGCCACAGATAGCGCGCCGGGTACGCCACGTGACGGCGCGCCTCGTGCTCAATGATCATCGTGGCGAGATAGCCGGCGATGAGCAGCACCAGCGCCATCCATGTTGCGATGATCTGCGCCAGCAGGAGGGCCGCCCAGCCGATCAGAAGCGGCATGACGCCCAGCACGATCCGGCGGGACATCCGGGGTGGCGTCGTGACTGGCGATGCCGGATTGCCCGCCAGATCGACCGTCGTAGGCAAGGTTCCACCCAGCGCTAGCCCCCAATGAATGCCCCCGGCAAAGGCCAGGACGAGCGCGGCATAGTCGATCAGTACCATCAGGGCCCGATCTGCCGGCTCCGGGTTGTGGCCCAGCGCGGCCAGGCCGCCGATCACGAAGGGTACCAGGCCCAGCAGGCTGAGCAGCAGAGAGACCGGCGGCATGCGATTCCCCTTCAATGATCTGGTCGGGCATAGAGCCTGTTCTCTGCGGATAGAAGCACCGATCAGGCTCTACGTGTCTGTTTGATCACGCGCTTCACGGCTCCGACGATTCCGCCTCCGACGATCACGCGCCCGGTTTGATCGCGTGATTTGCGTCTCCAGCGTGCCGTCTACGCGACCGCGCTTTAGGAGCGGATTGTGGCGCCATGCTATGACCGAAGGCACACATCCCGTTGAACAACGCCCGAGCGGCACGAGCGGTACGCACCATGAGCCTTGGTTTCGAAGCGGTTTTCATCCTGCTGCTGATTGTGCTGAACGGCCTGTTCGCACTGAGCGAGCTGGCGCTTGTCTCGGCGCGGCGGGCGCGTATGGCCGTGCTGGAACGCAAAGGCGTCCCCGGCGCGGCGGCGGCGCGCGCCCTGGCGGCGGACCCGCAGCGCTTCCTGCCGACCGTGCAGGTCGGCATAACCCTGGTGAGTGTGCTGACCGGCGTGTTCGGCGGCGCCCGGATCGCCTCCCACTTGCAAGCCTGGCTCCAGACGGTCCCGCGACTGGCGCCCTTTGCCGATACGATCGCACTGGTGCTGGTGGTCGTCGTCACGACTTATCTGACGCTGGTGTTCGGCGAACTCGTGCCGAAGCACCTCGCGCTGCGCCGGCCCGAGCAGATGGCTGCGCTGGTCGCGCGCCCGATCGGCTGGCTGGCCCGGATCACCGCTCCCGCGGTCTGGGTGCTGGGCCAGTCGTCCGGCGCGATCCTGCGGCTGTTCGGCCTGCACCGCGCACCGCCGCAGACCGTGACGGAAGAAGAGCTGAAGGCCCTGCTGGCCGAGGGTGCCCAGGTGGGCGTGCTGGAAATCGAGGAACGGGACATGATCGAGCGGGTGCTGCGGCTTGCGGACAAGCCGGTGCGCGCGATCATGACCCCACGCACCGAACTGGCCTGGCTCGACCGCACCGACCCAGCGAAGGATGTCGCGGCCGCGCTGCGGCGCGAACCGTATGCTCGTTTCGTGGTGTGCGACGGGTCGGTGGACAACGTCGTCGGCGTGGTTCGCGCCAAGGACCTGCTGGATCGGCTGCTGGCCGGCGGCGATGTGTCCATCAACGCGGCACTGCGCCAGCCGATTGTTGTCCCGGATACCGTGACCGCGCTCAACGCGCTGGAACGCCTCAAATCGGATGCGCTGGGGCTGGCGCTGGTGATGGACGAATACGGCAGTTTCGAGGGCGTGGTGACCGCCGCGGACGTGCTGGAGGCGATCGTGGGCGACCCGGCCGACGCCGAACAGCAGGGAAGCGGCGATGGCGCGCACGGGGACGCGGCCCTGGTGATGGATGGGCTTATGCCGGTGGACGAGGTGAAGGCGCGCCTCAACCTGCCAGACCTGCCGGCCGAGGGCAGCTATCACACTCTGGCCGGGCTGCTGCTGGCGCTGATGCGCCGCGTGCCGCGGATGGGCGACCGGATCGTCTTCGGCGGCTGGCGGTTCGAGGTGCTGGAAATGGACGGCCGCCGTGTCGACAAGGTGCGCGCCGCGCACGAGCCGGCGGTGGAGGGGTGAACACGCCCCCTTGGAAGCGCAATGAATTAGCCGCGTATACCTGGAGTCGGCGGGATTTCGGTATAGCGTCCACGCATGGCAGGGTGGACGGGCGCCGAATCAAATCTAACGTAACTGGGTTATGCGGCAGCGCGGCGCCGCTCGCTTCGGTTATCAGGCACGGTATGTCGCGTCAGACTATTTGCCAAATTACCGCGGGAACTCGGTATTCAGATCGGTGTGGGTGAAATCGTTGCCCTTGAACAGCAGAGGAGCATTCATAGTCTTTGCCAATGCGTAGGCGGCGCAATCGGAGAGGTTGAGCCGTGCCCTGGAATTGATTCCCTTGCCATAGCGGTCGAATGCAATGGCAGCAGCACGTACCTGCGCCTGGTCAAACGCGACAACTTCGATCTCGGCCTCGGTCAGGAATTGCCACAGCCTTTCGACAGCCGCGGCACCGTGGCGCAGACGCAGTACCGTCGCCGTCTCGTGGACGTTGACCGCGGACATCACGCACCGCTCGTCGCTTGTGATGATGTCCTCAAATTTCTCGTGCTCCGCTTCCTTGAACAGAACGGCAAGCAAGGCAGAGCTATCGACGACGATCATAGGGTGTTGATGTCATCGACGATCTCAGGCAGAGGACGCCTGTCGATGACTGGCATCGCGGCGATCTCGCGGACAATCCGTGCGATACGCTCACGGCGCGCCGTGACAGCGCTGGCAGACGGATCGCGCAATCCGCCGGCCTCCAGTGGCACGCTGGCGGCGCTCGCTTCCAGCGCCGTTCTGATGGCGGCATCGACAGAGATGCGGCGCGCTTCAGCCACGCGTCGCGCCAGCGCTTCGGTTTCTTGAGAAAGGTCGATCATCATTCAATCCACAAACGACAGCCGGCAGAGCCGAAACCCTGCCGGTATTTCATTGACGGTACGCGGATTCCCAGCCTGGATCGCGACGGCAGTATACCACAGGAAATTTTCCTTGTTCAAACATTCCCGGGCGAGGCACGGCCAGGCCCTCGCATGGCACGACGCCCCCAAACGGCACCGTGGCCATCGCGCGCCGTCTCTGGCAGCTAATCGTGCATGGGCGATTCGAAAAGGACAGAAGTCTGGTTCCGCACGGCAGAGCCCGTGGGCACTCCCGCTGCCTACCCGCTGTGCCCCCGGGCTGGCTCTCCTGATCGAGGCACGCGCCCTCAGGCGGTAGCAGCCTCCGTAACGCCAAGTTCCCGCGTCATCGTCTCCCGCATGACAAATTTCTGCATCTTGCCCGTCACGGTCATCGGGAATTCGTCGACGAAGCGAATATGCCGCGGCACCTTGTAGTGCGCGATCTGATCCTTGCAGAAAGCGCGCACGTCATCGGCTGTCAGCGTCTCGCCCGGCCGCAGCTTGATCCAGGCGCAGACCTCCTCGCCGAAGCGTTCATCCGGGACGCCGAACACCTGAACATCCTGGATCGCCTTATGGCGGTAGAGGAATTCCTCGACTTCGCGCGGATACACGTTCTCGCCGCCGCGGATGACCATGTCCTTGATCCGGCCGACGATATTGCAGTAGCCGTC
>DATNEJ010000116.1:0-10789 GCA_035606775.1 Acetobacteraceae bacterium | reverse complement strand
CTTGCCCGCGTTGGGCGCGCCAAGAATGGCGACGAAGCCGCAGCGGGACGTCATACCAGCGGCCCGATGGATTGACTCGTCGCGGCATGTCGGGCCGCTGGTATGTCATTGATTTCGCGCGCAGCCGCCACACCAACCCTGCGCGCATACCAGTCAGCCCTGCGGGCTGCTGGTATCATGCGCCGAGTTCGCGCAGCAGGGCCTCGGCTGCCAGCCGTTCGGCCACACGCTTGCTGCCGGCGGATCCGGCACCGCTCCGCCCGCCGACGGTCACGGTGACGACAAATGCCGGCGCATGCGGCGGCCCGGTGCGCTCGGTCACCGTGTAAACCGGCAGTTCCATGGCGCGCCGCTGCGCCCATTCCTGCAAGGTGGTCTTGGCATCTTTCGGCGGTGCGACCTGCGCGGTCATGGCACTGTTCCAGGCGCGACGAACGAACGCGCGGGCAACCTCCAGCCCACCGTCCAGATAGAGCGCACCAAGCACGGCTTCCAGTGCGTCGGCAACGACCGTGGCCTGCTTCCGCACGCCGACGCGCGCTTCCCCAGGCGATACCGACAGGACTTGGCCCAGGCCGCATTCCTCGGCCACCGCCGCGAGCACCGGCTGCGACACCAGATGCGCCAGCCGCCGTCCCAAATCCCCTTCCTGTTCCGCCGGAAACCGCTCGGCCAGCCACTCGGCCATCGTGAGGCCGAGAACCCGGTCACCGATGAATTCCAGCCGCTCGTTGGAGCGGCCACGTCGCCGATCGACGGCGGAACGGTGGGTCAGCGCTTCGCGTAGCAGTTCGGGGCGAGCGAATTCATGGCCCAGGACCGCTTCGAAGGCAGTGCTCAACGGGCAAGGATCCAGCCGAGGCGATTCGGCGCTATCGCGGTCAATGCACACTCATGAGCAGACGGTTCCAGCGAATCTCGAACGGCCATTCCCAGAATTGCCACCACGGGTATTCGGCGTCGACCGAGAAGAACAGTATCTCCGCGCGGCCGACCAGGTTCTCGACCGGAACGAAACCGACGCCGTTCATGAAGCGGCTGTCCGCGGAATTGTCCCGGTTGTCGCCCATGGCGAACACGTGGTCGGGCGGCACGAGGTATTCAGGCGTATTGTTCGGGTCGAATTCCTTGGTGGGGTCGAAACCCGGCCGCATGCTGGCTTCGATGCCGTCCGTAGCTTTCAGGATATCGTGCTTCACGCCCGGCTTGCCGTTCGGGCCAGGCAACGTCTCCTGATACAGGGCCAGCGCCATACGAATCCCGCCATCATCCGCTTCGTACGTACCTTCCGGCTTGCGCGGGCAAAGCTGGCCGTTGATGTACAACTGGCCCTGGCGCATCTGAATCCGGTCGCCAGGAAGCCCGACGATGCGCTTGATGTAGTCGGTGGTGTTGTCGCGCGGGTACTTGAATACGGCTACGTCGCCGCGGTGCGGCAGCGATCCGAAGATGCGGCCGGAAAAGAGCGGCGGCGAGAACGGCATCGAATAGCGCGAATAGCCGTAGCTGTATTTCGACACGAACAGGTAGTCGCCCACCAGCAAGGTGGGGATCATGCTGCCCGACGGGATATTGAATGGCTCAAACGCCAACGTCCGCACCACGATCGCGATCAACCCGGCATAGATGATCGTCTTGATGTTCTCGGCCCAGACGCTGGACTGTCGCTTTGCCTTGGCCTTGCTGCTCGCCATACCGGGAATTGGCTTTCAGATGCGGAAACCGGGCGGATCAAGCCCAGGGGCACTATCGCTGTCAAGCAAGGTCCGGTCCACCGGCACGGGCCGTACCGGCCGGTGCGAGGGGAATGGCCGAGATGATGACCTGGGCGTAAGCGTACGGATACTCGTCTGTCATAGTCAGTGCCACCTGGGCGATCATGCCGCCCGGGGTGATTGCATTCAGTCGCCTGGCGGCGCCGCCGGTCATGGCCAGGGTCGGCTGCCCGCCTGGCAGGTTGACCACACCAAGGTCGGAGAAGAACACGCCGCGCCGGAACCCGGTGCCGAGCGCCTTGGCGGCGGCTTCCTTGGCGGCGAAGCGTTTGGCGAAGGTGGCGGCGCGGATCTTTTCCGTCCGCCGCATGGCCTTGGCGCGTTCGGTGTCGGTGAAGACCCGGTTCAGGAATCGGTCGCCATGACGAGCGATCGCCGCCTCGATCCGCCGAATGTCGCAGATGTCGGAACCGAGGCCAAGGATCATCAGCCCTTCGCGCGCTCCACGCCTTTGACGCCGCTCATGCTGCGCAGGCCGACGATTACCTTGGACAGGTGCGCAAGATCGCGCACGTCCACATCGACCAGGGCTTCCATGAAGTCCTGCTGGCGGTTGACAATCTTGAGGTTGGCGATTGCACCGTCCTGCTTGGCGATCGCATTGGTCAGGCTGGCGAGTGTCCCCGGCTCATTGCCGGCAATCACGCTGATGCGGGCTGTGTGGCTGGCCGGCTTGCCGTTGGGACCCGATTTGCCCACGGTCTCATAATTCCATTCCACGTCGATGAATCGCTCGGGTGTCGCGGCAAAGGAGATCAGTGTCTGGCAGTCGCGGCTATGAATCGTCACACCCTTTCCGGTGGTGACGATGCCGACGATATCGTCGCCCGGTACGGGATGACAGCATCCGGCGAAGGAGTAGGCCATTCCCGGGACCAAGCCGGTGATCGCCATATCGTTGTCGAGGCGGGTAGACGAACGGCCGGCGCGCGGCAGCAGTGGCTGGAGCGGGCGTGGTGCCCGCGACGCCTGCCGCAATTCGGGATAGGCCGCGGTCACCACGTCGCGGGCGGCCAGATTGCCGTTGCCGACCGCGGTATAGAGATCGTCGACGCTGGCGAATTTCAGCGCTTTCAGCGCCGGCTCCAGCGCCTTTTCGGATCCGTCCACGCCGGCCTGGCGGAACGCCTTGGTCAGGTCCGCACGTCCCGCGTCCCGGCTTTGCTGGCGCTGCTCCTGATGGACAAAGCGGCGGATGCGTGCGCGCGCCTTGCCGGTGACGACGAAGCGTTCCCATTGGGGGGACGGCGTGCCGCCCCGCGCGGTCATGATTTCGACCTGGTCGCCGTTCTGCAACTGGTGACGCAGCGGCATCAGCCGGCCGTTGATCTTGGCGCCGACGCAGGTATCGCCGACCTGGCTATGGACGGAATAGGCGAAGTCCACCGGCGTCGCGCCGCGTGGTAACTGAATCAACCGCCCTTTCGGGGTGAAGCAAAACACCTGGTCGTCGTACAGTTCCAGCTTGGTGTTCTCGAGGAATTCGTCGGGCGCGGAGGAATTCTCCAGAATCTCCAGTAGGTCCTGCACCCAGCCGAAGCGCTGGATATCCTTGGCATCGACCTTGGCGTCGCGCGTCTTGTACAGCCAGTGTGAGGCGACGCCGTTTTCCGCCACGTCGTTCATCTCGGGCGTCTTGATCTGCACTTCGATCTTCTGGTTGCGTGGCTCGCGCAGCGTCACGCCGGTATGCAGACTTTGATAGCCGTTCGATTTGGGGGTGGAGATGTAGTCCTTGAAGCGGCCGGCGATGACCGGATAGGCCGAATGGACGGCGCCGAGCGCGGCATAGCAATCGCTTTTAGTGGAGACGACGACGCGAAACGCCATAATGTCGGAAAGCTGCTCGAACGCCACGTTCCGGCGATGCATCTTCTCCCAGATGGAATAGGGCGATTTCTCCCGGCCGACCACTTCGATGACGTGAACCCCACCTTCGTCGCAGACGCGCACCAGTTCGCGCCGCACTTCATCGATGACATCGGCACCCTGGCCGCGCAGGAAATTCAGGCGGGTCTGGATGGTCGCATAGGCCTCGGGTTCAAGCTGCATAAAGGCCAGGGTCTGCAGCTCGGTCTTCACCGCATCCATGCCGATGCGTTCCGCCAGCGGCGCGTAGATCTCCATTGTCTCGCGGGCGATCCGGGTGCGCCGCTCCCCGTCACGGACGAAGTGAAGTGTCCGCATGTTGTGCAGGCGGTCTGCGAGCTTGACGAGCAGCACGCGGATATCGCGGCTCATGGCCAGGACGAGCTTGCGGAAGTTCTCGGCCTGCTTGGTCCGGTCGGATTGCAGCTCGAGCCTGGTGAGCTTGGTGACGCCGTCGACCAGCCCGGCGATTTCCTTGCCGAACCTGTTCTCGATTTCCGGCAGCTTGACCGGGGTGTCCTCGATCACATCGTGCAGGAGACCGGTGGCGATGGACGCGGTGTCGAGCCGGTAGCCTGCCAGGATGTCGGCGACAGCGACCGGATGGGTTATGTAGGGATCGCCGTTGTCGCGCCGCTGCGTGCCGTGCGCCTGCATGGCGAGCACATAGGCGGCATCGATCATGCGGGTATCGGCCTTGGGGTCGTACGCGTGCACCTTCTCCGTCAGCTCGAACTGGCGGATGATGGGGGGCCGCGCGCGGGACGGGCGTTCGGTGTCCGGGGCGGCGGTGGTCCCGTCAGGCGACAGCGCGAAGGGCGGCGCCCAGGGGACGGGCGCGGGCCTCGGTGCCTCGCTGCCGTCGCCCCCGCGGTTCATGGCGCGTTACCGGTTGGCCCGGCCGCCGAGTTCCGCCTCGATGGCCGCTTCCATGTCTTCGGGCGAGATGTCCTCGTTCTCGACCGGCAGGCTGGCCGTCTCTTCCTCGGCCGACACGTCCTGCAGCCCGAAAATATTCTGGTCGGTGGGGATGAGGTCCAGCACCTCTTCGTCGGCCGGCTCGGGCTCGGGGGCGCGCGACAGGGACTTGATCAGGTCCTGCTCGATCCGCGGCAGGTCGATCGTCTCATCGGCGATTTCGCGCAGGGCGACGACGGGGTTCTTGTCGTTGTCCCGGTCCACGGTCAGCTCTTCACCGCGGCTCAGGTTTCGGGCACGCTGCGCCGCGAGCAGGACCAGCTCGAAGCGGTTGGGGACCTTCTGGACGCAATCTTCTACGGTGACGCGCGCCATGCGCTCAGCCTCCGGATTCGGCTACGGGGGAAGAAGTCACTTAAGCGCCCCATTCCTGCTTTGCAAGCCATATGATTCAATGCTTTCCTGCCATGCGTGCATCCTGGGGCGGGCACGCCGGGCTGGTCATCCTGGGCGGCGCATCCCTACGCACGGCCTGGGAACCGCAGCACCTGATGACAGATCGGGGCTACAGCCGCCGGATCTGCTGCGGCGGCAGGTCGGCCAGAAGGGCACCGGCGGTCCGCCCCAGCACCGGATGCACCCAGGCCGGCGCGACAGCCGCGAGCGGTGCCAGGACGAAGGCCCGGAGATGGGCGCGCGGATGCGGCAGGATCGGGTCGGGCGCGGCCCGGACAACCCCGTCAAAGTCGATGATGTCCAGGTCGAGCGTCCGGGCAGCGTTCGGGCTTCTCCGACCGTCCACGGCGGACGGCCGCCCCGCACGCGCCTCGATCGCCATGAGGCCGGCGAGCAACACCGTCGGATCGATTTGACAAGATGGTTCAACGACAAAGTGGGCAACGGCGTTAATATAAGCCGGTTGACTCGAGACCGGTATCGGTGCCGTTTCGTACCACCCTGACAGACCACGCAATTGCAATCCTGGCAACAAGTCCATCATCGAAACAGACCATCGGCAGGTCTCGATCGGCGAACGACCATCCGGACCGCCCAGATTGGCACCGATGGCAATGAGGATCATTGGCTTGCACGCGGCATTGTCATTTCGACTTCCACAAAATTGGGTAATGGTTATATTCGCGCCTGCCCCGGCGTCAGCCGTTTACACCGGTCCGCGTAGCTTCGCCTCCACCCGACGTCTTTTCCACCCGCATAAGGTTGACGATCATGCATTTCCTGCAGAATGAGCGAACCGCCTTATTTATTGACGGCGCCAATCTGTATTCAGCGTCGCGCAACCTTGGCTTCGACGTGGATTACCGAAATCTTCTCGAGTACTTCCGCAGGAAGACCCATATCGTTCGTGCCTATTACTACTCCGCGGTATTGGAGACCGACGAGTATTCCCCCTTGAAGCCGCTCACTGACTGGCTGGCGTATAACGGCTATACGCTCGTTACCAAACCGGCCAAGGAATTCACGGACGCGCAGGGCCGGCGCCGGGTCAAGGGCAACATGGACATCGAAGTGGCCGTGGACATGCTGGAACTTGCCGACAGGCTGGATCACGCGGTGTTGTTCAGTGGCGATTCGGACTTCCGCAGATTGGTGGAAGCGGTGCAGCGCAAGGGTGTCCGCGTCTCTGTGGTCTCCTCGATCCGCACCAGCCCGCCGATGGTCGCCGATGAGCTTCGGCGGCAGGCCGACCAGTTTCTGGAACTGGCAGAGATTGCACCGGAATTCACCCGCCGCCAGACCGAGCCCCGGGTGCGCAGCCTGCCGGCCCGCCAGACTCCGGCCGAACCGTACGCCGATCCGCATGATGCAGCGTGACCGCCACAGTAGCCTGAACCAAGCCGCATCGTGACCCGTTCGCCGGCCGACCCGGCATCCGCCCCGGATCGTACCGCGCCGATGCTCGCCGAACCTGAG
Source organism: Acetobacteraceae bacterium (assembly GCA_035606775.1). Taxonomy (GTDB): domain Bacteria; phylum Pseudomonadota; class Alphaproteobacteria; order Acetobacterales; family Acetobacteraceae; genus Rhodopila. The sequence continues at coordinate 4,295 of DATNEJ010000116.1, read as the reverse complement.
CGGGACTGCCCGCTCTGCGCACGCCTCGTGGCCTATCGGCAGGCCAACCGGGCCGCGAACCCGACATGGTTCAATGGCCCGGTGCCCAGCTTCGGCGCACTCGAGTCGCCGCTGCTTATTGTTGGTCTCGCACCTGGCGTGCGCGGCGCCAACCGCACCGGCCGTCCCTTCACCGGCGATTTCGCGGGCGTACTGCTATATGGGACGTTGCTGCGCTTCGGGCTGGCAAAGGGAACCTACGGCGCGGAAGCCGGAGATGGCATGACCCTGATCGGCTGCCGGGTCACCAACGGCGTCCGCTGCGTGCCGCCGGCAAACCTGCCGCGGCCGGCGGAGATCGCCGCCTGCAATCGCTTTCTTGCAGCCGAAATGGCGGCCATGCCGAACCTGCGTGCAGTGCTGGCATTGGGCGGTGTCGCGCACAAGGCCGTTCTGCAGGCACGCCGCGTGCGCACCGGCCTGGCGCCCTTCGGACACGGGCAAATCCACCGCCTGCCCGATGCGTTGCTGCTGGCGGACAGCTATCACGTGTCGCGACTGAACACGAACACCGGCCGCCTGACCGCACTGATGTTCGAGACCGTCATCGCCGCCATCATCGACCGGCTGGCCGAGGCCAGATAGAGCCGGGCAGAACCGGAAGACGAGCGGGGCCTTCAAACGGCTTCCGGGACGCGAACAGCGCAGATTATCCCGCGCGCCCGCCGCAAGAATCGCTTGTTCGAACCCGCCTGCAAGGCGCATGATTCGCGAATGTTTCCGCTCCTGTTCTGGACGGTGACGGCCCTCCGCGACGCGCGCGCCCCGCCGCGATCCGGTGCCATTTCGCTCCATTCCGTGCCTACACGCGTATGCGCCTGACGACGTTCACCGATTACACCCTGCGCACGCTGATCTATGTCGCGTTGCGGCCGGGCACGATGGTCACGATCGCGGACATCGCCGACGCCTACCGGATTTCCCCCAACCACCTGATGAAGGTCGTGCAGAAATTGTCGCAGGCAGGCGACATCGAGACATTGCGCGGCCAGCATGGCGGACTGCGCCTCGCGCGCGCCCCGGAACAGATTTGCGTCGGTGCGGTGGTACGCCGGTCCGAGCCGGACTTTGCCATGGTCCCGTGCCTGCAGGACGGCGAGGGATGCGTCATCCGCGAGCAGTGCCTGCTGACCCATGCCGTTGGGGAAGCATTACAGGCCTTCCTGGCCGTTCTGGATCGTTTCACCCTCTCGGACCTGATCGGCCGCAGGTGGGAACTGTCAGGCCTGCTGCACATCCGGGACGGCGAGGAGGACCCGCACCCATAGGGCACCCATGTTTATAGGCGGGCGCCGCAACCGATCACTCGGCGGCGGATTTGCGCCGGCCCAGAACCTCCCCGCTGTGCTCGCCCAGCCTGGGGGCGGCACGCTGTACAGATCCGGGCGTGTCCGACAGCTTCACGGAGACGCCAAGCGTGCGGAACGGTCCGGTGACCGGATGGTGCGTCTCGGCCACCATCTCGCGCGCCAGGATGTGCGGGTTGGTGAACACCTCATCGTAGTGCAGGACCGGGCCAGCCGGAATTCCCGCCTTTTCCAGTTCGCTCAGCCAATGGGCGGAGGGCTGGGTCGCCAAGGGTTCGGCCAGCAGCGCAACCAGGGCGTCGTTGTGGCGGACGCGTTCGGCGTTGGAGCGGAAGCGCGGGTCGGCGACGAGGTCGGGCCGGCCGACGATCGCGCAGAACTGTGCAAAGAACTTCTGCTGCGATGCGCCGACTGTGATGTGTCCATCGGCGGTGGCGAAGCATTGATACGGTGAGCTGCCGCGGTGTGCCTGGCCGATGCGCTCCGGCCGCGTGCCGGTGGCGAAATAATGCGCAGACTCGTAAACCGCGAGTGACGTCGCTGCCTCCAGCAGGGAAGTTTCCACGTGCTGGCCCTGGCCGGAATGATGACGCGATTCCACCGCGGCCAGGACACCGAACGCCAGGAACATGCCGGCGGTCACGTCCGAGATGGCGATCGGCAGCCGGAACGGATCGCCCTCAGCCGGCCCGTTGGTGCTCATCAGCCCAGACATCGCCTGGGTGATCAGGTCGAAACCACCTCGGCTCGCATAGGGGCCGGTCTGCCCAAAACCGGAGATCGACCCCAGGATCAGCCGCGGATTACGCTCATGCAGGACCGGCCAGCCAAGGCCCAGGCGGGCGAGAACGCCGGGACGATAGTTTTCGAGAAGGATGTCGGCCTGGTCGATCAGGCGCAACAGGGCCTCCTTGTCTTCCTTCTGCTTGAGATCCAGCACAACGGACCGCTTGTTGCGGTTCCAGGTCATGAAGGGGGCACTCTCGCCGTTGATGAATGGCGGCATGCCGCGCGCGGAGTCGCCGGTGGGGGATTCCACCTTGATCACGTCGGCGCCGTGATCAGCCAGCAGCATGGCACAGTACGGCCCCGACAGGTGGCTGGTCAGATCGAGAACCAGCAGGTGTTCAAGCGCGCCGGCCATGAAGTGGTCTCCTGTTCGGAAAGGCGCGCGATCATGGCATAGTCCGCGGTTCACGGCATCCCGTCAGACTCGCCCGCAAGGCTCTCATTCATGGACCAGATCGATCGCGGCCCCGTCACTCCGTCGCGGGCCATGCAGAAATTCACCGACCCCCTGGTAACCGCCAAGGGGGAAACGCGCGCCAGCGTCGCGCTGGATGCGCTGAACACGCTTTGGTTCAACACGGGCACGCTGTGCAACCTGACCTGCCGCAACTGCTACATCGAATCGTCGCCGCGCAATGATCGGCTGGCCTATCTGTCGCGGGATGACGTGCGTGCCTACCTGGAGGAGATCGCGCGCGACGGGCTGCCCACCAGCCTGATCGGCTTCACCGGCGGCGAGCCGTTCATGAACCCGGCGCTCATCGGCATGCTGCACGATGTCGTCTCACGCGGCCTGCATGCGCTGGTGCTGACCAATGCGATGAAGCCGATGCGCAAGCGGCAAACGGACCTGCTTAACCTGCGTGACACCTACGGCAGCCGCCTGACGATCCGCGTGTCCCTGGATCATTACCGGCGCGACGTGCATGAGAAGGAGCGCGGGCCGCGCAGTTGGCCGCCGACCATTGACGGGCTGGTCTGGCTGGCCCGCAACGGATTCTCCCTGGATGTGGCCGGGCGCCGGTTCACGGATGAGTCCGAAGACGAGCTTCGCGCGGGCTATGCGCGGCTGTTCGCCGAACTGGATGTTCCGGTGGATGCGTTCGATCCGGTGCGGCTGATGCTGTTCCCAGAAATGGATCCAGCCAAGGACGTGCCGGAGATCACCACCGCCTGCTGGGGCATCCTGCACAAATCGCCGCAGGACGTGATGTGTGCCTCGTCACGCATGGTGGTGAAGCGTCACGACGGCGCGCATCCGGTCGTGCTGGCCTGCACGCTGCTGGCCTATGACCCACGCTTCGAGCTGGGACGCACGCTGGCGGAGGCGTCCAGCCCGATCTCTTTGAACCACCCCTTCTGCGCCTCATTCTGCGTGCTCGGCGGTGCGGCCTGCAGCCGCGGCTGAGCCGGCGGCGGGACGACAGCACGCGCCAGACGGCTGGGTGCGGATGCGGCCAGCCACTGCGCAAGCTGCACACTAAACCGTTCGGCGCCGAGCGGGTTGAGATGCGCGAAGCCGTCGCCGAACCATCGGTCGGGCCAGTGCGGCGTCACCTCACCGATCACATGAAACGACGGATAGCGTTGTGCATAGGCATCGAGATAAGCCGCGAAATCTCGCCGCACCACCGGCTGCATGGCCTGCCACGTCGCGTCGTTCATCGGCACGGAGACGAAGTCCACTTCGATCCCTCGCTTATTCAGCAAGGCCAGCAGGCGGTCGAAATACCAGTCCAGCACTGGCAACGGGCGAAATTGCGGGAGATGTCCGTCGCCCGCGACGACATCCGATCCCGCGGCGGTGCCGAACGTATAATAGCCGCGTGCCCGCAAACCTGCTGCCAGTATGCGGCGGTTCTGCCACCACCGCATGAACACGCCGCTCTTCACCAGGCTGGCGAATTGGGTCGAGGGAAAGCGGCTCAGATACATGCCGTCGCGCACCCATGACGGCAACGAGTCCGTATGGCGTTCCTCATACACGGAAAGATCGTCGAGCCGGCGGGAGACGTTCCTCAGTTCCGCGAGATCGCGCGCGTCGAGGAAGCCGAAGCGCACCGTTCTCTCCCAGAACAACTCCGGCTGGACGAAATGGACAGCGTCGAACGACACGATGACCCGTCGCGGGGGATCGGGGCATCGCAGTGCGCGCCTGAC
>DATNEJ010000109.1:0-16369 GCA_035606775.1 Acetobacteraceae bacterium | reverse complement strand
TGTTCGGCGTGGCCGACATAGGTGATGGACACGTCGTAGTGCTGGCTCCAGAAGAACGGCACGGCGTCGAAGGGACGCTGCTGGCCCAGCATGTTGCGTGCCGCGGTCTGGCCCTGCCGTTGCGCGACGACCCAGTGTTCGACCCGGATCCGCTCGCCGGTCAGTTTGTCGGGCCAACGCGCGATGTCACCGGCCGCGAAGATGTCCGGCGCACTGGTGCGCAGGAATTCGTCCACCACCACGCCGCGATCGACTGTCAATCCGGCTTCGGTTGCCAGCGCGATCGCGGGGCGCACCCCGATGCCGACCACCACCAGCTCGGCGGCAAGCCGCTCCCCGGTCGCAAGCGTCGCCACGTTCTCCTCGATGGCGACGACGGTTGTGCCAAGATGGAAGACCACACCGTGCGATTCGTGGATACCGCGCACCATGTCGCCGATCGCCGGCCCCATGACACGCTCCATCGGGCGCGCTTCGGGCGCAACGACATGCACGTCCAGCCCCCGCGTGCGCAGTGAGGCAGCGACTTCCAGGCCGATGAAGCTCGCGCCGATCACGACGCAGCTTCGCGCCGCGCCGGCACGCGCGATGATGGCGTTGCTGTCCGCAAACGTGCGCAGTTCGTGCACGTGGGGCAATGACGCACCGGGCACGTTGAGCCGGACCGGTTCGGCGCCGGTAGCGAGCAACAGCGCGCCGTAACGCAGACTGCTGCCGTCCGCCAACGTGAGCGCGTGTGCCTGCGGATCGATCGCCGAAACCCGCGTACCAAGCCGCAGATCGATGTTGTGCTGGGAATAGAAGTCGTCCGGCCGCAGCGGAATCCAGTCGGGTTCTGCGGTCCCGGCAAGGTAGTCCTTGGACAAGTTGGGCCGATCGCATGGCGGTGCCGCATCGGCACTCAGCAGGGTGACGGCACCGGCGTAGCCTTCCTGGCGGAGCGTCTCCGCTGCCGCATGGCCGGCGGCCCCGCCACCGACGATGATGATGGCGGCGGGCAATCCGCTGCCTCTCAGCGCCGGCGGTGCCGGGCTCTGCAACTCCTCGCGGACGAATGCCGTGCCGTCGCGCAGCTCGATGCGCCAGCGCGGCAGGTCGTTCAGTGCGGGCGGCCGTGGCGCGGCATCCCCGCGCAAGCTGAAACAGGCGTGATGCCATGGGCAGCGGATCGTGTCACCGACCACGAGACCTTCGGCAAGTGGTCCGCTGTAGTGGGTGCAGGTTGCGCCGATCGCCAGCACGTCGTTCCCGCGCCGGACGAGCAGCGCGGGCGTATCGTCGACATGGCCAAGGAGCATGGCACCGTCGGCAAGATCGGCAACCGCAATACCCTGCCTGAAATCCGGGCCACTGACCGACTGTCCATGCTCACTCATGCTGTCCTCCCGATGATTGGGGAAGGCGAAAGATGGCCGCCCCTGCGAAGCCTTCCCAGCCCGTCCCGCTGCGGTCCTGTGCACAAACCGATCATCCCAACAAGGTTGGTAATCCCGGCCATTCAAGGGGAGCCACGGCCGCATTTTTCCGACACCGCGAGTCATCGGCGATCAGCCACTTCGCACCGCACAACAACCAGCGCGGGGCAAGCCACTTCACCACAGCCCGAGGTTCATGGCTGAATGCGGCCCAGGCGTTGCTGTCCGCCGGTACAAAGGAAAAACAAAATGCGCATCGTCGCCCTGGAGGAACACTACACCGTCCCTTCCATCGTCGCCGGCATCTCCCCTGAGGCGATCGCACGTCGGGGCTTTCCTGGCCCTGGCTTCGTCTGGGCGCAGTCGATCAAGCGCGATGAGTTGGCCGACCTGGGCGCGGCCCGCCTCGCCGACATGGACGCCAGCGGGATCAGCGTGCAGGTGCTGTCGGTTGCCGGTCCCGGCGCCGACCTGGTGCCGGGCCAGGCCGGCGTCGATCTTGCCCGTGCCTACAACGACGCTCTGGCCGAAGCCTGTGCCCGCCACCCGACCCGCTACCGCGGCTTTGCCCACCTGCCGATGCTGTCCCCCGACCGTGCGGCCGAGGAACTGGAACGTACCGTCAAGCAGCTCGGCTTTCACGGTGCGCTGGTAAACGGCGCTACGGATGGCCGTTTTCTCGACGATCCGATGTTCGCGCCGATCCTGGCCCGTGCCGAGGCACTCGATGTGCCACTCTATCTGCATCCCGGTATCCCGGCACCGCCCGTACGCGGCGCCTATTACGACGGGTTGCCCGGCAATTTCAGCTTCACCCTGGCGCTGTCCGCCTGGGGCTGGCACGCCGAGACCGCGATCCACACGCTGCGCCTCGTGCTCAGCGGTGCGCTGGACCGCCATCCCCGCTTGAAGATCGTCATCGGCCACATGGGGGAGGCGCTGCCCTTCATGCTGGACCGCATCGACGAAACCACTGCGGCCGAAGCGAAGGTGCGGCTGCAGCGCCCGGTGCGGCAGGCCATCCTCGATCAGGTCTGGATCACCACCAGCGGGTTCTTCACAATGGTGCCGTTCGTGGCGGCGCTGATGACGTTCGGCGTGGACCGTATCCTGTTCTCGGTCGATCACCCGTTCGCCTCGAACGCCCGGGGCCGGGCGTTCCTGGACGCGCTGCCGGTCTCGCCCGCCGATCGCGCGAAGATCGCCCACGGCAACGCGGACAGGTTGTTGCGGCTGCCTGTCTGACTCCGGGTTGTGGCGCAGCCTTGCGGTTTGGCAACCGGACGGAACCGCGGTGTGGGCCGGGAATTGCGGCGTTGGCCGGGAACCCAGGCGCGAGATGGTCCAGGCAGGGTCTGCGGAGTTGTCCCGCCCATGGACGACACATGTCCGGACGTTCGCTTGACAGGCGTTGACGGCGCAAACGATGATGGCTTAAAGCAGCAGCGTCGAGCGAAATAATCGCCGGGTCTTATAAAAGCTACAGGGAGTCTGTTCATGCGATCGTGCCGGTATCTGGCCGCGGCGTTAGTCGCGTCCGCACTTTGGCCGCTGTCGGCTATGGCGGCCGACATTACCATCGGCTTTCCAATACCACTGTCGGGCCCGACGGCCGTTTATGGCGAACCCATCCTCAAGGGCGCCGAACTGGCGGCCTCCGAGATCAATGCCAAAGGCGGCGTGCTCGGCCGCAAGCTGAAGCTGCTGCCGCGTGACAGCAAGGCCAGCGCCGATGAAGCCGTGCGGCTGTCGCGCGAACTGATCATCAAGGACAATGTGGATTTCCTTGTGGGCACCCTGACGTCGGCCGAGGCGCCGGCGGTATCGACGGTCGCGAAGGAGAACAAGATCGTCTTCATCGCGCCGTCCTCAAAAAGTACGATCCTGACTGACGAGAAGCACATACACCCGTATATTTTTCGCATCGCGTCAAACACGGATGTCGAAGGGCTTGCGGGGGCGACGCTGATGGCGCGGTGGAAGGATGTGAAAACCGTCGCCACGATCGCCCCCGACTATGCCTATGGCCACGACTCGATCAATGCCTTCATCGCGGCGCTGAAAAAGCTCCGTCCCGACATCAAGATCGTGGACTCGCAGTGGCCGAAGCTGGGTGAACCCGACTTCACAGCCTTCATCACCGCGCAAATGAGCAAGAAGCCGGATGCGGTCTATTGTTCCCTGTTTGCCGGCGATTTCGTCACCTTTTCCAAGCAGGCCACGCCACGCGGCTACTTCAAGGCGATCAACAATCGCCTGATCGACGGTGGGGAGATCGGCACCACGGATGAGGCGCGGGCCCTGGGCAACGACTATCCGTACGGCGTCATAGGCGACAGCTATGACCCGGTGATCTGGCTCGGCAACGAGCCGCCCGAGCATAAGAAGTTCATCGCGGACCTGAACGCTTTCGCCAAGACGAAATATGCCTCCGGCTGGTCGGTCATTGGCTATGAGTCGATCTACGCCCTTGCCGATGGCATCAATAAGGCGGGCAGCACCAAGAGCGACGCTGTTGCCAAGGCATTGCTCGGCCTGACCTTCGATACACCGGTGGGGAAGCGGACGATCAGCGTCAAGTCGCACGAGACGTTCGCGCCGGAATATTGGGGCGTGATGGTCAAGGACCCGAAGTATCCTTTCGCGGTCATCAAAGACCCAGAGATGTTGCCGACGTCTTTCCCGTCGAACTGACAATCCGTCAAACAAGCAACGCCGCCCGAGATCCAGACGTGACCCCGGGCGGCGTCATTTTGGGAATTGAATAGCAGTGGCCAGCTCGCTTCTGTTCAGCCAGTTCATGGGCGGCCTGACCACAGCGATGTTTTTGTTCCTGATCGCATCGGGACTATCGCTGGTGTTCGGGGTCATGCGCGTGATCAACTTCGCGCACGGCTCATTCTACATGCTCGGGGCCTATCTGGCCTGGCAGGGCATGCGGTGGTTCGAGCCCTGGATCGGCGGTTTCTGGCTAGCGACATTGTTCGCAGCAGGCGCGGTCGGGCTGCTCGGGCTGGTCGTCGAGCGGCTGTTCTTCCGGTCGCTCTACGGCCGGGAGGAGCTTTATCAGCTTCTCTTCACCTATGCGCTGGTGCTGATCCTGGGTGACGTGGCGAAATTCCTGTGGGGCGTCGGCCAGTTATCGGTGTCGACGCCACCGGCCTTGAGCGGCAGCATCCCGATGTTCGGCACCGTGCAGCCGACCTACAATCTCTTCATCCTGCTGGTGGGACCGGCGATCGCCTTTTTCGGTTGGTGGATGCTGAACCGCACCGGGATCGGACGGATGGTCCGCGCCGCGCAGATGGACCGGGAGATGCTGGACGCACTGGGTGCCAATGTCGGCCTGATCTACACAGGAATGTTCGTGTTCAGCTCATTCCTGGCCGGGCTTTCCGGCGCCCTGGTCACACCGATCCAGAGCATCGTGCCGGGCATGGACGTGTTGATCATCGTGCAGGCTTTCATCGTCGTGGTGATCGGCGGGATGGGATCCTTCTGGGGCACGTTCTGGGGCTCCGTCATCTACGGCCAGGTGCTGTCGTTCGGTATCCTGGTCTTCCCCAGCTTCTCGCTGTTCTCGGTGTTTGCCCTGATGGCCGTCATCCTGATCGTACGTCCATGGGGTCTGTTCGGGAGGCCACTGAAATGACCGCCCGCCGTATCCCCTGGGTCCTGATCGTTTTCCTGTTCGCAGCCACCATCCCTTGGGTTGGCACGCGCTACGATACGTTCCTGGCTGAGCAGATCGCCATCGACGCATTGTTTGCCGTGAGCCTCAATCTTCTGCTCGGCACCACGGGCCTCGTCTCCTTCGGACATGTCGCGTATTTCGGCGTGGGTGCCTATGCATGCGGCATTCTGATGAAGACGTATGAACTGCCGTTCATCATCGCTTTTCCCGCGGCAGGCCTTTGCGCCGCACTCTTCGCCCTGGTGTCCGGCTATTTCTGCGTGCGGCTGATCAAGCTCTACTTCGCGATGCTGACCCTGGCGTTCTCACAGATCGTCTGGGCAATCTGTTACAAGTGGAATGACCTGACCGGTGGCGACCAGGGCTTGCCGGAAATCCCGTTTCCCAATCTCGACTGGATGTCCTCCATCCCCGGCCTGGGCGACCTGCGGACCAATGAGCAGTTCTACCTGCTTGCGATCGCCATCATCGCCGTCTGCCTGGCGATCCTGTACCGGATCACGCAGTCACCGTTCGGCCGGGTGTTAACCACGGTCCGCGACAACCCGGAGCGTGCGGCCTTCATCGGCGTCAACGTACGCGCCTACCAGCTTGCGGCGTTCGTGGTCGCCGGAACGTTCGCCGGGTTCGCCGGCGCGCTCTACGGCATCTTCAGCCGCGGTGTCTTTGCCGATTACGTGTTCTGGTCGAAATCGGCCGAGGTGATGATCATGGCCCTGCTCGGGGGCATCGGCTTCTTCTGGGGCCCATCAGTGGGTGCGCTGGCGCTGGTGTGGCTCAATCAGTGGATCACCGATTTTACCCAGTACTGGCCATTTGTGCTGGGGACGATCCTGCTGATCCTGCTGTTCGCCTTCCCCGGCGGCATCGTCGGTGGGTTGCATGATCTGTGGATCCGAATGCGAGGCCGCCGCCGTGCTTGAAATCTCCGGACTGAGCAAATCTTTCGGCGGCTTCAAGGCTGTCTCCGACGTGAGCCTGACGGTCGAAACCCGGCAGATCGCGGCGGTGATCGGCCCGAACGGTGCCGGCAAATCCACACTGTTCAATCTCATCACCGGACACCTGCAGCCGGACACCGGCAAGGTGCTGCTCGATGGCCGCAACATCACCGGGGTGGCGCCCCACCGCATGTGCCGCATGGGGATCGGCCGCTCGTTCCAGCACACCAATATCTTTCCTAAGCTGACGGTGTTCGAGAACCTGCAGGCCGCGTACCTGGTGCATCACGGCCGGGGAGCCAATTTCTGGCGGCGCTCGGACTCGCTCTATCGCACCGAGACCACCGCGCTGCTCAATTCGATCGGCCTTCTGGACCAGGAAGATACGATTGCCGGCACGCTGAGCTACGGCAACCAGAAGCAGCTTGAACTGGGTCTCGCCCTGGCGAGCGACCCGCGCATCCTGCTGCTCGACGAACCGACAGCCGGCATGTCGGCGACGGAAACCGAAAACACCATCCGGCTGCTGGAGCGCATTGCTTCGGAACGCGACCTCACCCTGCTGTTCACCGAACATGACATGGAGGTGGTGTTCTCGATCGCGCAGAAGATCGCCGTGCTGCATCAGGGAAAGATCATCGCGGAAGGACTTCCCGAGGCTGTCCGCGCGGATGCCGAGGTGCGCCGCGTCTATCTGGGACATGGATTGGTGCACGAGCGATGACCCAGTTACTGAACGTCGAGGAAATCTACACGGCCTATGGCCTTAGCCGCGTGCTGTTCGGCATCTCGCTGGACGTGATGGCCGGCGAGTGCGTGTGCCTGCTGGGTCGCAACGGGGTCGGCAAGACCACGACCATGCGCTCGGTGATGGGGCTGCTGCGACCGACGAGCGGCCGGGTGGTGTGGAAGGGCACCGATATCGCCGGCTGGGCGCCGCACCGGATCGCACGTGCGGGCATCGGCTTCGTGCCTGAGGATCGCCGCGTTTTCGCCGAACTGACGGTGTGGGAGAATCTTGATATCGCCAGCCGCGCTGCCCGGCGCCCCGGGCGATGGAACATCGATGCGGTGTATGAGCTCTTTCCCGCCTTGCGCGGGCTGAGCAACCGGATGGGCGGCTATCTGTCGGGCGGGGAGCAGCAGATGCTGACAATCGCCCGCACCCTGATGGGCAACCCGGAGCTGCTGCTGCTGGATGAGCCGTCGGAAGGCCTGGCGCCGCTGGTCGTGGAAATGCTGCTGGAGAAGACCAGCGAGTTGAAGGCGCAGGGCCTGACGATCCTCCTGGCGGAACAGGGAGTTGATTTCTCGCTGGCCCTGGCCGACCGGGTCTATGTGCTGGAGAAAGGTAGCGTCCGCCACAGCGGCCCGGCCGCCGAATTGCGTGGCAACGCGGAATTGCGCGATCAGTTGCTCGCGCTGTAGGCGCGGTACTCAACGCGAGAGAGCGGGGCGCTCGGTCATCCGGCATTCCTGGACACGATCGACGTGCCGGGGTCTCCGACACGCATGCGGGCTGATACAGCGGCTTCCATCGATCCGCGTTCCGACTCCTTTGGCGCTGCCGGATGACTGCGTTTCAAACTTCTGTTCTGTACTGCGCATGGCAGCTTACAGAAGTATTGACGGATGTCCTATGCGTTATGCGCACAGGAAGAAAGCGCACAGCCGCGCTTCTCACCAATAATGATAGAGAACGACCGCCGATATCAGTGCCACCATCAGACGCGACCGAGCTGCACCGGCCATGGACAATGCCGCCGCCGGGACGCACGCTGCGGGAACGGGTATCTGGCTCGATGGGGAGGAACCGCCATGCCGTTCTATGAAAAGGGCAGCGTCCGCATTCACTACGAAGAGGCCGGTTCGGGTTTTCCGATACTGATCATTCCGGGCGGAGGATTGAACTCGACGATATCCTTCCTGAGCGGCAGCGCGCCGTTCAACCCGCTGGAGGAATTCAAGAACGAGTATCGCTGCATCACGATGGACCTGCGCAACGCCAATGGCGGCGAGTCCTCCGGCCCGCTCGAAATCGACCGGCCCTGGGACGCCTACGCCGATGACCAGCTTGGCTTGATGGAGCATCTGGGCATCAGGAAATTCCTGGTGATGGGGTTCTGCATCGGCGGCCCCTTCATCTGGAATTTGCTGCGCCGCGCTTCCGACCGCATCGCCGCCGCGGTGCTGGTCCAGCCGAGCGGTGTCCGACCGGAAATGCCAGAGCTGTTTTACAACAACAACATCACGGGTTGGGGACCGCAGTTGAGCGCGCGCCGGTCCGACATCACGATGGGAATGGTCGATGCGTTCCTGACGAAGATGTATCGGTCGAATCCCGACTTCGTCCTGACCGTGACGCGCGATTTCGTGCGCACCTGCCAGACACCCGTTCTGGTGTTACCCGACGACATCCCGGCGCACCCGTTTGCCGTGGCGATGGAAAGCGCATGCCTGGCGCCAAATGCCCAGGTCAGCTTCTATCCCTGGAAGGAACCCAAGGAGCGGCTTCCCCTGGCCTTGCGCCATGTGCGCATGTTCCTGCGGACGAACCGGCCGTAAGGCCTTGGCATCGGCACCGGTGACGAGGCGCGCCGGCGTCTGGTAAGGGGCAGCATGCTTCGATCCCTCTACGCCCGCACCCTGGCGCTGGCGGCTTCCCCCCGTGCGCCATGGTGGCTGGCGGCGATCGCGTTCGCTGAGAGCAGTTTCTTCCCGGTACCGCCCGATGCGCTGCTGATCCCCATGGCGCTCGCTCGTCCCCGGCGCGCGTGGCACTTTGCGTTGATCTGTACCTTGGCGAGCGTTGCCGGCGGGGCGCTGGGCTATTTCATCGGCTATGCCGTGTTCGACCAGCTCGCACGTCCGCTGATCGACTTCTACGGCTATGGTGAACGGTTTGCGGCCTTCCAGGCCCTGTATGCGCAGTACGGGCTGTGGGTCATCCTGATCAAAGGGCTGACGCCGATCCCCTACAAGATCGTCACCATCGCTTCCGGCGCGGCCCGGTTCGATTTCTGGGTGTTCATGGCGGCGAGTGTAGCAACCCGCGGCGCTCGGTTCTTCCTGGTCGCGGCGCTGCTGCACTTCTTCGGCGACGCGGTGCGGGACTTCATCGAGCGGCGGCTGTCCCTGGTCCTGAGCGCCCTGGCAATCGGGATCGTCGGCGGATTCCTGGCATTGCGGTTTCTTTGATCGGTGAAAATACGTTTGACATACTATATTTGGCGTATTAGTCTTTCTTCGCGGGCATAAACCCTCCCTTAACCTCGGACACGCATTGTCCCCGGCGAAAGGGGGCGTGCATGATCCGCTCGATCAAGGGCTCCGCGACACGGCAGTTCGTCGAACAAGGCAAGTCCCGCTTCTCCGGGATGGATGTTCGCCTCGCTCGGCAGCGGCTGAACGAACTCAACGACGCACCGGGCCTTGCCGCCCTGTCAGCGTTGAACAGCGTCGGCCTTCACAAGTTGAAGGGCGACAAGCGGGGCTACTGGTCGATCGACGTGAATGCCGGTTGGCGCGTCCTGTTTCGCTTCCACGACGGCGACGCCTACGACGTTCACATCATGGACCCGCACTGACATGGATCTCGCCGTCATGACCCGCGCCGCCCCACAATCCACGGAAGACGACGAAGTCTTCCTCTACGAAGGCCCCGTTCCGCTTGCGCCGTCGCATCCGGGCGAGACCCTGGCCGCCGAACTGCACGCGCGCGGCCTGACCGGCAACGCGCTGGCACTCAAGCTGCGGGTGCCGGCGAACCGCATCACCGACATTCTGCGCGGCCGCCGCGCCATCACCGCCGAAACAGCGCTCCGGCTCGGCCGCTATCTCGGCACCGGGGCGAAATTCTGGATCAATCGCCAGGCGAACTACGATCTCGCCGTAGCCGAACGCGACCACGGAGCGGCGATCGAGCAGGAGGTCGATCCCGCCTGACCGCGGCCCTGCGCCCCAGCCACGCGATCACACCCGAAGTGAGGTGCACCCACCACGCCAACGCCGCGTGCTATGACCTATGGCTGAGGGACGCGCAGCGCCGCTGCGTACGCTGCAACGGTCGCGGCAAAACCCGCCTCCAGCGCGTCGGCCGTCAACTCATGACCGATCGACGCCTCCGCCAGAAACGGCACCGCATTCATCAGCGGCGGGATGTTACTCAGGTTCAGGTCATGGCCGGCATTGACGACCAGACCGACATCTTTCGCCCGCAGCGCCGCAGCACCTATCGCTTCCAGCAATCCGCTATGCCTGCCGTCGCGAAACGCCGCCGCATAGCCGCCGGTGTAGATCTCCACCCCATCTGCCCCGGCCTCCCGGACACGCGGGACCACGGCGGGATCCGGATCGATGAACAGCACTACCCGGCAGCCCAGCGCCTTGATCGAAGCGATAGAGTCGCGCGCCAATGGCATCTGCGCCGCATCGAGCTTCCAGCCTTCCTCCGAGGTGAAGGCATCCGGCGCGTCGGGCACCAGCGTGCATTGCTCCGGCCGGATCTCCCGCAGGATGCGCATCAGGCGCTCATCCGGAAAGCCTTCGATATTGAATTCGATCGCCGGACGCACTGGCCGCATCAGCTCCGCCAACGCTGGGACATCGGTTGCCCTGATGTGCCGCTCATCCGGCCGGGGATGCACCGTCAGGCCCTGCGCGCCGGCATCCAGCGCAAGCCGGGCAAAGCGCAACAGGTCAGGCACACCCGTGCGGCGCGAATTGCGCAGTAAAGCGACCTTGTTGAGATTGACGCTGAGACGGGCCATCGAGCGATCCTAACCTAATCAGGACCTGCGATACAGACCGCCGGCGGCGGGCCGCCCTGTCAGGCGGGCATACCGGCGGCCGAAACCAGCTTGGGCGGCTGACGCACGAAGGCCGCAAGCGCGTCGGCGACCAACGGACGTGCGATGTAGTAGCCCTGCGCATGATCGCAGCCGAGTGATGCGAGGATGGAGAGCGTGGCGGCATCCTCCACGCCTTCGACACTGACCTTGCGGCCGAGGCTGTGGCCCAGCTCGACAACGGAGCGGACGATCTTGCGGTCGTCCTCATCCTCCACGATCCGCTGCACAAAGGTCTTGTCGATCTTGATCTCACGGATCGGCAGCGAACGAAGGTACGCAAGCGACGTCTGTCCGACACCGAAATCGTCGATCGCGGCATCGATGCCACGCTCACTGAATTCGCGCAGCACGGCGATCGCCGCCGCGGGGTCCGCCATGATGGCGCTCTCGGTGACCTCAAGGGAAATGGCGCTGGTGCCCACGCCGGCCTCCTCGAGCAAGGAGGCAACCGCGGACGGCAAGGCGCTGTCGCTCAGATCGCGTGCGGACAGGTTGATCGCCACCTGCACGTCGATGCCTTCGGCACGCCACGCCGCCGCCTGCCCGATCCCGGTGCGCAGCGCCCAGCGGGTCAGGTGGCGGATGTTGCCGGTTTCCTCCGCCAGCGGGACGAACAGGTCCGGCGGAACCAGTCCGTGCCGCGGATGATGCCATCGCACCAGCGCCTCGACGGCGAGGATCCGCCGGGTCGGCAGATGCAGCTTGGGCTGATACGCAAGCACGAATTCGCCGCTGCCGAATCCCTGGCGCAGTTCGCTCATCAGGGAGAGCCGTTCCGGCGTATGCGGGTCTGTCGCCGGGTCGTAAAGCGCCCAGCGCGGTTCCGATTTCAACGCACCCTGAAACGCGACCTCCGCTCGCCGCAACAGCGGCTCGGCCTGCTCGCCATGCAGGGGCAACAGAGCGATGCCGACAGCAGCCACGGTGTCGATCGCCAGATCGCCGTTGCTGTAGGGCGATTCGAAATGGGAGACGATCGTCGCGGCAAGCGCACGCGCGACAGGTTCGTCCACCCCCGGCAGAAAGGCCGCGAAGGTGCGCCCGCCCAGACAGGCAATATCCGCGTCGGCGAGCAACCGGCCGAGCCGGAGGGCGGTGTGACGGAGGACGCGATCGGCGATGCCGTGGCCGAGGGTGTTGGCGATCTCCTGCAGCCTGACCAAGCCAATAACAAGGATCGCGGCGGACCCGTTGGTCATGCCTGGTTGGATCGCTTCCAGGAAGGCGGCCCGGTTACGCAGTCCGGTGACCGGATCGCGCAGCGCTTCCTCACGCACCTGCGTTTCGCGGCGGGTGAAGGCGCGGAGCATCGCACCAAGCGCGGCACTCAGCGCGCCGATTTCGTCGCGGCGACGCAATGTTGGCGGTGGCGTGAGATCGCCGCGGCTGATCCGCCTGGTCTGCGTCACCAGGCCCGCAAGCGGGCGGCCGATCATGCTGGAGACCAGCAGCGCGATCATCACCGCGGCGGTCAGACCGACCACGAGCCCATCGATCAGAAGCACACGCTCAAGATGATAGCGGCCGAGCCGGGCGGTCACATCATAGGTCATGGCCACGGCGGCGTGGGGCTGGCCGGCAGCGGCAGCAGAAGATGCGGGGGGAATGACCTGCGCGCTGAGTGCAAGCAGCCCGGTGCCGCCGCCGGCAACAACGGCGGCGGCATCGCCAGGCGGGGCATCCGACGGCGGCAACTTCCCCCGATCCCCCGCGAGTGTGGTCCAGTGGCCGGCCGCATCGACAAGCACAAGAGTCCGGACCGTCGACGCTTCCTCGCTGAGGCGTGCCAGCAAGCGTGCGTCGAGCGGGATTGCCGCAGCCAGGAAGTCCGCCGGGTCGTGCGTGCCGGCCGGGACGACGATCATCCAGTGCGGCCCACCGGACAGGGACGCGATGCTTTGCGCTGCCCCGGTTTTCGACGCCGCCTGCAACACGGCCGGGGCGATGCGCCGCGTACCCGACGGCAGTCCCTGCATCGTATCGAACGCGATGTCACCCGCCGGGTGGAGCAGCAGCAGGCGGGTGACCAGTGAATGCGGATCGCGTCGGGCGAACGCCGCGAAAAGCGCCGCGCCGTCCGGTTGGCGACCCATCGGCGCGAGCGAAGCGTCGTCCCGGACAGCTGTCAGGTCCGCTGCGATCTGGTCGCCGCGGGTGCCGACCTGGCGCGCGAGCCGGCCGGCTGATGCAATGAGGGTCGAACGCCCGTCGGCCTCGATCTGCAAACGCACGATGTGATGAATGACGGCAGCCGTCACCAACTGGGCCGCCAACAAGGCAGCGAGCACCAGAAAGCCAAGTTTTTGGCCGACGGTCATGCGACCTGCTGCGCAAGGAGCGATGCCGCCGGAGCGTGATCGTCGAAGGTGGAATTGCCGGAGACGTGAATCACGCGATCAAACCGCGACTCAGCGTGACCATCGCAGGCGGCCTCACCGGAGAGGTGAATCACGTGAACAAACAAAGCGGTAGAGCCTGTTCGGCGCTTCCCTCTGCACCCAACTGGCTCCAAGCCGAACCGCCAACCGCCTCGCCGGAACTCAGGAGATCGGCCCGCTGGCATCACATGCGCACTCCGGTAGGCACGGCCACCAGAGGACCGTCGCTCGCGGACGCCTCAGGCCTCGGCCGAGACTCATCCGGCGAGCGAGCCCGCGCCGTTCCGAAGGATGTTAGCGGTCGTTCCGCCGGTTGGCGTGTGTTAATATGCGACAATAATCTCGCTATTTTATTATTATCGAGACAGTTGCCTGTCAGCCACGGAATGCTCTCGCGACCTCCTCCAGAGCGGCCGGATCCTCGATGGTCGGCGGCACCGGCACTGTCTCGCCATCGACAATGCCGCGAATGCTGGCCCGCAAGATCTTGCCGGAACGGGTCTTGGGCAGGCGCGGCACCACCCGCGCCTCCTTGAACGCGGCGACCGGTCCAATCCGTTCCCGCACCAGCGCCACCAACTCCGCCGACACCTCCTGTTCGGGCCGGCTGACGCCCGCCTTCAGCACGACAAGCCCGATCGGCGCCTGGCCCTTGAGCGCGTCCTTCGCACCGACCACCGCGCATTCGGCGACGTCGTGATGGGATGCCAGGACTTCCTCCATCGAGCCGGTGGACAGGCGATGGCCGGCGACGTTGATGATGTCGTCGGTGCGGCCCATCACCCAGACATCGCCATCTTCATCCAGCAGGCCCGCGTCGCCGGTGCGGTACCAGCCGGGGAAATCCGCGAGATAGGCGGCGTGGTAGCCAGCATCGTTCTGCCACAGGGTCGGGCCGCAGCCAGGCGGCAGCGGCAGACGAAGCGAGAGGTTGCCCGTCTGGCCGCGCGGCAGTTGCTTGCCCGCATCGTCCAGCGCGTGCAGGTCGTAGCCCGGCGCGGGACGGCCACCGGAGCCTGGCTTGAAGGCGAACAGGCCGAACTGGCGGAAGCCGGCGGTGATCGGCCATCCCGTCTCGGTCTGCCACCAGTGATCCACCACGGGTTTTCCCAGCATGCCGGCGGCCCAGACGGCCGTCGGCGGATCGCAGCGCTCACCCGCGAGGTACAGCGCCTCCAACTTCGACAAGTCGTGCTGTGCCGCGCGCTTGCCGTCCGGATCCTGCTGCTTGATGGCGCGCATGGCGGTGGGGGCGGTGAACAGAACCTTGGCGCCGTGCTGCGCGCAGACCCGCCAGAACGCGCCGGCGTCGGGCGTACCGACCGGCTTGCCTTCGTACATCACCGAGGTGCACCCGCGCATCAGCGGCCCGTAGACGATGTAGCTGTGTCCGACCACCCAGCCCACGTCGGACGCCGTCCACCAAGTATCGCCGGCATCGACGCCGTAGATCATCCGCATCGAGTTCCACAGCGCAACAGCATGCCCGCCATTGTCGCGCACGATCCCCTTGGGGCGTCCGGTCGTGCCGGACGTGTAGAGGATGTACAGCGGATCGGTCGCACCGACCGGGACGCAGTCATGCGGCTCGGCGGCGGCTTCCGCCTCACGGAAATCATGGTCGCGCCCCTGAACCAGCTCGGCTTTGAGCGCGTCGCGCTGAAGAACGAGACAGGCGTCGGGCTTGTGCGGCGACAGCGCGATGGCCGCATCCAGCAGCGGCTTGTACGCGACCACACGCCCCGGCTCGAGCCCGCAGGACGCGGAGACGATGACCTTAGGGCGCGCATCCGCGATGCGCGTGGCCAGTTCGGCGGCGGCAAAGCCGCCAAACACGACGGAATGGATGGCGCCCAGGCGGGCGGCCGCAAGCATGGCGATCGCGGCCTCCGGCACCATCGGCATGTAGATGACGACGCGGTCTCCACGCGCAACGCCGAGTTTCGCCAGGGCGCCGGCCAGCTTTGCGGTGCGGTCGAGGAGTTGCCGATAGGTGAAGGTCTCGACCCGCCCGGTCATCGGGCTGTCCCAGATCAGCGCGGTCAGCCCGGCCCGCCCGTTCGCAACGTGGCGATCCAGGCAGTTGTAGCAGGTATTGAGCATGGCGCCGGCGAACCACTGGCCGTACGCGCCGAGGGCCGGGTCGAACACCCTGTCCCAGCGGCGGGTCCACGTGATGCCGTCCGCGACCTCTGCCCACCAGGCCTGCGGATCGCGCTGCCAAGCGCTGTAGGCGGCGTCATAGGCTGATTTCTGTTCCATCGGAGCGTCCCTGCCTGCCGGAACCGGCAATGCCGGTTGTCGTGCCGTGGCGGCGAAGGGTCAAGGAGAAGGCAGCGACATCCGCGGTTCACCACGTCGCGCTGCGGGATGACGTTGTTTGCCGCCTGGCAAAAGGGCACCCTTGGGGGCGCAATTGCTTGGATGAGCTGGGGGGCTGACAGCTGCCGCTCATGGTCGGTCGGCTTGCTGCAGTGCGGCGATGACCAGTGCCATTGTAAATGGCATAGCGCCGAGGAACGCTTCCGCACCCGATGGAGCGGAAATCTCGGCCACAGCCCCCGGGTATGCGGGCCAGAACCTGATAGCGGCCGGCGCTCACGCGGTCGATGCCAGTTTCGCAGCCAGTCACGATCGGCATCGGGCGCTACCTCAAGTGATTGGGACCCGAAAAGCGGGCGCGGTCGCTCCGTCAAGTCACAGCGCTCATTGGTATTGTCTCAGTTTGCCCCAAACGAATAACCCGATCTTGAAGCGGACCTTCATCGACATGTATCGAGCACGTCCTTATCGAGATACGCATCAACGCTTGTGAGCGGTGTTCTATGTCCGGAAAAATCGTCACCTGTCTGTGGTTCGACCATGGCGAGGCACGCAAAGCGGCGGAGTTCTACGCCGCAACCTTTCCCGACAGCCATGTCGGACAGGTGCTTCAATCGCCATCCGATTATCCTGGCGGTGAACAGGACAGCGAGCTGACGGTCGAATTCACCGTGCTCGGCCAGGCCTTTGTCGGTCTGAACGGCGGCCCCAACTTTACGCCGAACGAGGCGGTGAGTTTCCAGGTGATGACCGAGGATCAGGCGGAAAC
>DATNEJ010000088.1:0-5345 GCA_035606775.1 Acetobacteraceae bacterium | reverse complement strand
TGCGCTTGCGGTGTTTCCGGAGCTCGGCGTCTCCGGCTACGCGATCAGCGACCTGCTGCAACAGGCGGCACTGCTGGATGCGGTCGAGGCAGCGATCGGCACCGTGGTCGCCGCCTCTGCCGACATGACGCCGCTTCTGCTTGTGGGGGCGCCGATCCGTCACGCGGGCGCTCTGTACAACTGCGCGCTTGCAATCCATCGGGGATGCCTGCTCGGCGTGGTGCCCAAAATACATCTGCCCAACTACCGGGAATTCTACGAGACTCGGCATTTCGTCAGCGGCGACGGCACCGAGGGCCAGGAGGTCACGGTCGGCGGCCATGCCGCGCCCTTCGGGCCGGATCTGCTATTCGCCGCGGAAGATCTGCGCGGATTCGTTGTGCACGCGGAAATCTGTGAGGACATCTGGGTGCCCAATCCGCCGAGTGGGGAAGCGGCGGTGGCGGGCGCGACTGTGCTGGCGAATCTGTCGGCCAGTAACATCACCATCGGCAAGGCCGAAACTAGGCGGCTGCTCTGCCGATCGCAGTCGGCGCGCTGTCTCGCGGCTTATCTGTATGCGGCGGCCGGGGCAGGCGAATCGACAACCGACCTCGCGTGGGACGGCCAGGCCTCGGTGTTCGAGAACGGTGTCGCGCTGGCAGAGACCGAGCGGTTTCCCACCGCGGCGCAGGCCGCGATCGCCGATATCGACCTCGATCTGCTCCGGCAGGAGCGGCTGCAGATGGGCTCCTTCGACACCGATCGCCGCCGCCATCCGAGAGACTGGCGCCGGATCGGTTTCACGGTCGGGGCGCCAGCCGACGATGTGGGATTCCTGCGCCGGGTCGAGCGTTTCCCGTTCGTGCCGTCCGACACGGCGCGGTTGGAGCACGATTGCTACGAGGCGTACAACATCCAGGTTTCCGGCCTCGCGCAGCGGCTGCGCGCAATCGGGGTCAAGCGGGTCGTGATCGGCATATCGGGCGGGCTCGACTCCACCCAGGCCCTCATCGTCTGCGCCCAGGCCTTCGATCTGCTCGGCCTGCCACGGAGCGGCATCCTGGCTTACACGATGCCCGGGTTCGCGACCTCCGATCACACCAAGGACAATGCCTGGCGGCTGATGCGCGCGCTGGGCGTCACGGCCGCGGAATTGGATATCCGGCCGGCGGCGAAACAGATGCTGCAGGATATCGGCCACCCATATTCCGCCGGCCACTCTCTCTATGACGTCACGTTCGAAAACGTGCAGGCCGGGCTGCGCACTGACTATCTGTTCCGCTTGGCAAACCACCACAACGGTATCGTCATCGGCACCGGCGATCTATCGGAACTGGCGCTTGGCTGGTGCACTTATGGCGTCGGCGACCAGATGGCGCATTACAACGTCAACGCCGGGGTGCCGAAGACGCTGATCCAGCACCTCATCCGATGGACCATCGGATCCCGCCAGTTCGCGCCGGATGTGCTGAAGACCCTGGACGCTATCCTCGGGACGGAAATCTCGCCCGAACTGGTGCCGGTCGGCGAGGGCCAGATACCGCAGAGCACCGAAGCCAAGATCGGCCCTTACGCGCTGCAGGATTTCACGCTGTTCTACACGCTGCGATACGGGTTCCTGCCGTCCAAGATTGCCTTCATGGCGCTGCATGCGTGGGAGGATGCGGGACACGGCGACTGGCCGCCGCACTTCCCGCCGGAGCGGCGAAAGGCGTACGGCCTGGCGGAGATCAGGCAATGGATGGAGGTGTTCTTGCGCCGCTTCTTTGCCTTCAGCCAGTTCAAGCGCAGCGCGATGCCGAACGGACCGAAGGTGAGCGCCGGCGGCTCCCTCTCGCCGCGCGGCGACTGGCGTGCGCCGTCCGACGGCAATGCTGTGGCATGGCTGGAGGATCTGGAGCGAAACGTTCCCGCGAATGTTGAACCCATCGTTCGGCCGGCGCCGTAGTGTTCTCGCATTGCCAAGCAGGGCCGGTGCGCTGACCTTTCGCGCATGACCCACGTGTTGTTGCTGATCGCGGCCGGTTTGCTGGCCGGGACGATGAACGCCGTCGCTGGCGGTGGTTCGTTCATTACCTTCCCCACGCTTGTCCTTGCCGGCCTGCCGCCGATCGCCGCCAACGCCACCAGCACGGTTGCGCTGTTCCCTGGCACGCTTGCCAGCACCTGGGCCTATC
Source organism: Acetobacteraceae bacterium (assembly GCA_035606775.1). Lineage (GTDB taxonomy): Bacteria > Pseudomonadota > Alphaproteobacteria > Acetobacterales > Acetobacteraceae > Rhodopila. The sequence continues at coordinate 3,186 of DATNEJ010000088.1, read as the reverse complement.
GCCGCGAACTGGCTGGTGTCGCCGGTATCGGGCCCCGGCTGTTGCTGCCAATCAGCCTGACAGGCGGGTTCCTCGGCGCCATCCTGCTGCTGATCACGCCGGGTGCGGCATTCGATCTGGTGATCCCATGGCTCCTGCTGTTCGCGACCTTTATCTTCGCCGGCGGGCGGGAGATCGGGTTGGCGCTCAGCCGGCGATTTCGTATTGGCACTGCGCCGCTGCTGTGCGCGCAGTTCCTGATCTCACTCTACGGTGGTTATTTCGGCGGTGCGGTCGGCCTGCTGATGCTGGCGGTGTGGAGCCTGCTCGACACAGCCGATCTGAAATCGATGGCGGCGCTGCGCACCTTGCTGGTGAGTGCAGCGAACGGGATGGCAGTCCTTTGCTTCGCCTTCGCCGGCGCGGTCCGCTGGCCGGAGATGCTGTCGATGATGGTCTCGGCGGTGGTCGGCGGCTACGTCGGCGCCCATAGTGCCCGTTACCTCCCGCCCCGCATGCTGCGGTTGTTCGTGACCCTGCTTAGCGCCGTCGTTACCGTCGGCTTCTTCATGCGCGGCTACTGGCACGGGGGACATTCCTGACGGTTCGGCTGGCGAGCCGCGAACCACAATGTTGCAGGAAGGGCGCGGCTCTGCCTGAGACAGCTTTCGCCTGCTGTGGGCCGACCGTTCGGCCGCCGAACAGCGAACATCGGCACGGCACGGGCTGTGGCATCCGCGGTCCCCAAGGCGACATCAAGCCGCGCGTTCGGCGCGCTGCGGCCAGATGCCGGTCCGCTCTGTTGTCGGTGCGAAAGCGCGAAAAGCCCATTGCAGCGGCACGGCGTTTCGGATCCGCCAACCACCGGAGACCTGCAGGCGCCAGATCCGTTCGGCGCCGGCAAGCTCGCGGGCCTCGTGACCATCCCATTCGACGTCAACAGTGCCGCGGAGCTGCAGCAGAGTTCCCAAGCGCCAATCGACGAACATCAAGCTCGCACGTGGGTTCAGCACGAAGTTGCCGAGCGTGTTGAAGTAGCGATTGCCTTTAAAGTCGGGGATGGTCAGCACCTTGCCGTCTTGGCGAACGAAGCCGGGCCGGCCGCCGCGATGGCTGATATCCACACCGCCGGGGGCGCCGGCGCGTAGACCGCTGCTACTTGCCACGAAGAAGGTATCGGCCGTAGCCACCAGCGTTTCGGCCTCTTCGTCCAGTGCATCGAGCCATTCGATCGATGGTACTGCGGCGCGCTGCGCCGGCTTCCATTCGCGGGCCTGGATGTACTGCGGGCAGTTGCCGAAGCTCTGCCTGACATGCAGCGTCAGGCCGTTCGGGTCGATTGCAGTGATCACACCGTTGGCACGGTTGCGCCGGCGGTTCTCCGGCATGATGCCGAGCACAGCCGCCTGGGCGCTGGGCTTCATACTGGCCGCGATGGGATCGACTGGGTGCGGCAGCGCCTCGATCCGCAAGGTGCGCGGATCCGGGCTGGAGATGAACCCCGGCGCCCCGCTCAGCACGGTTGAGACGGGCCAGCCTTCGTCATCGAGCGTCGCGATCGGCAGGAACGGCAGCAGCGCAAAGAACGTACGGTGCTGGTCGGGCATCCAGTCGCGGATGCCGGCGCCTTCAGAGCGAAACCCGGCACGGCGTTGCGCTTCCAGTTCGCCGGCATGGAATGGTGTCTGGTCGGTCATGCGTCATCCCCGAAGATCGCCGACGGTGGGCCTTGTGAGCCCGGTCGGCGGGTTTTGCAGTAGATGATCCTTGCCGTTTCCTTCCTCCAGATTGATCTTCCCAATTCAGTCTTTCATCTCCTGGAAGGACGGTGTGGATCGGCTGACCGAATTGGGCATTCTCGTTGCCGTCCTGGAAACCGGGAGTCTGACGGCCGCCGCGCGTCGGCTGCGGCTGTCGGCCCCAGCGGTGACCCGCGGTCTCGCAGCGCTGGAAGCCCGGACCGGGGTGCGGCTGGTGGAGCGCAGCACGCGCCGTCTCGCACCAACCGAGTCCGGTGCCCGGATGGCCGACCGCGCCCGGATGGTGCTGGCGGCCTACGGTGAGACAGTGCGTGAACCGGAAGATGCGGCGTTGCGGGGCCGGTTGCGCATCACCGCCCCCGTCGTCTTCGGCAGCCGGCACGTGGGACCGCTGGTCATGCAGTTCCTTGCCCTGCACCGGCAGGTTCAGATCGAACTGGAACTCGCAGACCGCAACCTCGACCTGATCGAGGAAGCGCTGGACCTCGCCGTGCGGATCGGCCACATGGCCGATTCGAGCCTCGTCGCTCGGCGTGTGGGAGAAGTGCGCCGGGTGCTGGTCGCAAGCCCGGCCTATGTCGCGGCAAACGGCATGCCGCAAATGCCGGGCGAGCTGATTGCAACCGACGCGATCGTGACGTCGCTCCACTCCACGCCCATGCAATGGCGCTTCCCGGACGGGAAACGGGAGCGCGTCATCAATCTCGCCCCCCGACTGCTGATCAACGATGTGGAGGCTGTTCTGGACGCGGCGCGTGCTGGACATGGCGTGGTTCGGGCGCTGTCCTATCAAGTGGTGAACGACATCGCGGAAGGCCGGCTGGTCCGCTTGCTGGAGGCGTTCGAGCCGCCGCCTTTGCCCGTGCAGCTTGTCGTGTCCGGCACGCGCTACATGCCTGCTCGCCTGCGCCTGTTTCTGGATTATGCCACCGGGGAACTGGGGAAACTGGCTGTCATTCATGAGCGCGCGATTCAGCCCGGATAGTACCGCCGCTCGATCACCAGAGGCAGAATGATCGTGTCCAGCGCGACGACTGCAACCGGTAGAAGGATACAGAAAGTGCGCAGAGCAGCCGGCACGGACAGGCGCCAGGCGGGCAGCGCCAGCGGCAGAACCGCCAGCGCGGGAATGAGGTAGCGGCCCTGCACACCGTCGATGGCCGACGCGCCGACCTGGGTCCAGGTCAGGTACTGGACAAGGCACACAAGCCAGACCGACCCGGCGATGGCCACCAGCACCAGAAGCCGGTCAATGGGCTGCCGTTGCAGCGGCCGCGTCGGTTGGGTCAGGACATCGGCACCGACTGCCGCGAGAAGTGCCAGGCACCAGACCGAATAGAGGCGGCGCGGCAGGACGACATCAAGCGTGCCGAAGACTCCGATCAACTCCGACAGGAGCCGTCTGAACGACGTGAAAAGAAGCTCCGCCGGTAAGGTGACGAACCGG
>DATNEJ010000083.1:0-4081 GCA_035606775.1 Acetobacteraceae bacterium | reverse complement strand
GTGGTGCTGACAGGTGCCGGCAATCGCGCCTTCTGCGCCGGCGCCGATCTGTCTGCCGGGTCCGGCTCATTCAAATACGACTATTCCAAGGTCGGCATTCCATTCGTGAAGCTGATGAAACAGGCGCGCGATTTGACGGTGCCGCTGATTGCGCGGGTGAATGGCCACACAATGGCCGGCGGCATGGGGCTGATGGGCATGTGCGACATGGCGGTGACGGTGGACACCGCCCGGTTCGGCATGCCGGAGGTGAAGGTCGGCATCTTCCCGATGCAGATCATGGCGGTGCTGCAACGGCTGATTCCGTCGCGCAAGCTGTACGAAATGGCACTTACCGGTGAGCCGATCGACGCCGCCGAAGCCCTGGCGCTCGGTCTGGTGAATTACGTGGTGCCGGCGGCGGACCTGGACGCCAAGCTCGACTGGCTGCTGAACCGGCTGCTGGACAAAAGCCCCACCGCGATCCGTCGCGGCAAGTATGCAATCCGGCAGACGGAAGCCATGAGCTTCGATCAGTCCGCGGTATTCATGGAAGCGCAGATCGGCACCCTGGCCCTGACCGAGGATGCGGCGGAGGGCCGCGCCGCGTTCATCGAAAAGCGCGCGCCGGCCTGGCCCGGGCGCTGAGCGTGATCGTCGCAGGCGGCGCGCCGGAGACGTGAATCACGCGAGCAAACAAGACGCGTGATCGTCGCAGGCGGCACGCCGGAGACGTGAATCACGCGAGCAAACAAGACGCGTGATCGTCGCAGGCGGCACGCCGGAGACGTGAATCACGCGAGCAAACAATAGCTGTGAACCGGCAGCACGGAGTGCGGGTTACCCCGGTCGGATCACCTGCAGCGTGTGCCGGGCGATCATCGCTTCCTCATCGGTCGGGATGACGCGAATCGACACGCGGCTTTGCGGCGTGCTGATGACGGCGTCGTTGCGCGCATTGGCTTCCGGGTCGAGTTCGACGCCAAGCCAGCGAAGGCCCGCGCAGACCCTGTCGCGGATCGCGGGCGCGCGTTCGCCGATACCGGCGGTGAAGACCAGCCCGTCCAGGCCACCCAGGATGCTCGTCTGCGCACCGGTCAATTGCACGATCCGGTAGACGAACAGCGCAATGGCTTCCTGCGCGCGCGGGTCCGGGCTGGCGAGAAGGGTCCGCATGTCGCTGGCTACACCGCCCGAAAGGGCCAGCAGGCCTGACTGGCGATAGAGCATGTCCTCGATCTGCTTCGCGCTCATGCCGCGCGCCTGCTGGAGATAGAGGACCACGCCAGGATCGAGCATTCCGCAGCGGGTTCCCATGACGAGGCCGTCCAGCGCCGTAAACCCCATCGTGGTTTCAATGCTTCGGCCGGCCTGCAACGCGCAGAGACTGGCACCGTTGCCGAGGTGGGCGACGATGGTGCGCCCTTCGGCCAGGCCAGGCGCCACCTCCCGCAACCGGCGCGCGATGTATTCATAGGAGATCCCGTGAAAACCGTAGCGTCGCACACCGGCTTCGGCGAAAGCGTGGGGCAATGCGATGCGGGTCGCGACCGCGGGCATGGTGCGATGGAAGGCGGTGTCGAAGCAGGCCACCTGCGGCAGGTTCGGGCGGGTGGCGGCGATTGCGCGGATCGGCGCGATGTTGTGCGGCTGATGCAGCGGCGCCAACGGAACCAGATCGTCCAGCGCGGAAAGAAGCGCCGCCGTCACCCGCTCCGGCCGGTCATGGTCGATGCCGCCGTGAACAATGCGATGGCCGACACCGATCAGCGTGTCCGCGCCCAGATGGCTCTCGATCCAGGCAAGCACCGTTTCCAGCAGGGATTGAAAGGACGGCGCCGCCTCTGCCCAGCTCTGTTCCTTGAGTGTCGTGCCGTCCGGGCTGCGTGCGACGAAATGCGGCGTGCTGCCGATGCCCTCGACCTGACCGCGCGATGCGAGTGTCGGATCGTGGCCGATGCCGGCGCGATAAAGCGCGAACTTGATGCTCGACGAACCCGCGTTGAGTGCCAGGATCGCGTCCGTCATGGGCGGCGCGTCAATGTTGCCGCGGTCTCAGTGGCGTCTCTGCAAGAGCGGCTGCTCATCCGGCACCGCCCCAGCGCCATTCCCGCACCATCGGCATGTCTGTGCCGTGCGCGCGGATATAGCGCTCGTGCTCGATGAGTTTGTCCCGGACGGCCTGCCTGGCATACGCCGCGGCCGTCGCCAGCTTCGGCACGGAGTCGGTGACGGCGCTGACCAGGTGGAATCGGTCGAGACCGTTGCGCACGACCATGTCGAAGGGCGTCGTGGTCGAGCCTTCTTCCTGATAGCCGTGCACATGAAAGTTGTCGTGGTTGCCTCGCTTGTAGGTCAGCCGGTGGATCAGCGCGGGATAGCCGTGATAGGCGAAGATCACCGGCTTGTCCTTGGTGAAGAGCGCATCGAAGTCGTTGTCCATCAGCCCGTGCGGATGCTGGGTCTTCGGCTGCAGCGCCATCAGATCGACCACATTGATGACCCGCACCCGCAAATCCGGCACGTACTGGCGCAGCAAATCGACGGCAGCCAGCGTTTCCAGCGTCGGCACATCACCCGCGCATGCCATCACCACGTCGGGCTCGCCGCCGCGGTCGTTGCTCGCCCATTCCCAGATCCCGATCCCCTGCGTGCAATGCTTGATCGCCGCATCCATATCCAGCCATTGCGGCTGCGGTTGCTTGCCTGCCACGATGACATTGACCCGGTTCCAGCTTCGCAGGCAGTGGTCGGTGACATAGAGCAGGGTGTTGGCATCGGGCGGGAAATAGACGCGGACGATGTCGGCCTTCTTATTCACGACATGATCGACGAAGCCGGGATCCTGATGGCTGAAGCCGTTATGATCCTGCCGCCAGACATGTGAGGTCAGCAGGTAGTTCAGTGACGCGATCGGCCGGCGCCACGGCACTTCCCGCGAGGTCTTCAGCCATTTCGCATGCTGGTTGAACATCGAATCAACGATGTGAATGAAGGCTTCGTAGCAGTTGAACAATCCGTGCCGGCCGGTCAGCAGATAGCCCTCCAGCCAGCCCTCGCAGGTGTGTTCGCTCAAAATCTCCATCACCCGCCCGTCCGGACTCAGATGCTCATCGTCGCCGGGTTCCGTTTCGGCGTCCCAGGTGCGGCCCGTTGCCTCGAACACGTCCTGCAGCCGGTTGGATGCGGTCTCGTCCGGTCCGAAGATGCGGAAGTTCCGTGTCGCCGCGTTCGCCCTCATGACATCGCGCAGGAAGCCACCCATGACCCGCGTCGCTTCGCCGTCCGACTGGCCGGGCCGCTCTACCGGCAGGGCGTGATCCTCGAATCGCGGCAGGCGGAGCGGCTGCATCAACGCGCCGCCATTGGCATGGGGATTGGCGCTCATCCGCCGCTGGCCGGCGGGTGCCAGCGCGGCGATCTCCGCGCGGAGGCGTCCGCTGTCGTCGAACAGCTCGTCCGGCCGGTAGCTGTGCATCCATTCGTCGAGGAGTTGCAGGTGCGACGGCTTGTCGAAGGTGAACGGCACCTGATGCGCGCGCCAGGAACCTTCGGATCGATGGCCGTCCACCTCCTTCGGCCCCGTCCATCCCTTGGGGCTCCGCAGCACGATCATCGGCCAGATGGGCCGTTCACGCGCCTTGTCGCTGCCGCGCGCGAGATGCTGAATCGCCTGGATGCGCTCGAAGGTCTGATCCAGTGCCGCGGCCATTGCCTGGTGCATGCGTTCCGGGTCGTCGCCGCTGACGAAGACCGGGGCGTAGCCGTAGCCGCGCAGCAACGCCTCGAGTTCCTGTCGGCTGATCCGCGCCAGCACAGTGGGGTTGGCGATCTTGTAGCCGTTGAGATGCAGGATCGGCAGGACCGCGCCGTCTGTTGCCGGGTTGAGAAACTTGTTGCCGTGCCAGGACGTGGCGAGCGGACCGGTTTCCGCTTCGCCATCGCCGACGACGCAGGCGACGATCAGGTCCGGATTGTCGAAGACGGCGCCGTAGGCGTGCGACAGGGAATAGCCGAGCTCGCCGCCTTCGTGGATGGAGCCAGGCGTCTCGGGCGCCGCATGGCTGGGGATTCCTCCCGGAAAGGAAAATTGCCGGAACAG
>DATNEJ010000074.1:0-14688 GCA_035606775.1 Acetobacteraceae bacterium | reverse complement strand
TGCGGAGTGGCGGCTGATCAAGCCGCTGATCCCAGCCAAGCGCGGCGGCGGCAAGCGCACGGTGAACCTGCGCGAGGTGGTCAACGGCGTGATGTATGTGCTGAGCACCGGCTGCCAATGGCGCTACATCCCCAAAGACCTGCCACCCGGACCGATCTTCCGAGACGGCGCCGTCAAAGCGATGCGCAGCCTGACGGTCGAGATTGTCAAACGCTCTGATCGTGCCAAAGGCTTTGTCGTCGAACCCAAACGCTGGATCGTTGAGCGGTCCATCGCATGGCTCGCCCGATGCCGCCGCCTTGCCAAGGATTGGGAAAACCGCAACCACAACGCGCTCGCTTTCCTCCGCCTCGCCCTCGATCCGACTCATGCTCCGAAGACTCTGTAATCCCTTCATGAAGTTTGCGGACGGACTCTTAGTCTCTTATGGCCTTCGCGGGAGTCCGCCTGCGATCCACGCTTGAGCGCGACGGACATCCGTCTTATGACGCCAGCGCCCGCTGCAACTGCCGCTTCGTCATGCGCGACCGGCCGGCAATGCCGCGCCGCTTCGCTTCCCGGTACAGGACGGCCTGCGTAGGCTCTTTGGAGTCAATCGCGTGGCGGCCCTCCTTCTGCTGCTGGGCGGTCTCGCCGTGCCGCTCTTTCGCCTTTGTCCGCGACAGGGCGCGCCGCTTCCTCGCCGGGCTTTGGCGATCTGACGATCCCGACTCGCTCAGGGCGATCGCCACCGCCTGTCGCGGATTCTTCACCTTCCCGCCGCGGCTGCTCTCCAGTTCGCCATGCTTCCACTCGTGCATGACCCGGCTCACCCTCTCCTTCTGCTCGGCGGTCTGTCTCGGCATCGGCCGCTCTCCCTGAAGCCTGCCGCCGAATGCCCGCGGGGGCGGGCATTCGGGTCGGCGTTTCGTCAGGCCGCCTGCCGCATGGCCTGCTGGTTCAGCTCCTTGTTGGCAAGTTGAGTCAACAGCGCGTCGGTTTGCTTTTCCTCGGCAAGCGTTTCTTCCATCAACTGCGCGACCTCTTTCTGGCCGGCGACCTTGGCCCAGGCGATCAGGGCGCCATAGCGGGCCATCTCGTAATGCTCGACCGCCTGGGCGCAGGCGGCCAGCCCGGCGTCACGCACGCTGCCCTCCGGGAACTCTTCGATGACTTCCTCGCCTTCGTCGATCAGGCCGTTGATCGCCTCGCAGGTCTGGCCTCGGGCGCGTTTGCCCAGCGCCTCGAACGCGCGTTGCAGACGCTCGACCTGGTTGTGCGTTTCATCGCGGTGATGCAGGAACGCCTGCTTCAACTGATCATTCTGAGCCGCCTTGGCCATCTTGGGCAGCGCTTTCAGGATTTGTCGTTCGGCGTAGTAGATATCCTGCATGAACGTCATCAGCAGGTCATTGAGACCTTTGGTCGCCGGCATGATTGGCTCCTGTTTCGCATGAGGACCGGCTGCTGGCCGGTCAGTTCCGCCGTCGCTGGTGCGGCTCACATACCGGCCGAATTGCTCGGTTTGGCCGCGGTTCGCTGGTGACGGAGTCCGCGGTGCAGCGGCGGTCACAGAGTTAACCGCTGCGGCCAAGCGTCCGTTCGACGACCCGCCCGCAATAAATCGTGTGAGTAGCGGCCGAAGATGGTCCGGCGCGCTGATTGGTATTCGGCGCTGGATGTGAGTGATTGCTGTCGCTGCCTCACGAGGTCATGGTGGGTAAGCGCCCACCACCTGTCGTTTCGCCTGTTTTCGCCGTGAGGTCGGGTGCAAAGCGATCTTCTTGTTCTCAGTTGCGGACAAGGTCCGGGGACACGGACAAACCGTGTGATCCGGCAGGATTTGTCGCGGGCGGCGTGCTTTGCCGGCGATTCGGATCGCCACGCGATCAAGCCTCAATAGCCGGCCTCCTTCCGGTGCCGAAACGCCAGCACACAAACCTCGTGGGTGATGGTTTCATGCGGGTACAGAGCTACGCGGGTGAATCACCGGCGCGGATCGGCAGTTCCCGCCGTTCCAGCAGACCAGGAACGGCGGCCGGTTTCCCGGGGCGCCGCTGAACGCCGGCGAGGTGCCGGGCCGAAATGCCGGCGCCTGAAATTGGCTTACTCAGGTATGAAACGTCAGTGGAATATTACCGCCGGCACCGTTACCGCTGGTGCCCTGGTCGTTGATCGCCAGGTGGGGACTATGCCCCCCAATAGAGGGCACCTGGTTCAGGCGCAGGCCAGATGCGACACCGGCAAAGTGAATATCGCCTAGATCGGTGCCCGCGCTATTCACCAGGGACAGGACGCCCGTCGTTGTGTCGAAGCTGCCTCTGGCGACGTCCAGGGCGTTCAAGATATCGACCTCGCCAAAAATACCCATGGCTGGAGCATCCGCGGCTGCTGACGCAGGGCCGATAGTGCCCTTGAAGCCGGTCAGGTTTGCGAGTGTCAGCGTGCCGCTGTTCACCGCAAAATCAACACCGCTCACCGATGAAACAAACGTGGCGTCGTTCTCACCTTGCTGGTTGACGACCCCGGTGCCAACAACATTGACATCGTTCAGGTTCAGAACATTCGCTCCCAGGGCACCGAGGCTGACCGTGCTGTCAATGCGGACTGTGCCTTGACCGGAAGACGACACAGTGAGACTGCCGCCATTGGCGAGCGTGCCCGCGTTTTCGATCGCGAGTGTGGCATGTCCTGTCATTGTATCCGTCAGCGTGCCGTCTGTGATCTGGAAACCCCCGCGATCAATGACGTGGGTGTGGGCTGCCTGGGTGATCTTGCCGAAAGCCGGTGCGTTGGCGCTTCCGGGCGTTCCGTTCACAATGAGCGCGCCGGTTATGCTGATCGAACCGAGTCCCCCGGTCCCAAGAAATTGTAAGGTTGGCGCGTCGCTGGGCGACGTCCCGGCAAAAATGAAAGAGTCACCGGTATCGTGGAGGAACTGAAAGCTTGTCGTGGTTCCGGGTGCCAGGGTACGCGTCGTTGGATGCAAGATTTTTCGGAGCGTGGCTTCCGCCTGGGAGCCAGCGCGCTGCACCACAGACTTTATATCTCTGATGTCGTCAGTAAGTGCGGATCCGGCAACTACCGTGCCGGTGGTTGCCACCTGATCAAACAGGTCAGACGCAAAGCTCATCGGCCTGACTCCTTGAAGTCGTCTGAGGTCAGTCGCGCTTAATTCGGTCAGGAAAGGCGCCTATTCGCGCGAGTGCATAACGAGGACTACCACAGACTCCGTGTCTGTCTGTAAGTTATTGTGCAATAAGACGTTGTGAGATAAAAACGACAAGTATCAACTTGTCGGGAGTGCGTCATATCCATGATCATAAAGAATGAACATTGGTAAGGTCTTTGTTTGGCGCGCTGCCGCAACGTCAGCAGCCTGTTCCGTGCCGATGGGAGCACCGAACGGGCTCAACGTTTTTGTCAGGTCGCGTGACTCACGTCCGGCGATGCCGCTTCCGACGGCCGCGCTCTAAACATCCACTTCCTCAACCGTCCTCGCGCGCTCCTGGATGAACTGGAACCGCAACTCGGGCCGCCTTCCCATCAGGCTTTCCACCAGCTCACTGGTCACCTTCCGGTCGTCCGAGGCGGCCACCACCTTCAGCAGTGTGCGCTTCGCCGGGTCCATCGTCGTTTCCTTCAACTGCATCGGCGGCATTTCGCCCAGGCCCTTGAAGCGGCTGACCTCCACCTTCGCGTTCGTCTTGAACTCGCGCTTGATCTTCCGTTCCCGATCCGCATCGTCCATGGCGTAGACCGACTTGGCACCCTGGGTCAGCCGGTACAGCGGCGGCTGCGCCAGATACACATGACCGTGCCGCACCAGCTCCGGCAATTCGCGGTAGAAGAACGTCATGAGCAGCGACGCGATATGCGCCCCGTCCACGTCGGCGTCGGTCATGATGATCACCCGGCCATAGCGCAGCCTGGACCGGTCGAACCGCTCGCCGACGCCGCAGCCCAGAGCCTCGATCAGGTCCTTCAGCTCCTGGTTCTGCCGCAGCTTGTCGGCAGAGGCGCTGGCGACATTCAGGATCTTCCCACGCAGCGGCAGCACCGCCTGGGTCTCGCGGTTGCGCGCCTGCTTGGCGGAGCCGCCGGCAGAATCGCCCTCGACCAGAAAGATCTCGGTCTCCGCCGCATTCTCCCGCGTGCAATCCGTCAACTTGCCCGGCAGGCGAAGCCGGCGCGTCGGCGATTTCCGCGCGGTGTCCTTGCTTTCCTTTCGCCGGATGCGCTCCTCCGCGCGCTCGATCACGAAGGCCAGCAAATTGTCGGCCGACCCCGGATCGCCGGCCAGGAAATGGTCAAACCGGTCGCGCAGCGCGGTCTCGACCAGGCGTGACGCCTCGACGCTCGTCAGCTTCTCCTTGGTCTGACCCTGGAAGTGCGGATCGCGCAGGAACAGCGACAGCTTCGCGGTCAACGGATCGAGTGCGTCGTCGGCGGTGATCTGCGCCGCCCGCCGGTTGCCACGATGCTCCCCCCAGGCGCGCAGCCCTTTCAGCAGCGCCGACCGGAAGCCCGCTTCATGGGTCCCGCCCTGTGGCGTGGGCACGGTGTTGCAATAGGAGTGCAGGAAGCCTTCACCTTCCTCCAGCCAGCACACCGCCCATTCCAGCCGGCCGGTCGCTTCTCCCGGCAGGTCGGCTTCGCCGGCCCAGACCAGCGGCAGAACCCGGGGCGACGCGCCGATATCCGCTTCCAGGCTATCGCGCAGGCCGCCGGGAAAGTGCAGCACCGCTTCCGCCGGCGTCTCGTCCTTCAGCAGCGACGGATCGCAGACCCAGCGGATCTCCACCCCGCGGAACAGGTACGCCTTCGACCGGCATAGCCGGTATAGGCGGGCAGGCGAGAATTGCAGGCCATGGAAGATCGCCGGATCGGGCTTGAACCGGATGGTCGTGCCGCGGCGGTTCTGCACCGCGCCGCCATTGGTCAGCTTCGTGGTCGGTTTGCCCTGAGCGTAGCTCTGCTTCCACAGCACGCGCTCGCGCGCGACCTCGACCTCCATCACCTCCGACAGCGCGTTGACCACGGAACTGCCGACGCCGTGCAGCCCGCCTGAGGTCGCATACGCCTTGCCGCCGAACTTACCGCCGGAGTGGAGCGTGGTGAGGATGACCTCCAGCGCACTCAGGTTCTTGAATTTGGGATGCGGGTCCACCGGAATGCCACGGCCGTTGTCATGTACCGTCAGGAAGTTGCCGGGTTCCAGGGCGACGTCGATGAAGCTGGCATGGCCCGCGACCGCCTCATCCATCGCGTTGTCCAGGATCTCCGCCGCCAGGTGGTGCAGGGCGGTTTCGTCGGTGCCGCCGATATACATGCCGGGCCGCCGGCGCACCGGCTCCAGCCCTTCCAGGACTTCGATATCCTTGGCCGAGTAGTCCGCGGCGGCCGGCCCCGCGTCCGGTCCGGCGTCCCGGCCCATGTCCCGTCTGGCACCCGCCTGCTTCGCAGCCGGCCGCTTGGCCGCCGCCTTGCCGGCACCCGATCCGAACAGATCGTTCATGCTGTGTTCCCGTGGCATCCCGGCACCCTACATGGGCGCGCCGAAGTCGGGCAACAGTCAGGAAACGGCGGCGGGTGACGGCCAGGCCGTGCCGGAGGTGCCGGTGGCGTCGCCCTGGACCTGGCAGGTCGCGAGCGTCCGCATGAACCCGGCGACGGCGTCGATCAGTGCCTGGGCCTCGTCGATCGTATATTTGTCGGCCGGGATCAGGGTCCGGCTGCGCCAGCGCCGGCGCACCTGATCGAGCGACTCGATCAGTGCCTCCTGTCCCGAGGCCTCGTGCCGCAGCGCGGTCATGAGCTGGATCCAGTTCTGCTCCCCCCGGTTCGGCTCCCACGGGGTGATGATCCCAATCAGATCGGCCATGGCGCGCAGGCCAAGCTGCACGATCCGCGTGGCGTGCATCGCCGCGGCTGTGGCCCGCTGCATGCTCAGGCACCGGCAGGCTTCCTCGATGTGATAGGCAGCGTCGGGGAACGCGGAATCGACCTCAGGGCCGAACGGGGCTTCCTGCGCATAGGCACCCGATCCCGGCGCAAAGGTGGCGACACCGATCAGCGCCAGCTCCTCCGCCAGCCGCTGCTCCAGCCCCGCCAGCGCCACGGCGAGCGAGTCCGGCCGCACCGCGCCATACTCGGCCTGGCGGATCAGCTCCTGCGCGGCGGCGGCCGTGATCCGCGCAGTGAGCGGCGCAAGGATGTCCGGAAGTGCCCGCAGGCGGGTCAGGATGGATGGCTGGACCGCCTCGCTGCCGGCCGCAAGGCTCGTCTCCTTCGCCTCCCGGATCAGCGTCATTGCATTGGCATAGGCAAGCGCCTTCGCCAGCAGGCTGTCGCGCGGGGGCGGGCGGACCGGGGTCGGGCAATCCTGATCTGGCTGCGTCGTGGGCGAGGCCGCCGGCCTGTGCAGCTGGCGTTCCCGGTGCAACACCGCGACGGCCGCCTCGCTTTCGGGCTTGCGGGACGTCTCGACCCCATCGGCATCGACCAAGTGTCGCCAGACCTGATTGCTCCGGTCGGCGGTCAGGACGACGAGTTGGTCCGACCGTCCGTCATGGTAGACGTCCAGGACCGTCCGGTGCTCGTAGGTCTCGGTGTAGTGGAGCCAGCGCTGCTGGTCCTCCGAGGTCTGTTTCGGCCGCCCCGGCACATAGGCTTCCAGGCGCGTGGCCGCCTTGTCCGGACGGACAATGAACAGGTCGGGCTTGCCGCGGCGGCGCGCGGTCAGACCCAGGCCGTGCTCGTCGACCCGCAGTTCGTAGGGCACCAGGTCGTTCGCCCGCAGCGCGGCGACCACCGCTTCCTCCTGCTCCGGCGCCAATGCGAGGCTGCCCTCGAAACGGGGGAAATCCGCGACCAGCAGAAACGGAGTCGTGCCATGCCAGCCGATGCCGCAGCCTAGGGTGCGGCCGTTCGGCAGCCGCAGGTGCACGACGCTGGAAAGGCCGGCCATTTCCTCGAACAAGGTGGGCGTGCGGCGGTCGAGGATCACCGCGTCGGGGCCGAACCGTGCGTGCAGGGCCTGTTCCTCACCGTCGAAGGCCGAACCATCCATCTCGGCGGCGTGCCGGTGCTCCGGATCGTCCTCGGCGGAGGGTGGGATTTCTACCAGCCGGCCGGTGCGTAGCACGCGGTACAGGCGGACGGCGCGGGCCGGTCCGACGAAATCGACCCTGGCCGGCTCCCCGAGCAGCGGGCCGTCAACGGCGCCGCGGCGGCGTTCGAGGATGCATTCGCGGATCAGGCCAGCCGAGTCGACGATTTCGCGGATCACCAGCACCGAGACCGCTAGCCGCTCCGCACCCGCCAGACCTTGTTGGATCAGCCAGCGCTCCAGCGCCGCTTCGTTCTGGGGCGTGCTGCGGCCGGGAAGTTCGTATCCGGCGACCTCATGCCCGCCCGGGCGGATCGTGGCGCGGAACAGGACGTAGCGGCTGGGCGCGGGCGCGAGTCCGTTCAGCGCGGCAAGACGTGCCGCGAGTTGGGCGCCGTTCATGATCTCGGTTGTTCCGGCCGTCCCCATGCCCAGACGAGACCCGCGCTCCTTCATTGGCTTGCCGTATGCGTTCCCGCCTACCACGCAGACGGTGGCGCATTTCTTTCATCGACTATAGGATAAAAAAATAGTCAACGCGAGAGTGCAATCGTGCGGATTCGTCATCATTCTGGCACGAATTGAAACACTCTGAAAGATCGGCGCAGGCGATCGGCAGCGTCGGGGAACGGATTGCGGCTCTTTCGGTGGCGGGCCACCGCCACGGTGGAAGGCCGAATTCCGCTTGGCAGCGCTGCCGCTCCGACAGCCATCCTGCCCGACCTATCCAGCCTGCACCGGATGGTGCCGTACCGGCTGTCACCACACTGCCGTGTTGATGCCTGGTGGGTCGGCCGACAGAATGTTGCTGACTCCAAAGGGTATCGGAGGTTCTTGATACATTTCCCGGTTGCAGAGCGCGGTACTGCCGAACGGGTTGCAGGGGTATACCGTGCGCAGGTTAGGCGCGCCGGCGCCGCGCCTAACCAGGACTCATCCGAAGACGCCAAGCCCGGCCAGCCAGCCCGCGACGCCCAGCCCGCATGCGATCGCCGACACCGCCAGGACGATCAGCAGGTACCAACCGGACAACCCATTGGCACGCGGCAGGGCTTTCATGGACAGGGCAATCAGCAAGCCCAGGGCGATGGGCAGCAACAGCGCGTTCATCACCTGCACGCCGACACTCAGGGAAACCAGATCCGGCCAGACCCCGACCAGCGCCGCCCCCGTCACCACGCAGGAGGCATAGGCGCCATAGAACCACCGTGCCTCCAGCGGATGGTATTCCAGCGCGCGCCGGTAGCCGGCCACCTCACCCAGGCCCCATGCGAACGCCAGGGAGCAGACAATCGCCGCGACCATGCCGGCGCCCAGGACGCCCATCCCGAAAACCAGATTGCCGACCGTGGTCCCCATGAACGGCGTCAGGGCCTGGCTCATGGCACCCACCGAGGCCAGGGTCGCGCCCGGATTGCCCCGCCCGATCGTGGCGGCGCAGGCGATCAGCACGGCGGCCATCACGAACTGCGCAATGACGGCCCCCGCCGCCGTGTCGCAGCGGGCGGCGGCGAAATGCGCGCTATCCAGCCGTTTATCGGCGACAGCCGATTGCTGGTAGAAGATCATCCACGGTGTCACCACCGCGCCGATATTCGCGGCGGCAAGATAGAGAAAATCCTTGTCCGCATAAGGTGCGTGCGTCGCGCCATCGATCAGCGCGCGCAGATCGGGCCGGGCGGTCCAGGCGACGAAGAAGAAGGCGAACTCGAACAGGCCGACCGCGATCGCCACCCGCTCCACCCGGCGGTAGGCGCCGGTGATCACCACCACCAGCAGCGCGCCGGCGGCGATCGGCAGGCTGACCGCCCGCGAAAGCCCATAAAGCTCCCCCACACCGGCAACGCCCGAAAACTCGGTCAGCAGTGCGCCCGTGGTGGCAATGCCGAGTGCGAGGGCCGCAACCCAGGCCCAGAGCGGCCCGAAGGTGGTGTGGATCAGCTCGCCATGGCCGCGCCCGGTAAAAATGCCGAGCCGCACAGTGAGTTCCTGGACGATGTAGAGAACGGGAATGAGGGCGAATTGCAGGGGCAGCAGATGATAGCCCCAGCGCACGCCACTCTGCCCGGCCGTGATGACGCTGCCGACATCGGTATCCGCCAGCATGACCACCAGCCCCGGACCGAACACAGCCACAAACCGGCCCATCCGGCCGCCCACCCTACCGCCCACCCTACCGCCCACCCTATCCCTGGGGCGATCCTGCTCGGCCGGTGGAGGCACTCTGGGGCGCATGCATGCATAGTTCCGGGAGGGCCGGCGGGTTAGCCGCGCATTCCGGGGGCTGTCAATCGGCGGAGAATGCCTTGAGTCACAAGCGCGTTGATTCGCCGGCGGGTTTGCCCGAGAAAGCGCGTCCGACATGCGGACCCGCGCACCTATGGCCGAGCTTTTTCTGCACAACAGCCTGACCCGGCGAAAGGAACGCTTCGTTCCGATCGAGCCTCAGCATGTGCGGATGTATGTCTGCGGCCCCACCGTCTACGACCTGGCACATCTGGGCAATGCCCGCCCGGCCGTGGTGTTCGATGTGCTGGCCCGTGTGCTGCGCCTGCTCTATCCGCGCGTGACCTATGTGCGGAACATCACCGACATTGACGACAAGATCAGCAGGCGCGCCAGCGAATCCGGGGAGCCGATCGGCGCCATCACGGCGCGCACCACCGCCGAGTACCACGCCGACGTTGCCGCGCTGGGCGTCCTGCCACCGGATGAGGAGCCGCGGGCGACTGCGCATGTGCCCGAAATGATCGCGGTGATTGAGCGGCTGATCGCCGCCGGCCACGCCTATGTGGCCGAAGGACACGTGCTGTTCTCGGTCGGCAGCTATCCACGCTATGGCCACCTGTCCGGACGCAGCCCGGACGAACTGCTGGCCGGCGCGCGGATCGATGTGGCGCCCTACAAGCGCGATCCTGGCGATTTCGTGCTGTGGAAGCCTTCGACGCCTGATCTGCCGGGCTGGGACAGCCCGTGGGGCCGCGGCCGGCCGGGGTGGCATATCGAGTGCTCCGCCATGTCGTGGCGCTATCTGGGTGAGAGCTTCGACATTCACGGCGGCGGTTCGGACCTGCTGTTCCCGCATCACGAGAACGAGCTGGCGCAAAGCGTCTGCGCGTTTCCCGGCAGCCATTTCGCCAATGTCTGGCTGCACAACGGCATGCTGCTGGTGAACGGCGAGAAGATGTCGAAAAGCCTCGGCAACTTCTTCACCGTGCGCGACGTGCTGGCAAAGGCACCGGGCGAGGCGATCCGCCTGCTGCTGCTGCGCACGCAGTACCGCGCGTCGCTGGATTTCTCCGACGCGGCGCTGACCGAGGCGCAGCGGGAGCTCGATCGGTTCTATCGCGCGCTGGAGCGCTATCCGAACATCGGCGCGGTGGATGTGCCGGCCTCGGTTATGGATGCGCTGTGCGACGACCTGAACACCCCGGCCGCGTTTGCCGCGTTGCACAGCTTGGCGGACGCGGCGCTGGCCGGCGATTTCGACGCCGCCTGCGGGCTGCGTTCGGCTGGGCAGGCGCTGGGCCTGTTGCAGCAGGAACCGGCCGCGTGGTTCCACGGTGGCACGAATGACAGCACGGCGATCGAGGCGGCGATCGCCGAGCGGCTGGCCGCACGCAAAGCGCGGGATTTCGCGCGGGCGGATGCGATCCGGGCCGAACTGACGGCGAAAGGCATCGTGCTGGAGGACGGTCCAAACGGCACGACCTGGCGGCGCGGGGTGTGACCGGCCGCGAGCACGGCGCGGATTTGGCGCCGATCGGCAATGCACCCGTTGTCGTGCTGGTTCGTCCGCAGCTTGCCGACAATATCGGCGCCTGCGCGCGGGCGATGGCGAATGGCGGCCTGTTCCACCTGCGCCTGGTCGCCCCGCGCGACGGGTGGCCGCAGGAAAAGGCGTGGCGCAATTCCTCCGGCGCGGACCGGCTGCTGGATGCCGCGACGGTGCATGACAACGTCGCCGATGCGGTGGCGGACTTGCACCACGTCTTCGCCACCTGTCCGCGGCCGCGGCACATCATCAAGCCGCTGCTGACCGCGCGCGGTGCGGCCGCGGAATTGCGGGAGATCTGCGGGCGCGGCCTGAGCACTGGCCTGCTGTTCGGCCCGGAGCGCGCCGGGCTGGACAATGACGACATGGCGCACGCCGATGCGCTGATCCGCTATCCGCTCAATCCCGGGTTCATGTCGCTGAACCTGGCACAGGCGGTGATGGTGATGGCCTATGAATGGTGGACCGCCGGCGACGCGACGCCGCCGCGCACCTTGATGACCAACGAGACCGGCATCGCGACCAAGCGGGAACTGGAGAATTTCCTGGCACATCTGGTCGATGAGTTGGATGCCTGCGGCTTTCTGCGCAACCTGCCGAAGCGGCCGGGGATGGTGCGCAACATCCGCCACTTCTTTCAGCGCGGCGAGGTGACCGAGCAGGAATTGCGTACCTTGCACGGCGTGGTGACGGAACTCGCGCTGGGGCGACGGCGGCGCGGCCGGCTGGAGCAGCCGGAGGACGCGGAGGATTGATATCAGCCGGCGGCGGCGTGCCAAACCAAGACTCAGGCCAACGATCAGTCTTCATGGCCGTTGGTCTGACCGCCGGCTTGCCGCCGGCGCGCAGCCATGAGACGACAGCCGGCATCGAGCGCGCGCCGAACCGCGCGCGATCCGTTCAGGGAGGAACCGGCACATGGATCTGGGACTCAAAGGCAAGAGGGCCATCGTTTGCGCGGCCAGCAAGGGCCTGGGGCGGGCCTGCGCCATGTCACTGGCGCGGGAAGGGGTGGAGGTGGTGATCACCGCCCGCACCGCCGCCGACCTGGAGGCGACGGCGGCCGATATCCGCCAGCAGACCGGGGCGAAGGTGACGGCCGTGCCCGGCGACATCACCACCAATCAGGGGCGGGCGGCGGCGCTGGCGGCATGCCCCAATCCCGACATCCTGGTGAACAACGCGGGCGGCCCTCCGCGCGGCGATTTCCGCGACTGGGACCGCGACACCTGGATCAAGGCGGTGGACGCCAACATGCTGGCACCGATCTTCATGATCAAGTCGGTGATAGACGGCATGATCGACCGAAAGTTCGGCCGCATCGTCAACATCACCTCGGCTTCGGTGAAGTCGCCGATCCCCGAACTGGGCATGAGCAACGGCGCCCGCGCCGGGCTGACCGGCTTCGTGGCCGGGCTGGCGCGGCAGGTTGCCCGCCATAACGTCGTGATCAACAACATCCTGCCCGGGCCGTTCCTGACCGACCGGCTGCGCAGCGGGTTCATGGAGGCGGCGCGGGCCAGCAACCGTCCGGTGGATGAGCTGGCGCAGGAGCGGGCGAAGAACTCACCGGCGGGGCGGATCGGCGATCCGGCGGAGTTCGGCGATGCCTGCGCGTTCCTGTGTTCCGCGAAGATCGGGTTCATCGTGGGACATAACCTGATCCTGGACGGTGGGTCGTTCAATTCGTCGATTGCGTGAGGGGAGGGATTGCGGGAGCGAGTGGGGCTGGCCTGAGGGCTGGCCCCTGGGTTCTGCCCCTGGGATGGATGTAGTGAGATCGGCGGAGCCACGGGCTGTGATTTGACGGTAATCACCTGACAGTGTGCCGCGCTGGCGGCAGTGCTCCCGAAACCGGGAGGATAGCCACCGACCCCGGCCGGCTTCCGTCCGCATTGCCGCCGATGCTGAGCCTATCCTATATCTGTCGAGCGGATGAGGACGCACAGCAATGCTTGGCTTGGTGTCATACGGCCTGTTTCTGGCGATCGTCGCTGGGCTTATGCGACTGGTTTCGCTTCGCGATAAGCGAGAGCGCACTAATGCCGCCGCGGCCATGCTAGCGGCTCGGGAGCTTTGAGGGCCAGTATGTCATCCTAACCCGTACGTTCGCGGATTTGCTGCTGTCCGTCGCATATCGCTCAAGTAATCGCGGCGCTGCTCCGCGCTTTCTCTTTACCTTGAAGCGCAAACCAACGCTCGATGAGCTTTCCGCCATCAGTCGAGAACCGGTCCTGCAAAACTGTAGACGAGATAATTCGCTCGACTCGAAAATGGCGAAAATCCTGGCGCAATTCACACCATGCGCCAAGTAATGTGACATCGACGTAGTAGGCCATCGCCACGGGCCAGACGGTTCGCTCGCTTCTCCGCCCGGTCACATCGGCATAGGCGATCCGCACTTTATGCGTTTCGCGGATGGCACGGCGGAGTTCAGAAAGATCAACGCCTCGCGGAACCTCCGCATCGCCGTCTGACACGAAGAACGGCGCCGTGGTGACACCACCTCGCAGCACCTCGGGAAGAACGGTCGCCACCTTTGCCAGCACGCTCTTGGCGGCTCGCTGCAATCCGCTGTCCCGCAGGCGACACACCAAACGTGCACCGACCGCAATCGCGTCGATTTCGTCATCCGTGAACATCAGCGGTGGCAAGTCGAAGCCACGACGCAATACATAGCCGATCCCCGGCGCTCCCTCGATGGGAATGCGACTGGCCTGCAACGCCGCAATGTCGCGGTAGACCGTCCGAACAGTGATCTCCAAACCCTCTGCGATCGTAGCCGCCGTCATCGGCTTCGTCGCGACACGCAACGTCTGGAGGATGTCGAACAACCGATCCGCGCGTCTCACGGCATTCTCCGGGTTCTCGTCAGCCAGCGTACGACTACTGACATAATGCTGTCAGCAGTCGGGCGATAGTGTCCTGTCTGAACGCAGGACAGATCAGAGGCGACCAGGATGGCGAGTGAAGCCGCGAACATTGCCCACTTGACGATCCCGATCGATGTGCGGGCCGGCGATGCGACAAGAGCGAGGGGTTCACTCATCGTCGCGAGTGCGGCGGTCGCGTTCAGCACCGCCGGGCTGTTCACCCGTCTGATCCCGGTAGATGTCTGGACCATGCTTTTCTGGCGTGGCCTGTTCGGGTGCCTGCTGATCACCGGCTACGTCATCTGGCAGCAACGTGCGACGACGCGCGCCGCGTTTGCCGCCATCGGCCGAGCTGGGCTGATGATTGCCGCCTGCTCGACGGTCGCGACGATCTGCTTCATTGCGGCTTTCCGCGAGACATCGGTGGCCGATGTCACGGTGATTTACGCGACGGCACCATTCATTGCGGCTGGGATCGCGTGGATCTGGGCCGGAGAACGCCCGCGCCACGCCACCCTGGCGGCGAGCGGCTTCGCCTTGCTCGGCGTCATGGTGATGTGCGGCGGAGCGCCTTCCATGGGGAACATATTCGGCGACTTGCTCGCCTTAACAATGAGCGCACTGATGGCGCTGATGATGGTGACAGTCCGAAAGAACCGGCATGTCTCGATGCTCCCGGCCTCATGTCTGTCGGCGTTCGCCTGCGCCGCTATCGTGCTTCCGCTGGCCCACCCCAGTCATGTGACGTCCCTCGATCTGGCGCTGCTCGCACTGTTCGGAGTGACACAGTTCGGACTTGGATTGCTTCTGCTGACCATCGGCAGTCGTTTCATCTCGGCGACTCGTGCCTCGCTTCTCGCCAATCTGGAGCTTCCCTGCGCACCCCTCTGGGTGTGGCTGGCGTTCGGCGAGGTTCCGCCGAACCTGACGTTTGCTGGCGGCGGCATAGT
>DATNEJ010000069.1:0-3771 GCA_035606775.1 Acetobacteraceae bacterium | reverse complement strand
GTAACGATCAGCAGGACCCGCCGCTCGGCCAGGGCGCCAGCAGTCAGCGAAGTATCGGCCGTGTCGGGTTGCCGGGTCACAGGCGCCATCCTGCATGAATGGCGGCGACGCCGCCCGAGAGTGTGCGAACGCCGACGCGCGCGAAGCCGGCGTCGCGCATCATCGCGGCCAGCGTGTCGCTGTCCGGAAACGTGCGGATGCTCTCCGCCAGGTAGCGGTAGCTGTCCGCATCCTGTGCGACCAGCGCGCCCAGCCGCGGCAGCACCTTGAAGGACCAGGCATCGTAAAGCGGCATCAGGGCGGCGACGTGCAGGCGGGAGAATTCCAGACAGAGAAAGCGGCCGCCGGGCTTCAGCACGCGGCGCGCCTCGGCCAGCACTGCCGCCTTGTCGGTGCAGTTGCGCAGGCCGAAAGCGATGGACACCCGGTCCACGGTGCGGTCAGGCAGCGGCAGTTTCTCCGCGTCCGCGACCAGCAGGGACAGATCGCCCGCCACCCCGCGGTTGAGCGCCCGATCCCGCCCGACGGACAGCATGGCGGCGTTCACGTCCGACAGCAGCACCGTGCCGCCGCCGCGGGCGAGCCAGCGGAAGGCGATATCGCCGGTGCCGCCCGCGAGGTCGAGCAATGTGTGTGACGGGCGGGGGTCGAGGTCGCTGACGAAGACATGCTTCCAGGCGCGGTGCACGCCCAGGGACATGAGGTCGTTCATCAGGTCGTAGCGCGGCGCGACACTGTCGAACACCGCCCGGACCAGCCCGGGCTTGTCCGCGGCAGCGACGCTACGATAGCCGAAATCGACCTGTCTCGAGGGGTTGGCGCTCATTGCGGCCTTGTATAGCGTGTCGGCCGCCCATGCCGGAACTCCCCGAGGTCGAAACGGTGATGCGTGGCCTCCAGCTTCGGCTGGAGGGACGGCGCATCGTGCGCGCGGTGGCGAACCGGCCGGATATGCGCTGGCCCCTGCCAGAGGGGCTTGCGGTCCGCCTGACCGGCGCCCGGGTCACGGGGTTCCGCCGGCGCGGCAAATACATCCTCATGCGGCTGAACGGTGGCGATTCGGTGCTGCTGCACCTGGGGATGTCCGGGCGGATGGTGCTGACGCAGGAGCGGTCCAACCTCCCTGCCCCGCACGAGCACCTGGAGTTGGAAACCGACGAAGGCTGGCGCGTCGGTTTCGTCGATCCGCGCCGGTTCGGCTCGGTGGACCTGGTGCCGACGGCAGCGGAGGACCGCCACCGGCTGCTGGCGGCACTAGGCCCCGAGCCACTGGAGGACGGGTTCAGTCCGGCGTCCCTGGGCGCGGCGCTGACCGGGAAGCGCACACCGATCAAGGCGGCGCTGCTGGACCAGAAGGTGGTGGCCGGCCTCGGCAACATCTACGTCTCCGAAGCGCTGTTCCGCGCCCGCCTGTCGCCGCTGCGGTCGGCATACACGGTGCCGGGCGCACGCGCGGGGCGGCTGGTCGAGGCGATCCGCGACACGTTGCGGGAGGCGATCGCCGCCGGGGGGTCATCGCTGCGCGATTACGTGCAGCCGGACGGGTCGCTGGGCTATTTTCAGCACGCCTGGAAGGTCTACGGGCGGGAGGGCGAGGCCTGTGAACGCTGCCCGGGTCCGCCAAGCTGCGCGGGGGTGCGGCGGATCGCCCAGTCCGGGCGAAGCACGTTCTATTGCTCCCCTACCCAGCGGTAGGGCAGTTTCCGGACCACGAGCAACGCGGAGAGTGCGCGCATGGCCGAGTACCAGGACATCCTTGTAGAAACGCATGGCCGGGTGGGCTTGATCCGGCTGAACCGGCCGAAGGCGCTGAACGCGCTGTGCGACAGCCTGGTGCGGGAGCTGGGCGCGCAGCTTCTGGCGTTCGATGCCGACAAGGCGATCGGCGCGATCGTCATCACCGGCAATGAGCGGGCCTTCGCGGCCGGTGCGGACATCAAGGAGATGCGCGACAAGACCAACCCGGACGCGATGATGGAGGACTTCATCGGCGCGGCGTGGGAGACGGTGCTGCGGATCAAGAAGCCGGTCATCGCCGCGGTTGCCGGCTTCGCCCTGGGCGGCGGTTGCGAGCTGGCAATGATGTGCGACCTGATCCTCGCGGCGGATACCGCGAAATTCGGCCAGCCGGAGATCAACCTTGGGGTGATTCCCGGGGCCGGCGGCACGCAGCGCCTGACCCGGGCGGTGGGCAAGTCCAAGGCGATGGACATGGTCCTGACGGCGCGGATGATGGATGCGGCCGAGGCGGAACGGGCAAATTTGGTGTCGCGGGTGTTGCCGGCCGATCAGTTGCTGCCGGAGGCGCTCAAGATCGCGGCGCGGATTGCCGGCCTTTCACCGGTTGCGGTGCAGATGGCAAAGCAGGCGGTGAATCGCGCATTTGAAACCACGTTGTCAGAAGGGGTACGGCATGAACGCGCCTTGTTCCTGGCGCTGTTCGGGACACCGGACCAAAAAGAGGGGATGAGCGCCTTTGTGGAGAAGCGGAACCCTGTATTCAAGCTTGGGTGAAGCCACTCTTACCGGCCAGCCGTCATGGGTTGTGACCGGGCATGACAACACATTTCCATTGTTGTCAAATCTTGAGATTCCCCTCGCTGAATTGCCCGTCTTCGCTTATGTAGGCGGTATGTCCTATCGTGGTGCCGGATCGCCCGCGATTCGCCCGCCCGCCGTCCGTGCCCGTGGCGCCGGAACGCATGGGTGTGAGGTGAATTTGCTGCTGGTCAGCAACGACCCCCGCTGGGAACGGGCGGTCGGGGCAGCCGCAGCCGATTGCGGCGGCGCGCTGGTATCGAATATCCGCGCGCGGGACGCGCTGGCCCGTCTCACCGGCACGTCCACACGCTACTCGCATCTGCTGCTGGACCGGGGCTGCGCCGACGGTCTGCTGCAGGAACTCGCGGACCTCACGTCGGAGCCGGCCGGGTCACAGACGGAAATGCTGATGTTGGGGGAAGGTGCACCGTCGCATCCCCATGTCGGCGTGATCGCGGCGGCAAACAGCCGCCTGGTCCGCGCCGCGCTGACGGCGCCGCCGCTGCCGCGGGAAGCCGAACCGGTGGCGGTGCCGATGGCGGACCTGCGGGAGGCGCTGGCCGGCTCGATGATCGAGGCGCGCTATCAGCCGATCGTGCGGATGGCCGATCGGCAGCCGGTGGCGCTCGAAGTCCTGGCCCGCCTGATGCACCCGGTGCGCGGCATCGTCTCGCCGGACCGGTTCGTACCGCAGCTTGAGGATGCGGGTCTGGCGGCTCTCCTGACCGAGCGGATCTCGGCCCGCGCCTTCGCGGAACTCGCACGCCCGGGCCATGGCTGTGACGACCTGCAGATCACCGTGAATTTCCCGCTGGACGTGCTGTTGATGCCGGAGGCGCTGGACCGGCTGGAACGGCAGCGGCAGGCGGCCGGGATTCCGGCGAAGCGGCTGACCATCGAACTGACCGAAAGCCGGCCGGTCGAGGACCTTGTGACACTCGGGCGTTCCCTCGAACGGTTGCGGCGTTTGGGCTATCGGGCGGCGATCGACGACGTCGGCCACGCGGTGCCGCGGCTGGCGGCCTTGCTGGCGCTGCCGTTCAGCAGCCTGAAGCTAGACAAGGGCATGGTGCAGCGGGTCGCGACCAGTGAGGAGACCCGGGATTTCCTGGAGCGCACGATCCGTCAGGCGCATCTGCACGGCCTGCATGTCGTGGCAGAGGGTGTGGAAACGGTCGCGCTGTGGCACGCGATGAAGGCGATGGGGGCCGACAGCGCCCAGGGCTTCCT
>DATNEJ010000068.1:0-4280 GCA_035606775.1 Acetobacteraceae bacterium | reverse complement strand
GGCATCCGCTACGGCGTTTCCTGGGACGGCAGCGACGCGATCGGCAAGTTCGCCTCCCGCTACGTGCCGCCGCACCAGGTACGCGACCCCAAATTCCGCGAAGGCTTTGCGCAGCTTGGCAAACTGGGACTCAGCTTTGAGTCGTGGCAGTACCATCCGCAACTGCCGGACGCGATCGATCTGGCGCGCGCCTTCCCGGACACGACCATCATCCTGAACCATGTCGGCGGCGTGCTGGGCGTGGGACCGTATCGAGGAAAGCGGGCGGAGATACTGGCGGGCTGGCGCAAGGACATCGGCGAACTGGCGAAATGCCCGAACGTTAACGTCAAGCTTGGCGGGATCGGCATGACCTCATTCGGCTTCGACTTCCATGAGCGCGAGGTTCCGCCGTCATCCGAGGAACTGGCGGCTGCCTGGCGGCAATATGTCGAGCCTTGTATTGAGGCTTTCGGTGTCAACCGCTGCATGTTCGAGAGCAACTTTCCGCCCGATAAGCAATCCTGCGGCTATACCGAGCTTTGGAACGCGTTCAAGCGCATCACCGCGGGTGCGACGGACGCGGAGAAAAAGGCGCTCTACAGCGGCACGGCGGCACGGGTGTACCGTCTGACGGTGCCGTGACGCTGGAACGGCACTGAGCGTGCTCGTCGCAGGTGGAATCACAGGCGATGTGGGAGAATCCGCGCGGACTACTGAGCCAGCATTTCTCCGCGGGCGAGCCGTTGCAGAAGGAACGTCTTCTGATGACCACGCTCATACCAGCCGAGGATTGACCGGCTTGCGGCAATGGCCATTACGGCCACTGCCAGGCCGCTGAGCATGTCCACGCCATAATGCGCCCCTTCTGTCATCACCGACGCAATCAGGATCACGTTGAGTACGCAGACCGGTGCGAACCATTTGCGCCCGCGCGCCATGTTCATGAGCAATACGCCACACACGGTATGAAAGGACGGAAAGCAGACAATGCCTTTCGTCGTCGTGACCGTGAGAAGTTCATGCGAACGCAGCGCGAGAATGTCGGCGCGCCAGGGCTCGGTCTGGCCGATGCCGTGCTGGGTCCAGGCGCCAACCGCGGGCAGGAAGAACATGCCGACCAGAATGAGGGCGATCGACAGAATGGTGGCCAGCACCGTCTCATCGATGCGTTTCGCATCGGCGTAAGCGAAAAAGACCAGGAGGGCGACCAACTGCAATGGAACGCTTCGATAGGCCTTTTCGAGGATGAAATGCAGAACCGGATGCGCCTTCACAAAAAGGAACCATCCGACCCAGTCAAAGCCGAGCGTGGCGTCCATTCGGCTGAGCAGTGCGTCAGCCATGGGGAACGGGGTGATGGCGATGACCGCGTAGGTGAGGTAGCCACCCACCTCGCAAAACGTGAGAAGCTGGACAAAGGCCATCAACAAGCGGGCAGCGGGCGGGTAGCGTCGTTCAATGAGCTTGGACACGCAGAATAGCGCCCCCAGATAGGCCGGGACCGCCCAGTTCACGGCTATCGACATCCCTTGCGCGGTATACAGAACGACGTCAGCCACGCCTGTTGCGGCGATGAGTGTCCATATCACTGCCTGTACGCGCGCGCCCGCGCCAATGGCAGGATCGCCGCGTCGCGCCCGAACCTGTCGGGGGGCACGCATTGTTTCTTGCATCGCGGTTACGTTCGGTCCGACGGAAACCGACATTTTCCTCGCCCATCAGCAGGATGGACAGTGTCGCAGAACGCTGGTTGCAACGTGGTATCGGCACGAGCCTGGATGCCGAGCGTCGCGTCGTCGGCCAGATCCGCCCCATTTCGAGTAAGTAACCGGCACCGAGCGCGACGAGTGATGGGCGCGTCACCGGTTCATCATTTCATGGCGGCCGGACGAGTTCCGCCCGTCTGTTCGTCAGGTTGACGCGTCGGTTGTGACTGCCGGATCTATGTGCGCGTCAAAGACGGTAGCGACGGGCGGATTTGAACCACCGGCCAGGGACTATGATTCCCCTGGATCACGTCTGCGATGATGCTGGTTTGGGGGTTCTAGCGAGACGTTTGAAAAATCCCACGCTTATTACGCCGCCTATGAGGCTGCCCACCACGTCGAAGGCATTGGTAACGACGAACGTGTGATCAACAAGGCTGACAATCAGGTAGATTGCTGAGATGGCGACCACTGCCCCCACGAAGACTAGCGATGCCAGTCTCCGCTGGTCTGACGGCGTGATGAAACTGCCAACCAAGACACCGGCGATTGTGCCGAGCGCGACACACCAAGTGTAATACCAACCGGCGCCGGATCGGACTACCTGTCACGGTGCATCCGATAGTAATTCGTCCAGAGTGACCGGGCAGCTATCGGGCAGCGGCAATGGTGCCTGACCGTCAATGGTGTCCGGCATCCGGCGCAGCGCGCGGCGATACAGGTCTGCTATATCGATCTTCTGGCGCATGCTTGCCGTGACGATGTCGGCTGCGTCGCCACGAAAGCCTCTGGTCTCCGCCTGCCAGTGCGGAACTTCGGGTGACCGAGGCCACGCTTCGGCTTTGAGCATGTGTAGTATAGCTTGAACCAGCAACGATTTGACTTGCGCAAGCTGGCTCCGTCCCACGCTTTCGACCTCTTCAGCGACGTTTTCCCAGTCCACCAGATCGTTAACCTGCTCGCCGGCACCGACCCGGCGGAGCAGTGCCGCTTGCTGCCCGGACCATTCGAGAATGTCGTCGTCGTAAAGCGTACCCATTTGGCGCCTCACCTCTGCATCGAGGATAATTGCCAGATCACCGTCTCGACTACCAACTCCGCGCCTGGAATGGCTCTATGTCAGCCTCGCCCGATCGAGGGAAACTTGCTCTAAAGCCTGTTTGGTGCAGATAGAACCACTGAACAGGCTTTACGTCTTTGTTTGATCGCGTGATTGACGCCTCAGGCGATTCCGCCTGCGACGATCACGCTCTAACCCATTGGAAAGATGGTAGCGGCGGGCGGATTTGAACCACCGACCAAGGGATTATGATTCCCCTGCTCTACCGCTGAGCTACGCCGCCATCCGTCAGGAAGGCGGCGAGATAACCCCGCGCCTCCCGCCAGTCAACCACGGCCTCGGACCCGCGCGGTCAAACGCCCGACCGCTCCGACACCGATGCGCAAGGCTCCCGCACCACCGCCGGCCGGCGGATGAAGCCGCCGCCCAGCACACGCTGTTCCCGATAGAACACGCACGCCTGCCCCGGCGCGGGCAACGCCGGCGCGTCCAGCCGCACCACCGCCCCGTCCTCCGTCGCCGTCACCAAAGCCGGATGCGGCACGTCGCGCGCCCGCAGCTTCACCGTACAGCGGATCGGCGCCTCAGGCCGGGGCAGCAGCCAGTTCACATCGCGCAACCCGACCGTATCCGTGCCGGTCCCGCGCGGTCCGATAACCACCCGCCGAGATCCGGGTTCGCTGCCCACCACCACCTGCCGCAGACCGCCCGCCATGGCGGCGTTGCCCAGGCGCTTGCTCTGGCCCACCGTGTAGCGGGCGATCCCGTCGTGCTGCCCGACCACGCGCCCGTCCTGCGTGACGATCTCGCCCGCCGCCAGCGCATCCGGCCGCAGCCGGCCCACAACGTCCGCGTAGCTGCCGGCGGGCACGAAGCAGATGTCCTGGCTGTCGGGCTTCGCGGCCACCGCCAGTCCCAGCCGCTCCGCGACATCCCGCACCGCGCGCTTGTCCGCCATGCCGCCCAAGGGGAACAGGCTGAATGCCAGTTGCTCCCGCGTCGTTGCGAACAGGAACCAGCTCTGATCGCGGCTCTCGTCGGTCGCGCGATGCAGCTCCGCGCCGTCGGGCCCATCGAGCCGCCTGACATAATGGCCGGTGGCCAGCCGCTCCGCCCCCAGACCGCGCGCCAGCGCGGTCAGGTCGGTGAACTTCACCGTCTGATTGCAGCGCACGCACGGCACCGGCGTCTCGCCCGCGGCGTAGCTGTCGGCGAAGTCCGCGATCACCGCGCCGGCAAAGCGCGCCTCGGCGTCAATGACGTAATGCGGGATGCCCAGCCGATCGGCCACGCGGCGCGCATCATGAATGTCCTGGCCGGCGCAGCACGCGCCCTTGCGCCCGATCGCGGCGCCGTGGTCGTAAAGCTGCAAGGTGACGCCAATCACCTCTTGCCCGGCCTCGTGCAGCAGCCCCGCTACCACGCTGCTGTCCACGCCGCCGGACATCGCGACGACGATGCGCATGGCTCAGGCGCTCATCATGTTCCGGGTGCCGGCCGGCAGCTTCACCACCAGCCCGTCCAGCGCCTCG
>DATNEJ010000060.1:0-3387 GCA_035606775.1 Acetobacteraceae bacterium | reverse complement strand
CGATAGCCGTAGGTCTCCAGCGCCGCGTTGTGGGCCACGGTCTCAGTATCCAATTCTCCGATCTCGCGCTGCGTTGTGCGGGTATCGAGCGCCGAGCCGGAATTCACGTCCACATTGTTAGCCGCTATGGAGGACGTGACCGCCGCCGATCTTTGGCGCTCCTGCATGCTCTTGTTCGCGGCCTCCTGCGAGCCGCGCTGAGCCGCCGTCTCGGCGTTCTGATAGGCAATGGTCTGGTTGTTCCGTGCGATCTGCGCCTGATAGTTCATCGCGTTGTGCTGCGCGATGCCGGACGAAATCGTGCCGACAGCCGATGCGGCAGCCCCCGCGATACCAACCGCGATGGCGGCCGTTGCCAGTCCCATCAGACGCGCTCCAGTCGGATGCGTCGGTACAGCAGACCGTGCGGTCCCGCCGGACGCGGTTCTTCGATCTCGAATCCCATTATGGAAAAGAACCGCAGCGAGCGTTCATATGTTGCCAGCACATCCGTCATCAGCATGCGGCGCGTGCGAAGCATCAACGCCACCTGTCGTCGTGCTGTCTTGAAGAAGCCAACGGGCACCCGCTCAACCGCAGGTGCCGTGAACAACCATGGCATACCGACTGAGGACACAAGTTCACCCTCGCATCCCCACACCGCGGCAAGCTCTCCATCCACCCGGGCCGCGCCGCAATGCGTGCTGTTTCGGAACAGTCGATGCAGCACATGCCGTACCACCTGTCCCAGCCCCTCGATCTCGGCCCGGTCATCGGTCCGCATGGTGCGCGCCATGATCCGCAGATGAGCGAACGTCAGAGGCACGATCTCGATCCTCATGACAACATCCATAGCCCAGGCCCTCTCGGGGTCTGGCGTGGGTCGCGCGCCAACTGCTGCGGCGCATACCCTTCTTCCGGCGTATCGCCCTCCAGCGTCTCGGGAATGAAGGCGGTAATATTCATCGGGAAGGGGTTGTCCTGCTGCACCGCCACCTGACCCGGCTTGGCCCAGTTCGCGCCGACATTCGTACGCAGATCGCCCGTGTAGAGGTTCTGCGCGGTCTGACCACCCGGCGTCGTGTAGGTCGTGCCGAGGTCCGGGTCGATCATCAGTCCGGTCCACGGGGGCGCCAGGAGCGGCGGACTTTGCGCGGCGCCGTCCGGCTGATTCGTGCCCACCTTCAAGCCCTTGCTCGCCTCGACGCGCACCGTGACGCCTGTCACCGTCTTACGGCGCCCCTGGATCGTCGGGGAACCGCCGTCGAGGTCGGTGCTTTGTGCTTGGGCCTGGAACGGCAAGCCAACCGTGATAGCCGTCGCCGGGGCATCAAGAGTGACCGTGCCATCGGCGCCGACAACCTGCGGCGGGATCGCCACGCCATCGGCTGTGCCGGTCACCGTCAAGCCGACCAGATGCGATAGGCCGCTCACAACGGTTGTCGGATGCGTCATGGTCCACGAACCGGCAGGCTGCGAATAAACAGCGGTAGGTACGGCCCCGGGGATCAGCGCGGTGAACGGCGTCACCACCTGCGCGGAAACCTGCGTTGTTGTGGCAAACCCCGTGATGGTCAGGATCGCGCCGCCAGCCCGCACCACGTCGCCAACATTGGCCCGAGAAAAAACGGGGGCGGAAGCTATTAGGGTGACAAATCCGGTCGTACCCGTGATCGACAGGACCGCATTGGGCGCGGGCATCGGATAGGACAGGCCGGCATCAACACACCAGCAATTCTCGATTGTTGACCAAAGTCGGTCATCCATCCGCTCGATATAGTACGCACCGCCCGTAGTCGGATAGCGTTCCGTCACCATGTAAAGCGCATCGACCGGCGGCTCTGTCACAGAGCAGACCGAAAGAAATTTCCCGTTCGTATCATGCCGTGCCCAGCCGTAGAGTTCTTGCGCCTTTTCATAAGTAAGAGAGAGCGCCGCGCCGTCGCTGCGGACGAACCAGCCGATCTTGTAGGGTTCTTCGCACCAAGCCGCATCCAGCAGCGTGAAGTCGCTGAACAACTGCCCGGAAATCAGGGTGAGATCGTTCCCGGTGTAGTTGTTCAGCCAAATCGTATAGCCGAGATCGCGAACTATCGCGCCTTTGGCCTGCACGTAGATGATATCGTAATTGACCACGAAGGGCGGCACGATTTGCGACGCACCGTTGAATGTTTGTGGCTGGGCCTGCTGGCTTGAGGGTGTGATCGCTACCGGGTTCAGCGCGCTGCCACCGGCACCCGTGACCTGCCATGCGCCGAGGCCCGTGAGAACAACCAGACCCCCCGGCATTGGGATCATCCATTGGATGCCGTTCACCTGCTGCGACCACGGCGTTCCTGTGATCGCGTCCGAATCGCTCACCGGTACACGGGAGTCAAAATTCAGGAACTGTCCGGGCTGAGACATCCAGTAGGTGTCGGGTTGATTCAGGCTTCCGGCGTACACACGCCGTTGCTGGAAATAGGCGACCACACTTGGATAGGTCCCGGTCTGCGGGCCAACACTCAGAACCGCTGCCGCTCCGGTGCCATCGCCCGTGATCGTGACAGTATCCGTGGCTGCGTAATTTGCGCCACCATTCTGCACGATGATTGCGACCAGGGCGCCGCTATTGAAGACAGGCACACCCACGAAGCCAGATCCGGTTGACGTGGTGATCGCGATCGCCGCCGTGGTGTAGCCCGTTCCTGTCGAGGTGATGGGAACCGCGAGAATCTTCCCCGGCGCAAGCGGGTTCTCATGCAGCGGCGGGACCTGCGTAAAGTCCGGCGTGATGTTGCTGTTGACAAAGGATGCGCCGTAGCTCGTGCCGATATAGCCGAACAATGCGCCCGGCGGCACCGGCAACGCATTCCCCGTGTCGCCGGTCTTCGTGTTGTATGAGGTCTGGGCTTGATAGATATTGTATGTCACGGCGCCCTGGACCGGAATCCAGGTCGTAACCAGCGATCCGGCCGTGACGGAAATATCGACCGAATCCGTCACGTTGCCCACCGGAGAGGCGATACTCTCCTGTCCCTTCGCATCGACCGCAGTCACTACCTGGGCATAGGCCGCAGGCAGCGTGGGAGGCGACGAACTCGGGTTCGGTGTGACTGTGGCAACGATCGAAACCGATGACGGCGCGCTGACCGTTGTGCCGAAGGCAGATTGCGTCATCGTCCAATTGGTGGCTGAGATGCGCGCGAGATCATATGGCGGATAGGATGGATGTGTGAATGTCATCACATCCGCCGATTGCGTGTATTTGAGCAGCGGCAAATCGGATGCCGCATAGGGCATCGCCAGCGTGAATATGCGCGCTGCCTGCCCATTGCCGGTGTAGGCGTTGAACCCGGTGGAATCGACTGGGTTGCCGTTCAGGTCATGCAACTGGAACGTGGCGCCCGATGATCCGGCAACGATGTA
>DATNEJ010000059.1:0-5803 GCA_035606775.1 Acetobacteraceae bacterium | reverse complement strand
CCATGCAAGCGAGGTCGAAGCCCGTCCGGATCCAGCCGAACCACCCGATGCAGCGGATATACTGGAGGACGACCAGCTCCGCCTGATTTTCACCTGCTGCCACCCCAGCCTGTCGGAGGAAGCGCGGATCGCGCTGACCCTGCGCGAAGTCTGCGGCCTGACCACAGAGGCCATCGCTCGGTCCGTGCTGGTCAAGCCGGCGGCGCTCGCGCAACGGATTGTGCGGGCAAAGGCGAAGATCCGGGATGCGCGCATCCCCTATCAGGTGCCGGACGAAACCGAACTGCCCGGGCGGCTCGCGAGCGTGCTTCGGGTGATCTACCTGATATTCAACGAAGGCTATTCGCCGTCGATCGGCGAGAACGTGACGAATGCCGAACTGTCGCAGGAAGCCATCCGCTGCGCGCGCCTGCTCCGCAGCCTGCTTCCCCACCCCGAAGCCACCGGCCTGCTCGCGCTTTTGTTGCTCCAGGAGTCCCGGCGCAGCGCGCGCGAGGATGACGAAGGCGAGCTAGTGCTTCTCGACCGGCAGGATCGCCGCCTGTGGGACAAGGCCCTGATCGAAGAAGGGCAGGCCCTCGTGGAAACCGCTCTCCGCGCGGGCGGCTTCGGCGCCTACACGCTTCAGGCGGCTATCGCAGCGGTTCACAGCGAAGCGCACGAACCCGGGGAGACGGACTGGCCGCAGATCGTGGGCCTTTACGATGCGCTGCTGCGCCTGGAGCCGTCGCCGGTGATCGCACTGAACCGGGCGGTTGCGATCTCCATGCGCGACGGCGCTGCGGCCGGCCTGGCCATTGTCGAAGACCTGCTCCACCGACCGGATATGGCGGACTATGCCCCCGGTCACGCGGCCCGCGCGGAACTGAATCGCCGCCTCGGCTGTTCCGAGGAGGCACGCGCTGCCTTCGGGGAAGCACTGCGTCTGACGACACACCAAGCCACGCAGCGCCACATCCGTCGGCAACTCGACGGACTGGAATCCGGTTAGCCTGACGCTCCCGGGAAAAACTCCGCGGAAAAATTTTCCAGCACCTGTCGAATTCGGGCGCGCCTGTTCGACCAAGGAATACCACGGCACCAATGCCGTGCAGCAACCGAGAGGAGAGAGGGATGGGCAAGCTCATCTTCGTCAACCTGCCTGTGAGTGATCTCAGCCGGTCGAAGGCGTTTTACGAGGCGGTTGGCGCCACCATCAATCCCAAGTTCAGCGACGACACTGCCGCGTGCATGGTCGTCTCCGAGACCATTCACGTCATGCTGCTGACCCACGACAAATGGCGTCAGTTCACCGGGAAGCCGATCGTGGATGCGCACACCCAGGCGCAGGTGATGCTCTGCCTGTCCGAAGACAGCCGGGAGAGCGTGTCCGCCAGGCTGGACAAGGCCGCGGCCGCCGGCGGCAGGCCCGACCCGGTGCCGGCGCAGGACTTCGGATTCATGTATGGCCGCAGCTTCGAAGACCCCGACGGCCACATCTGGGAAGTGATGTGGATGGATCCCAACGCCGCGCCGCCGCACGCGTGATCGAAAACCGAAAACTGCCGTACAGGAGACCGATATGCCCCAGCCAATCCCCTACTTGGCCTTCGACGGCAATTGCGCCGAGGCGATGCGCTTCTACGCCGATGCCCTGGGCGGCACCCTCGGCATTATGACCACAGGTCAATCGCCGTTCGCCGATCAATGCCCACCGGAACACCGGGACCGGGTCATGCACGCCAGACTGGAGCTCGAAGGCGGCATGTTTCTTTATGCCGGCGATTGCCCGGCCGGCATGCCCCATCAGGGCATCCACGGCGTATCACTCACGCTCAACTATGACAGCGTCGGCAAGGCGGAGCAGGTATTCAATGCCCTCGCCAAAGGCGGCAACGTCACGATGCCGTTCAGCGATACGTTCTGGGCAAAAAAATTTGGCATGGTCACCGACAAGTTCGGTTGCAACTGGATCGTCAACGGCGAGCTGATCGACTTGGAGCTGAAGGGTTGAGTTGAGCGGCAGAATGGTGGGCGCCCTCCGCACGGCCGCGGTCGGCACCCACCAAGGGCGGCGGAAAGGGAAGCGGACATGAAATACCTATGCCTGGTCTACCTCGATCGGGAAAACTGGAGCGCATGCCCCGACAGCGAGTGTTTCGGATTTGCAAGCGAACTGGCCCGCAGCGGGCGCCTGGTTGCCGCCGAACCCCTCCACCCGGGGCACACGGCGACGACGGTGCGCGTTCGCAACGGGCAGGTGTCGCTTTACGATGGCCCCTTCGCAGAGACCAAGGAGTTGCTCGCGGGCTTCTACCTGATCGATGCCAAGGATCTTAATGAGGCCCTGAACGTCGCGGCGCAGATCCCGCCTGCCAAATACGGAAGCATCGAAGTCCGCCCGGTGCGTGAGCTTGACGTGGCCAACTATCGGTCATTCTCGCCTGACGGCGTGAATGCAGCGTCCGGCAGGTGAAGTTCCTTCTGACTGCGCGCGGGCGGACCGGCCTGCCGAAACCTAAACCCCCAGATACCGGTGCAGCACATCCGGCTGGGCGCGCACGGCCTGGGTCGTCATCTCCTCGACGATATGACCGTTGTTCAGGATGTAGACGCGCGACGCCAGGCTCATGGCCGCGGAGATGTTCTGTTCCACAACCACGATCGTCTGCCCCGCCTCCGCGAGTGTCCGGCATGTCGCCAGCAGGTCGCGCACGATGATCGGTGCCAGCCCCTCGAACGGCTCATCCAGCAGCACGATTTTCGGATCGCGGACCAGGGCGCGGGCGATCGCCAGCATCTGCTGTTCGCCACCCGAGAGATCGGTCCCGCGGCTCCGCCTGCGTTCCTTCAGTCGCGGGAACGTCTCCCACACACGGTCCAACGGCCAACGCGATTTCGCCGTAAGTCCGGCGAGAACCAGATTTTCCTCGACATTCAGGCTGCCGAAGACACGCCGATCCTCGGGCACCAGTTGCAATCCCAGGGTGGCGATACTGTGCGACGGCAGGGCCTGCGTCTGCGTGCCGTCGAGCACGATCCGGCCGGAGCGCGGCCGAACCGCGCCGATCAGGCTCTTGAGCGTGGTACTCTTTCCGGCGCCGTTACGGCCAAGCAGGGCGATGACTTCGTGCTTTTCGACGCGCAGGGACACGTCAAAAAGAATGTGGCTGTCGCCGTAGTAGCTGTTGATGCGTTCGACCTCGAGAAGGGTGCTCATGCCGCGGCAACCCCACCCAGATAGGCTTCCTGCACGAAGCTGTTGCGCTGGATTTCCCCCGGTGTGCCTTCGGCGAGCAAGGCACCCTCATGCAGCACCGTGATCCGCTCTGCCAGTTCGAACACCGCGTCCATGTCGTGATCGACCACCACCAGCGTCCGTCCGCGGCGGATATTCTTAAGAAGCTGCACGGTGTCCGCCCGCTCACGCGGGCTCATGCCGGCCAGCGGTTCATCGAGCAGCAGCAAGGACGGTGAGGTCGCCAATGCCAGGCCGATCTCCAGGCGCCGCTTCTCCCCGTACGCCAGTTCGGCCACAGGCACATTGGCACGCTCCGTCAGGCCAACCAGCGCCAGCGTACTCTCGACTTGCATCTCCAACCCGGGCACGCGCTCGATCCGGCGCAGCAGGTCGAGCGAGAACATGCCGCGCCGTTCGGCCAGTGCGGCAATCAGCACGTTCTGACGCAACGTCAATCGGTCGAAGAGCTGATTGACCTGATAGCTCTTGGTCAGTCCAAGCTGGCAGACAGAGGCAATGCCCATGCCCGTGATGTCGCGGCCATGGAAAAAGATCTGACCCGAGGTCGGCGGTATCTCACAGGTCAGCATCTTGAAGAATGTGCTTTTCCCTGCCCCGTTCGGGCCGATAACACCGCGCAGTTCGCCCTGCTCGACCGTGAAATTGATGTCGCGATTGGCAACGATCCCGCCGAATGACTTGGTCAGATGACGGGCTTCCAGAACCGGCCCGGAGAACGGCGTCTCCTCACGGCGCCGGGATGGGCCGATGCTGGCGATCGGTGCCGCGCTGGGCGTGCCAGCGACTTCCTCGGGCGCGGGCGGATGCGGGGCCATCATGAAGCGCCTGACAAGGTCTTCCAGACCGCCGATCAGGCCGCGGCGCAGGAAACACACCAGCAGCACGAACACCAGCCCCAGCACCAGCTTCCACGCGCCGCCGAGGCCCACCACCTCCTGCAGGAAATCCCGCAGGTACAGCCAGACTGCCGCACCCAGAAGCGGGCCGAACAACGTGCCAAGGCCACCGATCGCGGCCTGCATCACAAGCTGTCCGGACGTGTCGAAGGTGAAGGCGTCGGGGGGCATGAAGCCCTGCAAGACCCCAAGCAGGCCACCGGCAAACCCGGCATACGCGGCGCCGATGACGAAGGCCGTCAGCTTATAGAGACCAACCGCGTGGCCGACCGCGCTGGCGCGTAACGGATTGTCCCGGATGGCGCGAAACACAGCGCCCACCGGCGAGCGCACGATGCGCAAGGCAATCACGATGCCGATGAAGTAGCATACGGCGAGAAAGCCGTACATCGACCATCCGTTGGTGATGTGATAGGAAACCCCGCCGATCTCGAACCTCGGTGTCGGCACGCCCGGAAGGCCGTTCTCTCCACCCGTCCAGGCAGATAGCGGAGAGTTCTCAAGAAAGAAGAACACCTCGGCGATCGCCACGGTGATCATGGCGAAGTAGATGCCCGTGCGCCGCAGCGCAATCGCGCCGACCAGAATGCCAATGAGCGCCGCACCCACCATGCCGATGACCAGCGCGCCGATCACGCTCGTCATGATGTTTTTCGTCAGGAGGTACGCCGCGATAAAGCCGCCTGTCCCGTAGAACGCCGACTGGCCGAACGACAGCAGCCCCGTGTAGCCGAACACGATATCGAAGCCGATACCGAACAGGCCCCAGACCAGGATCTGGTTGAGGGTGCCCGGCGCGAAACCCATATACGGCAGCACGAACGGCACGACGATAAGGCCAAGCGCCGTCAACGCCTCGATCAGCGGGATACGCCGCAACATCAGACCGCCCCGCTCATGCCCGGCCTCGCGCGCCGAACAACCCCTGCGGCCGCAGGATCAGCACGAGCGTCATGACCGCAAACAGCATCACCTCGGAATAGCTTGGGTTGACCATGGACGTCAGGCTGAGAATCTCCCCGGCGATCAGTCCACCCAGGACCGCACCCGGAAACGAACCGACGCCACCGATGACGACCACGACGAATGTCTGGACCAGGATTGCATCACCCATGTCGGGTGTGAGCGATACGACAGGGGCATTGACGATACCAGCAAATCCGGCAGCCATCGCCCCGATGCCAAACACCAGCATGAACACGCGGTAGACATTGATCCCGAGCATGTCGACCATCCCGGAATCCTCGATGCCTGCCCTGACGATCATGCCGACCCGTGTCCGATACAGCACGAGATAGAGGAGGCCGAGCGCCACCGCGGCGATCACCAGAACGACGATGCGGTAGGTGGGATAGATCAGGAATCCCATCGACGTGACGCCCGCCGCCCAGGACGGCGGCCGGATTGTCAACGACAGGCTGCCGAACCCGAGACGGATCAGCTCGACGATCACGATGCCGACGCCGAAGGTGACCAGAAGCTGGTCTTCGGGAGGCCGGCCGTAGAAGCGCCGGATCACCACCAGCTCCATCAAGCCACCGACCACCACCAGGAACAGCGCTCCGGCAACCACGGCAATCACGTAGGACCCGGTCATCTGGAACGCGACGTAGCCGGCGTAACCGCCGAGCATGAACATCGCGCCATGCGCAAGGTTCAGCACGCC
>DATNEJ010000046.1:0-2066 GCA_035606775.1 Acetobacteraceae bacterium | reverse complement strand
AATTCCTGCCCGATGGAAAATTCCTCGTAGTAGAGACCGGCCATGTCGCGTGCGTCCCCTTGATCCTGAATGGGAGTCTAGGGACACGCCGGCACTGTGGCAAATTTGCCGCCCCACTCAAGACCAAGTGAAATCAATATCTTCTGATTTAGGTTCCACGCGATCGTGTGATGAGTCTGGCTGGATCAACACCTTATGGACTCGCGTTGTCATTGATCGAAGGAATTTGCTGATGCGCAGAAAAATTGCCGCCCTTCTCACGATCGCCGTGCTGATCGGGACAGTGCCGCTGCTGAGTGCCTGCAACACGACGGCTGGTGCGGGCCAGGACTTGTCGGCTACCGGCCACGCGATCACCGGCGCTGCCGACAAGAGCAAGCCGTAGGCATTTGTATGGCCGGAACTAGCGGCCTCGCTCGGCGTTGAGCGCGCATAGCGGAACACAACCGAAAAAGTGGCCTCCGGAGACTGCCGCAGCCAACGTGCGGCAGGGATTTGGTGGTGTGTCTCGTGCGTCACGATGCTCCGCCCGCTGATACGGCACGATCGGAGGAAGCCTTTTGCACACCATCCTGATCATCATATTGATCATACTGCTTCTGGGCGCGCTGCCGACCTGGCCCTATAGCGGCGGGTGGGGCTATTACCCCAGCAGCGGCCTTGGCATCGTCCTGCTGATCGTCATCATACTTCTGGTCATGGGTCGAATTTAGTCCCACGGCGCGGCGCATGGGCAAAGCTCTGCCGCGAACCATCACCCGAAAGACGTTCGACTATTCGGGATTTCCGTGCGCCGGCCTGCCGGGTTGGGTCTGCCGCCTTGATTGCCGGCGTGTTGCGGCTGGCCCCGACCAAGGGCTACGGTCTCCACGAGCATTGATGACGGTGCTCGTGGAGACCGGCCCATGACCGATACGCTGTCAGCCGCAATCGACGTCGTTCCGATCAGCGCGCCGAGTGCGCCCGGCTTTGGGGCGGAAATTCGTGGCGTGGATCTGCGCACCCTGTCGGATGCCGCCTTCGCGGCGATCGAGCGGTCCTGGATCGACCACCAGGTGCTGCTGTTCCGCGGCCAGACACTCACCGATCGGGAACTGACCGCCTTCTCCCGCCGCCTGGGCGAACTGGATCATGCACCGATCCAGGAAAACGGTCAGCGCTTCGTCGATGGGATGCCGGAGATTTACGTCGTCTCCAACGTCATCGAGAACGGCGTGGCGATCGGCAGCCTCGGCGCGGGCGAGGCGGTGTGGCACACCGACATGTCCTATCTGCCCGCACCGCCCAAGGCGAGCATGCTCTATGCGCTGGAAATACCGCCCGCCGGCGGCGACACCTCCTTCTGCGACATGTACGCCGCTTACGAGTCGTTGCCGGACGCTCTGCGCCGTCGCGCGACCGGCCTGCGGGTGAAGCATGACGGCACTTACAACAGTGGCGGCTATGTCCGGCAGGGCGTGACGCCGACGGATGATCCGCGGCAGGCACCGGGCATGCTGCATCCGCTGGTCTGTACCCACCCGGAAAGCGGCCGCCGCATGCTGTACCTCGGAAGGCGCCGCATGGCGTGGATCGAGGGGCTGGACCTGCCGCAATCCGACGCGCTGCTTGACGAGATCTGGTCGCATGCCACAAGACCCGATTTCACCTGGACGCATCGCTGGCGCGTGGGCGACCTCGTGCTGTGGGACAACCGCTGCACCATGCACCGGCGCGATCCTTTCGATGCCGCCACGCGGCGGATCATGCACCGGACGCAGGTGAAGGGCGTCGCGCCGCCGGCCTCCTGAACGGTTTGCGCAGCCGGCGGCGGGGTTCGGGGTGCCTCAGACCCGCTCCACCCGGCACAGCATGCAGCCTGGCTTCGCGGTGTGGATGTTCACGAACGCGGTGCGCGGATCATCGAGGGCGCGCAGCAGCGGGTGGTCGATCTCGTTGCCGTTGCCGGCATGGCCGAGGTCATAGATGCACTGGTCGTCCGCGTCATAGGCCCGCACCGAGACCAGCCTGTTGCGCACGATCGGCGCGACCTGGTTGATCTCCCCGAAGCGCGGACATGACTCGGC
>DATNEJ010000044.1:0-5480 GCA_035606775.1 Acetobacteraceae bacterium | reverse complement strand
CAGATTGGCCAGCGCGCAGGTCACGAACAGCCGGTTGGCGTTCTTGTCCAACCCGCGGTAGCGAACCTTGCTGAAGCCGAACACCCGCTTGATCACGCCGAAGCAGTGCTCCACCTTCGCCCGCACTTTGGACTTGGTGCGATTGCGCGCCTTCTGCACCTCGTCCACCACCCCGCGATGGCGATAGCGGCGGTTGGTGAAGTCGCTGGCGTTCGGGGCCTGTTCGCGGATCACTTCGCGCTGCCCGCGATACGCCTGGTCGCCCCAGACCCGCGTCTCGTTGCCATGCAGCAGGTCGGGCAGCACCGTGGCATCCGCCACGTTGGCCGCGGTCGCCACCACGGCGTGGATCACCTTGCTCCGGCTGTCCACGCCGATATGGGCTTTCATGCCGAAATACCACTGGTTGCCCTTCTTGGTCTGGTGCATCTCGGGGTCACCGCGCCTTGGCCGCATTCTTCGTCGAACTCGGCGCATGGATGATGCTCGCATCGACGATCGTGCCGGCAGACAGTGTCAGGCCACGCTGCGCCAGGTGCTCATGCACCTGCTGGAACAGCGCCGATCCCAGTTCATGCTGCTCCAGCAGGTGGCGGAACTTGCACAGCGTGGTCTCGTCCGGCACCGGCTCACGGCCCAGGTCGATGCCGGCGAACCGGCGCATCGTCGGCGAATCATACAGCGCCTCCTCCGCCCCGGGGTCTGACAGATTGAACCATTGTTGCAGGAAGTAGATGCGCAGCATCCGCTCCAGCCCGACCGCGGGGCGGCCCTTGCCGGGCTTCGGATAAACCGGCGCGATCAGCGCGCACAGTTCCCGCCACGGCACCACACGCTCCATCTCCGCCAGAAACGCCGCGCGCCGCGTCGGTTTGCTGTAGCGTTCAAACCCGGCCGTCGCCAATGTCGCCTGCCGCATCGGTCCCCCGCCATCCTGCTCCCAACACAGAACCTATATGACGTTCCGTTGTCAGGACGAGAGGAACTTGTTCAGAGGTGCCTTAATTGGCGCCGATCTGGCGGCCGGCGGCTTGATAGGCATTTTCAAGCGGCAATTTGACGATGGAGATGACAGTCGAGGTGATTCTCATGCGAGCCCCGAAGCCAGGAAGCTGTCCAGCAGCGCGTTGGTGCGCGCCGGTTCCTCCAACTGCGGGAAATGGCCGGTGTCCTCGATGACCTCGATCCGGGCAGATGGAATCGCGCCGCGCAGCATCTCGAGGTACGGAGTCACTTGTCCGGCCCGCAGCGATTGCCGTTCCCGCTTTTCATTTGAGTAGGTGGTCTGAATTGCCATGACCGGCATTCGCATGCAGCCGGAAGACGCCGCCAGCCGCCACGCATCGTATCGCTGCAAATCCAGCATCAATTTCTCGCCGATCTCGCGCGGCATGCGTCGCGCGCGAGCGACAACGGCAGCGGCGACCGCCTTATCCGCTTTCGCGTGAAACATCTCGCGAAACATGCCTTCAGCCATGATCGCGAATCCGTCGGGCTGGGCGAACGTCGCCTTCAGGGTCGCCTCCATGGCCGATGCGAACTGGCTGCCATCGACCAGCACCACGCCGGCAGTGTGGGCCGGCACCTGCAATGCGGCTTCCGTCACCACGCGGCAACCCATGCTGTGTCCTACCAGAACCGCGGGCGGCAGCGACAGGGCACGCATCAGTTCGGCTACATCGGCACCGTAACGTTCGATCGAGCAGTCAGAAGCGAATCCAGGGCTGTTTCCATGTCCACGCAGGTCAACAGCGATGGTCTGATGACTCGGAGACAGATGCGCGACCTGGCTATCCCAGTCGGTCAGGCTGCAGCCGAAACCGTGCACGAAAATAACCGGCCGGGTTGCGGGACCGGCGATGACATGGTGGATCAGGGGCATTGGACGGTCCCGTTCACTGTCTTTCCGGCGACTCCGGCCCGGTTTCCCGGCGCCGTCAAGCTGCCGTTGTCCGCGCGTCAGGGTGATCGAGACGGTCACGACCTGCTGCGGCACTTGGCAAGAAGCGGCCCAGCGGCATGAATGGCGTCCGTTCAAGGACGCTAACCGCATCTGGGTGGAAGGTCATGTCACTGAGCCGAGATTTTTCGACGTTCGTCGCTGCTCTCAACTACGAGGCGCTTCCACCGGAGGTTATCGACCGGGCAAAAGGCGTCACCCTGCAAGCGCTGTCCTCGGCGCTGGTCGCGCATGATATGCCCGCGAGCCGACAAGCGCTTGCGCTCATGCAGGAAGAGGAGGCCGGCGGTTCGGGTATCGCCTCTGTCCTCTGCAGCGGCGTGAAACTGACCAAAGCGGGGGCAGCGTTCGTCAATGCCGAAATGATTCTGGCCGGGGGTAAGTGGGACACGTTCCGCATGCTGACCCATCCCGGGACCGCGATCCTGCCGGCCGCACTGGTTGCAGCGGAACTTACCGGTTGCGGCGGCAAAACCCTCCTGACCGGCATCGCCGCCGCCTATGAGGTTATGGAGCGCATGGCGTCGGAGTTCATTCCGACCGTTATGTCTCGCGGCTTTCACGCCGGCCCCGTCTTCGGAGTCTTTGGAGCCGCCGTTGCCGCCGCCAAGATCCAAGGTCTGAATGCAGATCAGATCCACGGCACTATCGCCCAATGCGTCAATCTTGCTTCCGGGAATCTGGAGGGCATTCGCAGCGGCGGCCGGTCTCTGCGTGAAGGCGCCGCAGTTCGCAATGCGCTGCTGGCTGTGGCCATGGCAAAACATGGCACGCCCGGCGGCGAAACAACTCTGGAAGGCGAGGCCGGTTTTTATCACGCCTACACCGGCAAC
This sequence comes from Acetobacteraceae bacterium, assembly GCA_035606775.1. Taxonomy (GTDB): domain Bacteria; phylum Pseudomonadota; class Alphaproteobacteria; order Acetobacterales; family Acetobacteraceae; genus Rhodopila. The sequence continues at coordinate 2,687 of DATNEJ010000044.1, read as the reverse complement.
AACCAGGGACTTCTACGATACAGTTTCACCGGAGACAATCGGACGGATCTGACAAACATCACACAAGATCTGGGCAAGCACTGGTTGTTTCTCGAAACGCTGTATCGGATTTACTCAACGGCCGGGTTCAACATCGCTCACATCGATATAACCGCAAGCCTCTGCGCGGAACACGGCATCGCCTACGCCGACATCGACCGCATCGAAGCTGTCGTCAACTGGTTCGAGACCGAGTACCCGAGTCCCGCTTTCCCGATTCCTGGCAGCAACGGCAAACCGCACGTCGGCGCCACCCAGTATTTCACCGCGTACGGCGCCGTGACCGGAGGCTATCCGCTCCTCCGCGGAGCCCAGCCCGGCCCGGGCGAAGCAGACCCGCCAGAGGTACTGGACCTGATGCAGCGCGTCACGCTGATTCCCATGGTCCGCCGAACGCTGTTCGGGCCGAGGATTACAATTTTTCTCAAGAACGGCGAAAGCAGAACGAAAGAAGGCACCGGTCGCGAGTTCATCTGGGACTTCGAAACACTCACCTCCCGCCTTCAGCCGATCGCCAAAGGACTTGCGATTCCCGCCAGACAATTCGAGGAGCTTATCGACACATGCCGGCATCTGGAGGGCGTAGACAATGCCGCGCGGCAACTCATTGCACGGACCGTCCCATGACGGTCGTCCGAACGCTTTTCGACTTCCCGGCCAGTGGCGTCACCTCCCCGGTCAGCACATGCAGGCCATTCATAAGTTTCCAGGTCCCCGGCCCGCGTACGCTCCAGTCGGATCATCGGAGCGTTGCCAGCTGTGCGGCAAAGGTCGCGATCCATTAATTCGATATCGCTCAGGCAGATCCGAACCACTCATCCTTACGCCGTTGCCTGTTTCGGGGAAGGGACGACCTTTGCGATTCGGAATGAGCGCGCCCAAGCCAACGCCCTTCTCGACTGAAACGCCCGTGGTCGCTGCTGCTTTTGAGGAAGCGTTAGCCTATCAAATGGCCCATGGATTGAGCAACTTCACACCTATAGACGCAAAATCACTCGCGTTGCGCGTGACGACCGTCATTCCATGCACGAGGGCTGTGGCCGCGATGAGGGCATCCCGCTCCGCTCTCGGATCGGGAACGTGCAGATGGGCGCAACGTTTGGCAACGACAGTATCTACGGGCAGAATACGGTCGGCGAACTCGGGAAGAACATGGTTGTCCAGCCAGATGCGTAAGGCGTTGCCCTGCTTCGAGTCCCTGCGTTCCACCAGCAGGACACCCAATTCCAATTCCAGCACGGTAATAGCGGAGATGTAGAGCGTGACCGCCTCGACCGTGTCCGCCCAGCGCGCAACCCGTGCGTTCGCCCTGCCGAGCCGCACCTTCCGCAGTTCGGATACGACGTTGGTGTCGAGGACGAACATCAGGTCAAATCGGCAGGAGCAACCCTGATTTCCACGCGCGGTGCTTCGAATTCCACGTCCTCATCGCCCGGCATGGCCAAGGCATCAGCGATCTTTCGCTGACCACCTGTGAGACGCTGGTATTCTTCTATCGTCAGCAATACATGCGCCGGCCGTCCTCGGTCGGTGATAAAGACCGGCCCCTTGGCAGCCGCCTTCTTGGCTCTGCTGGCGTCTTGATTGAATTCCCTGCTTGTAAGTGTCGAGAGCGCCATCAATCGCTCCATTTGTAGGTATGTGCCTACATCTATTTCTTCGATTAGTCAAGGCGGTATGCGAGACTATCTCGAAAGGAGCGGCCCATAAGCCCCACAGTGTTGTTGGAAGATGGGGAGGGAATCTCGCCATCCAGGTACCTGTGTGCGTTGCCCGAGCCTCCGGTCTGGCTGACGGCGAGACCGTTGAGATCGAATGCACGACGGCGATCTGGTCATCCGGAGGCGGGCGGCCCATGTCCGGGCCTGCCAGGATGCTGAGGCCGCCCGCCGGCCGAGATCATCGCCGACAGCCGCCACCACTCGCCCGGCGGCATCTCCATCCGGGAATTACTGGCAGAAGGCCGGCGTGGATGACAGTCGGCGTAGTCAACGAAATGCAAATTCCTTGTAGCCGCCTGCGGCGACTTCGTCCGTCTTGCGCCGGAAATGGACGCCATTGCCGTTATACCCCAACACGCGGCGCACGGTGCGGCCTTCCACATTCCGGTTCACACCGGTCTGCCAGGAATCGACTTTCGACGAAAGCAGCGGTTCGGCGGCCTTGATCACGGTCTGCGTCCACTCCGCCACCTGCTCGGGCCGCGTTTCCACACGCGTGTGGTTGTGTTCCAGCATGAAGCGCAGCAATTTGGCCTGGAATTCCACGCTGTGTTCGACAGCCTGCGGGATATTGCCGCGCGCGGTATGCGGGCCCAGCACCATCAGCATATTGGGAAAACCCTCGGCAAGCATGCCTAGATAGGTGCGGGGACTCTCCGCCCAGGCATCCTTCAGGCGCACGCCGCTCGCGCCACGGAAGTCGATCCGATCGAACGCACCGGTCACCCCGTCAAAGCCGGTGGCATAGATCAGGATATCGAACTCGTATTCCTGCTTGCTCGTCTTGACGCCATCCGGCGTTATGCGCTCGATCGGTTCGTCGTGGAGGGTATCGACCAGCAGCACGTTGTCACGATTGAAGGCCTCGAAATAACCGCTCTCCAGCGGCACGCGACGGGCACCGAAACCATGGTCCTTCGGGATCAG
>DATNEJ010000033.1:0-2499 GCA_035606775.1 Acetobacteraceae bacterium | reverse complement strand
CGTCGGGCGCTCGCTGCGCAACATGGACGCCGCCGCGCGTGAATGCGGCTACCTGACCCGCCTGCCGCCGTTCCTGGGGGAGGACGATGTCGCCGATATACCGGACGACAACCTGTTGATTCTGGTCACCGGCAGCCAGGGGGAGGCCCGCAGCGCCCTGGCGCGCATCGCCATGGACACCCATCCGCGCGTCGTGCTCGGCGAAGGAGACACCGTGCTGTTCTCCTCGCGCGTCATCCCGGGAAATGAGCGCGCGATCGGCACGGTGCAGGACAACCTGGTGCGTCGAGGGGTCAACCTGATGACCGACATGGATCATCTGGTCCATGTCTCCGGCCACCCGGCACGCGATGAGCTGCGGCGGCTCTACCGCCTGGTCAAGCCGCGTGTGGCGGTGCCCGTGCACGGCGAATGGCGGCATCTGTCGGCCCACGCCGCCCTGGCCAAGGAAGCCGGGGTCCGGGCGATCATGCTGGAAGATGGCGACATCCTCAGCCTTGCGCCCGGCACGCCGGAGGTTGTGGACAGCGCGCCGGTCGGCCGGTTGGTGCTGGACGGCTCTCGTCTCGTGCCGATCCAGGGCGACGTAATGGCGGCCCGCCGGCGGATGCTGTTCAACGGCGTCGTCCTCGGCAGCCTTGCGATCGACGAGGCGGGGAGGCTACGCGGCGAACCCAGGATCAGCGCCCCAGGGCTGTTCGAGGCAGACGATCCCGAACTGGCGCGCGTCACCAGCGAATTCAGCGCAGCAGTCGCCGATCTGCCGGCAGCGCTGCGGCGCGACGATCCGGCCTTGGCCGAGTCGGCCCGGGCCGCGCTCCGCCGGGCGCTGGGACGGCGGCTGCAGAAGCGGCCGCTGGTGGACGTGCATCTGCTGCGGGTGTGAGGCCAATGAACTGGGTTACGGGTATTGTACTTTATGTGCTGATCTGGTGGGTCGCGCTGTTCGCTGTGCTGCCGGTCGGCACCCACCCGGTCGAGAACCCGGACGCCCAATCCGGTTGGCGCGGCGCCCCCGCAAGGCCGCTTCTGCTGCGCAAGGTGATCGCCACGACCATCGTGGCGGCGATCATCTGGGTCGGGGCCTATCTGCTGATCACGAGCGATTACATCAGTTTCCGGCACGGATTCTTCGCCGCGCCCAGGGACTGATACCAGCAGCCCGCAGGGCTGACTGGTATGCGCGCAGGGTTGGTGTGGCGGCTGCGCGCGAAATCAATGAGATACCAGCGGCCCGACAATCGACCGATGAGTCAAGAGTCCGGGCCGCTGGTATGACCGCCGGAAGTGCGTTCCACTGGGGCTGCAAGGGGAAGCCATCAGCCAAGGCGTAAAAACAAAGCCCTGCGGAAGCCGGTTCAGCTCCCCTTGGCCAGCGCGCAGGTATGGTCCTGAAGGTCTTCACCCGACCCGCGATCAGCCTTCGCCGGATCGGCGCGATCATCCAGGACGACAAAGCCCGGGCTGTCATCGGGGAATGTCGCACCGACCACCACGAGCGTATGTACGCCCATGTTTGCCGCCGCCTTGGGGTCGTTGTCCGCCAACAGCCGGAACGGGTTCACGCTATCCAGCGTCGCGCGCATGACGCGGATCGCCCTGTAGCGGTGGCCGGCGAGGGGCACGGGAAACGGCGCCCAATTGTCGCCGATCTGCGGCAGATGCGCGATCAGTGCGGCGCGCACATCGATGCGAACGCAATCGATATGGATATGAAATTGGTTCTGCGTTCGGCCCATCGCAGAGTTTATAGCTAGCGACAGGCCGTCGCGCGGCAGCGGCGCCTGCGCCCGCTCCTCCACGTAGTAGCGAGCCTCCCAGGCGTCGTCCCAATAGTTCGGGGTATCGGGTGCCAGGATCAGCGGATCGTCGATGCCGCTGATCCGTGTGGTCGGTATCAGCAGGAACTGCGTCGCGCCGACCAGGTCCTTCAGAACCGCATAGCCCTTCGCCACCCCGTCCGAAATTTCGACCTCGACGCAGGGCGAAGGGTCCAGAGTCTGTTCCTCGTGCGGCACGCATTGCCCGTTGACGATGTTCCACAGCGCCGAAGGATCGGAGGCGCGCCCGGCAACGGCACAGGCCATCACGAGGCAACCGACGACGACGGATGCGGCCGCGGCGCGCATTGGGGTTTGCCGGATTAGTGACCCAGGGCCTGGACGATCTCTTCCGTCATCTTCTTGGCGTCGCCGAACAGCATCATGGTGTTCGGCCGGAAGAACAGCTCATTCTCCACCCCGGCGTAGCCGGAGGCCATCGACCGCTTCACGAACAGGACCGTGCCGGCTTTCTCCACGTCCAGGATCGGCATGCCAAAGATCGGCGAGGTGCGGTCGGTCTTGGCCGCCGGATTGGTCACGTCGTTGGCGCCGATCACGTAGGCCACATCGGCGGTGGAGAACTCGTTGTTGATCTCCTCCAGCTCGAATACTTCATCGTACGGCACATTCGCTTCGGCCAGCAGCACATTCATATGTCCGGGCATTCTGCCGGCGA
>DATNEJ010000032.1:0-3212 GCA_035606775.1 Acetobacteraceae bacterium | reverse complement strand
CGCATCCTGGCCGTGGGCGGCGCAGGCACCCTGGAGGTGAACGGTGTGCGCAACATGGACAGGCCGGAATTTCCCGCGGCCTGGCAGGGCGGCGCGCAGTCGACCGCGCTCATCAAGGACATGCTGAAAGCGGAGCCCGGGCTCGAATGGACGTATCTCAGCCCGTCGCACAACCTCGTGGATGGCGAGCGCACCGGACGGTTCCGGCTGGGACTGGATGAGATGCTGACTGGCCCCGACGGCGAAAGCCGCATCACGGTCGCGGATTATGCGGTGGCGATGATCGATGAATTAGAGCGGCCGGCCCACACCGGGCGCCGGTTCACCGTCGGATACTGACCACCTTCGGCATGACCTCCTTGGCGAAGCGACGCAGGGACCGCTTCACCTGCACATGCGGCAGGGCACCGAAATTCACCTCGAAGGCAATCTGGGTCAGGCCGAACTGCTCCGACAGCATGGCGATCTTGTCGGCGCATTCCCCGGGGCGGCCGATCACCGCACGGGTGGCCTTCATCTGATCGAGCGTGATCGTCTCGCGGTTCTCGAAAAAACCCTTCCAATCCTTGTACGCCACGGGATCGCGATAAGCCTGGCGTGACAGGTCGGTGGCCTTGGTGAAAGCCTGGTAGCGGCGCAGCGCCGGATCGGCGTACTCGGCCACCTCTGCGTCGGTCTCGGCGCAGAACATGTGATACACTGCCATGACTTCGCGATCCGCCGGATCGTGGCCGTTGGCGCGCAGGCTGTCGCGATAGATCGCCAGCAGTCGCTGCTGTTCGCGGTGATCGGGAAAAAAGAACGGTGCGGTGAGCAAGTGAAACCCGTTGGTGCCGGCCCAGCGATAGGTCTCCTCCGTCCGCACGGCGGCGACATAGATCGGCGGGCACGGAAGCTGCACCGGCTTCGGCCCTAGAGTATGCCCTTCGACCGTCGTCCACCGCCCCGCATAGGACACGTGGTCCTGTGTCCACAGCGCGCGAATGATGGCGAGGTTCTCGTCGAACCGCTCCCGGCTTTCCGACATCGGTACGTTGGCGATGTCGTAGTCGTATTTGTAAAGGCCGCGCCCTACCCCGAAATCCAGGCGTCCACCGGACAGCACGTCGGCCATTGCGTAGTCTTCCGCCATGCGCACCGGGTTGTTCAACGGCAGCAGGCTGATCGAGCAGCCCAGGCGGATGCTGCTGGTTTCACGCGCGCACGCGGCGATGAACAGCGCGGGCGAGCCGAAAGCGAAGCCGGGGACACGGTGTTCGGCAAACCAAGCGTTGGAGAACCCGACCGCTTCGGCCAGCTTCACCTCGGCAATCATGCCTTCGTACCAGTCCTGCCAGGTGCCGGACAGTTCGGCGTGATAGTCGGGAATATAGCAGAGGCCAAATTTCATGGGTCCCCTCATGCGTGCCTGACGGCCGCCGGTTCGCGGCTTCCGATCCATAGCAGACCACTACCCGCCGGTGTATCGGCCGGGCACAAAATCTTCGCCTGCCGCAAGCCTGGGGCCAGGGATGCGCGGGCGGCGTTCCCGTTCCGGCTGAAACGGGGTAGCCTGACCGCAGCACGGCGGAGAAGCCTTCATGGATTTCGGCATCGGCATCGCCACCTCCAGCGACTCCTGGAAGCTCGCGCAGCGGGCGGAGGAACTTGGGTTCACGCATGCGTGGTTCTACGACACGCAGATGATCACCGCCGATTGCTTCGTCGCCATGGGTGCGGCGGCGATGAAGACCAGCCGCATCAGGCTGGGGACCGGTGTTCTGGTTCCCTCCAACCGCATCGCCGCGGTGACCGCCAACGCCTTCGCGACGCTCAACGGCCTGGCACCCGGGCGCATCGATTTCGGCGTCGGTACCGGCTTTTCCGCTCGCCGAGCCATGGGCCTGGGCGCCATGAAGCTTGCGGACATGGAGGAGTATATCCGGGTCGTCTACGGCCTGCTGAATGGGGAGACGCTGGAAACCAACGTGGAGGGCAAGCGCCGCAAGATCCGCTTCCTCAACCCAGACGCGAATCTGATCAACACGAAAGACCCGATTCGGTTGCACGTTTCCGCCTACGGCCCGAAATCTCAGGCTCTGGTCGGCCGGCTCGGCGCCGCATGGAAGACCTTCATCAGCGACGTGCCCGGTGCGCTGAGCGCGCTTGAGGGCATGCACAAGGACTGGACCGCCGCTGGCCGCGCGGCGGCAGACCTCTACACCACCGCCTGGGTCTGCGGCTGCGTGCTGGAACCGGGGGAAACGGCAGACAGCCCGCGCGCAATGGCACAGGCCGGACCACGCGCCGCAGTGCTGCTGCATCGCGCCGCCGACCTCGACATGGAAGGCTGGAAGAACACCTCGCCCGTTCCGTCTTCGGTGGAGCCGCAGGTCAAAGGCTATGTCGAGATGGCGCGGACATTCGAGCCCGCCGATGCCCGCTACCTCACGAACCACCGGGGTCACTTCGTTTTCGTGAAGCCGGAAGAGCGGCAATTCGTCACCGGGGAGCTGATTCGCCACACGACCTTCACAGCCGGCGAACAGGAATTGAAGCAACGGATCGAAGCGTTGCGCGATGCCGGCTGGAGCCAGTTCGTGATTCCGATCACGCCCGGCGAGGAACGCGCGATCGAAGATTGGGCGCGCATCCGGCGGGCCTTCGCCTGATGAGCGCAGCCGTGTCCAAGGCCGCCGTGCGCACCGGAAAACCCGCCGAACGCCATGCGCTGGGGCTGATCTGCGCCGCGCACATGGTCAGCCATTACTACTACCTCGTGCTGATCCCGCTGTTCCCGATGCTACGGGAGAGGCTGGGCGTGGGCTTCGTGGAGCTTGGTCTCGCCCTTACCCTGTTCAACGTGGTCAGCGGCATCGCGCAGACGCCGATGGGCTACGCCGTGGATAAGTACGGTGCACGGCGCGTGCTGGTGGGCGGGCTCGTCCTGGGCGGATTTGCCTATGTCTCCATCGTGCTGATCCCGACCTATCCGTGGCTGCTGTGCGCGGCTGTCCTGCTCGGGATCGCCAACGCGGTCTACCATCCGGCGGATTATTCCATCCTTGGCTCGGTCATCGAGCCGACACGGCTCGGGCGCGCGTTCTCCTTCCACACCTTCGCCGGCTACCTGGGCAGCGCGATCGCGCCCGTGCTGGTGCTGTGGATGGCGAACATGTGGGGCATGAACACGTCGATCGTCGTATCCGGTGTCATCGCCTTGATCGTGGCCG
>DATNEJ010000562.1:0-2821 GCA_035606775.1 Acetobacteraceae bacterium | reverse complement strand
CGCGGCCGCTGCCTCGTCGAACGGCGCTGCCGCCTTGTCCGGAAGCCAGCGCAGCGCTTCCTCGGCAAAAGCTTCTGTTTGCATTGCCGTTGAGATGGCAGCCTGCTCACCGCCGATCCGATCGGCAGGCAGGTGGGCGGTGCCGAAGGGCAGCGAAACGGTGAAGGTCAGACCCCGGTCCGGATTGCGTTGCGCGCTGATCGTGCCGCCGTGCAGCCGGACCAGCTCCTGCACCAGCGACAGGCCGATGCCGGTGCCCTCGTAGCTGCGGCCCCGCTGACCCTCGATGCGGTGAAACCGCTCGAACAAATGCGGCAACTCGGCTTCGGGAACGCCGACGCCGCTGTCGCAAATGGTCAGAATGGCGCGATCGTCCGCCGCGCGAAGGGTGACCGCGATGCCGCCCGCGAAGGTGAATTTGAACGCATTGGACAGCAGGTTGAGGACCACTTTCTCCCACATGTCGCGATCGACATACACCGTCGCAGGAAGCGGATTGCAGTCGATGTCCAGGAACAGGTCCGCCTTGTTCACAACGGACCGGAAGCCGGAGGCCAGGTCTGCAGTCAACGCGGCCAGATCGGTGGGTGCGTAGCGCGCCTGGATGCGACCTGCCTCGATGCGGGAGAAGTCGAGCAGCGCGTTCACCAGCTTGAGCAGCCGCAGGCTGTTGCGACGCGCGATAATGAGCTGCTGGCGCTGATCGTCGGCCAGGGAGGCTGAGGAAGGGGCGTTCAGCACATCCTCTAGCGGCGCCAGCATCAGCGTCAGCGGGGTGCGGAATTCGTGCGATATGTTGGAGAAGAATACAGTTTTGGCGCGATCGATCGCCGCCAGTGCCTCGGCTCGCCGACGCTCCTCCTCATAGGCGCGCGCTGTGGCGATGGATGTGGCCACCTGCGCCGCGGCCAATCGAAGAAAGTCACGGTATCGGTCGTCGAGAGCCAAGCGTGGGCTCACCCCCGCGACGAGCAGGCCGGCGAGTTGGTGCGTCCTGTTGGATTGCACGGGGATCACGACGGCACGATTGGGTGGATCGGACCATGGGCCTGCTGGCACAGTCGCAAAGCGGGCGGCGAGGTTCTCGACAGTGACCATCGCCTCATTTTGTACAGCCTCGGCCAGCGGCCATGCCGCGGCGCTGTTCGCTGCTTCGCGGAGCCCAACCGCCGGCAGGCATACTTCCTGGGCGTCGCCGAGGCCGACGGAAGCCGCAAGCTGCGCCTGGCTGCCATCGTCATCGATGAGATAGAGCAGCGCGAAGGGAATGTCCTTTGCGTGGCTGGCCAGCATTTCCATGCAGTGCGCACACGCCTCCTCCACCGAACTGGCGTCCCCGGTTATGGATGCCAGATCGCGCAGCACGGCCACGCGGCGTTCACCGATGATCTTGTCGGTGATTTCGTGCACGGTTGCCAGCACGCCGCCAATACCGTGCGGTACGGCCTCATCCGGAACCGGGCTGTAGGCGACGGTGAAGTGTGTCTCCTCAACAAAGCCGTGACGGTTGATCTCGAGCGGCAAATCTTCCATCCAGGTGGAAGGGCCGCCATGGAACGGCGTGTCGATCAACGGCTGCAGGATGTGCCAGATCTCCGACCAGCACTCGCTGACAGGTTGTCCCAAGGCCTTGGGGTGCTTCGTTCCCAGGATCGGGCAATAGGCGTCATTGTAGATGGAAACGTAGCGCGGTCCCCACCAGAGCAGCAGTGGGAACCGGTTCGCCAGCAGAAAACCGACCATCATCTTCAGGGCCGGCGACCAGTTGTCGACCGTCCCGATTGGCGTTCCGGACCAATCATGCGACCGGATCAGGTCGTCCATCCTGCTGTCCGTGAGCGTGCGGCTGTTGTCGTCGTGCGTGAGTACGCGGCTGTTGTCGTCATGCGCAAGCATGCGCCCGCTGCTGTCGTGCGTGAGTCCGCGGTCCCGCTCATGTGTGTGAGCAGAGGAAGCGTTCATGGAGAATGCCGCACCATGTGAAATCTCCTGTGCCACGCCGCAGATTCGCCCGGGCGCGCCGTTCCCGCCGTGCGGGCTACGAGTACCGGCGATCAAAGGTCGCGACAACCCCCGCTGCTGTCACTTCTCTTCAACCGGTGTGCTTCAGAGCCGCTAACATGAGCGTATCATCATCGATCCGTATCATCCAACACCGGCACGAAGGCGGCGGAGGATAACAGGCCGTTCAGGTTCACAACTACTGATGCGCCAGTGCCTGCAAGAGCGGACAGGCATTTCGCCCATAGCATCTGTGCGCGTGGATTGAAGGGGTGCCGGACATCTGTTCGGCACCTATCAAATCTTGCCAAGGGTGACGCCGTGTACGACGTCTCACCAGCCCGCCCATCGGACGGACCGTCTTTGCCGGAGCACGGTGTCGGTGGTGCTTGCAATGATGACGATTCGCCGCGCAGCTCTTGCAGCTCCCGCGGAGACCGCGCGCAGAAACGCCGTACGAGCCCGCCATGCCGGCAGCGGCTCGCGCGCGGTGCTATGCACCGATCATTACCATCGGCGGCCGCCATGGCGTGCCCGGCTGTCACTCGTACCGATAGTCACGCTGCTCCTGGCATTCCCTTCAGCTTAATCGCTTCGTTCGAAAACAGGGAAAGCGCGACCGAGGTTCGTTTCTCGCGGAAATGTGTGCCAGCGCGTCGCGCTCCGGCGATCGAGCCGGCAGCACAGCAGCCTTCCATCCACACTGGTTGGGGGCGGGCGCGCCTTGGTTCTTGTGCAACGGTAATATAGTCTCGCCTGGACTTTGTTGCCGACTGGACCCTTTGGCCCGCACGACCGCGCCGACAACAGGACGACAAGG
>DATNEJ010000560.1:0-4506 GCA_035606775.1 Acetobacteraceae bacterium | reverse complement strand
GCGTTGCCGACCCATGCGCAGAGCGGCCAGATCCGGATCGCCGATGCGACGATGCAGCCGCAGGCGAGCTACCCCGGCGGCGGAGTGCCGGGGATCACGCTGAACGGCGTCGATGTCACCGCCCAGTTCCAAAGCGGGCGCATCGGCGCGGACCTGACCTTGCGCGATTCCACGTTGCCGATGTGGCAGGGCGAGCTGGACGAATTCGCGCAGACCCTGGCGTCACGCTTCGCGGCACAGGGCCTGACCTTATTCTCCGACCCGACCGGCGCGGTGCCATCAAGCGCGGGCGTGCCGGTGCAGACGGGCTATGTCGGCTTCGCCGGCACGATCCAGGTGAACCCGGCAGTGAGCGCGACGCCCTCGCTGGTGCGCGACGGCACCACGGCCATCGTCGGCAGTCCGACCGGCGCGAGCGCGTTCACCCCAAATCCTGCCGGCGGGCCTGCCGGATTCACCGGAATGATCAGCCGCGCGCTGGATTATGCGCTGGGCGCACAGGCGCAAAACGGCGTGGCGCAGCCGGCTGCCAACGCTACGGGGCTGGGACCGGCCGGGAACCTGGCCGCGCCTTATGCCGCGGCGCCAACGCTCGCCGGCCTGGCATCGACGATGGTGGCGTCGCAGGCGCAAGAGAGCGCCGGCGTCACGAGCCTGGCCGGCACGGAGCAGGCGGTGCAGACCACATTGACGACGCGCATGGCGGCAACCAGCGGCGTGAACATGGATACCGAGATGTCGACCATGATCGGCTTGCAGAACGCGTACGGCGCCAATGCGCGAGTCATCGCCGCGGTGCAGGACCTGTTCACCGAGCTGTTGCAGGCGGTGCAGTGACATGAGCGGGATCGGCGGCACCGGCGCGATCGGCGATTACAGCCTGCTGGCTCGCCTTGTCGCGGACAGTGCCAGCGCCAAGCAGAAGCTAGATACGTTGACCGAACAATCCAGCAGTGGGCTGGTCGCCAGCACCTATGCGGGGCTGGGTGCCGGTGCGGCGGTGTCGCTGAACCTGTCGCCGCAGATCGCCAGCCTCCAGGTGTGGCAAGGCAACATCGACGCCGCGACCGGGCAGATCGGCGTGACACTGTCGGCGATGACGCAGCTTCAGCAGGTGGCCTCGACATTTCTGTCCGACACCAATGACCTGAACGGACTGAGCACGTCGGAGATCGACAGCATTGCCAGCAACGCACGCAACGCGCTGAGCCAGGTCACGAACTTTCTGGATACGCAGGACGGCAGCGGGCATTACGTGTTCGGCGGACAGGATTCCGCCAATCCGCCGGTGCCCGATCCCAGCAACATCCTGGGTTCGTGGTTCTATACGCAGATCGCTGCGGCGGTGGGCGGGCTTTCCGGGGCCGGTGCGGCGGCAACGGCAAGTGCGACATTGGCCATCGCTTCATCCAACGCAGCGGGGACGTCGCCGTTCTCGGCCTATATGTCGCAGCCGGCTGTCTCGTTGCAGGCGCCGATCGTGCAGACCGGCGACGGGCAGATCACGCCGATCGGCTTGCTGGCGAGTGCCAACAGCTTTGTCACGTCCGGTGGCGGTTCAACCACCGGGTCCTATGCGCGAGACCTGTTGCGCGGGCTGGCGACGATCGGCTCGCTCAGCGGTGCGCAGGCGAATGATCCGGGGTTTGGCGACTTGGTGCAGGACGTGCGGACCAGCCTGACCGGCGCCGTGACGGCGATGGCGAGCGAGGCCGGTGTGCTGGGCGACAAGCAGTCCGCGCTGACGACGACAAAGGCGCAGCTTGGCGACACGCAGACGGCGCTGACCGGGCAGGTATCGGCGGTGCAGGACGTCGATATGGCGACGACGCTGACCAACCTGTCCGCAGTACAGACGCAGTTGCAGGCGTCCTACCAGTTGATCGCCGGGCAGAGTTCGCTGTCGCTGGTCAAGTACCTGCCGGTGGGGTGACACCGCAAGGTCACTGATATTGTCATATTTGACAACGTAGGGGCGCATGAGAGATACTCGCCCCATTAGCTGGATCAAGGGAGCCTGGAAGGAGTTTGAGGCCTTCCCGCAAGGTGCGCGAATCGATGTGGCACGGGCGCTGACGATCCTTGCGGAAGGCCAGATGCCCGATATCGCCAAGCCGCTCACCGGTTTCGGCCCGGGTGTGATGGAGCTGACTTTGCGGCATCGAGGGGATGCGTATCGGGTCGTTTATGCGCTGCACGTCGATGCGGACATTTGGGTGATCCACGCGTTTCAGAAGAAGTCGCGGTCGGGGATCAAGACGCCAACACGAGAAATCGATCTGGTCCGTGAGCGCCTGAAGCGATTGAAGGAGATGCTGAATGAGGGGCGATAACGCGGTCATCCGGGGAAGCGGCAACGTGTTCCGTGACCTCGGTCTGCCGGATTCCGACCGGGAGCAACTGCGCGCGATCCTTGCGGCACAGATCATCGGTGTGCTCGACAAGCAACAACTGACGGTGCGCGCTGCTCAGGTGCTCACGGGGGTGGCAGCGGCCGACTTCTCCCGCATCCGCAATGCCAACCTTGGGCGGTTCACGATTGATCGCCTGATGACGATTCTCGCAGGCCTGGGCCAGGAAGTCGAAGTGTCGGTCAAGACTCGCCCGCGCCGGAAGTCGGCACCCGTGGCGCTTCGGGCACAATCCCGCGTCAAGGCGCGGCCGCCGCGTGCCGCCCGCGCCGGAGCTGCCGTGGCAAGCGTCCGCCGATAAGGGCCAGACCAAGGCCGATCAGCGCCATGCCGACGATGTGCCTGAACTGCAACCTCTCGCGCAGCCTGACGCAGCCGCTGTCCGACGACCTACGCGCCGATCGCGCCACCGAACGGCACCCATGCCCTGCCGTCGAACCGCTGCAGCCGCATTTTCTTGATGCCGTAATAGTCCGTGGCGGTGGTGTGGAAGGTGATCCCCTCATGCAGCATCGGCAGGGCGACATCCAGGTTGGCCGCCTGCTTCATGATGTTCTCGCGCGACAGGTCTTCCCCACACTGCTTCAGCACCGGGATCAGGGTCTGCGCGGCGCAATAGCCGTAGACGTTGTTGATGTCCGTCAGATCGGCCGATGGCTGGTATTTCTGCATGAAGGCCTGCCAGTCGCGGAACCCCTGATAGTCTTTCCACTGCGGATCGGACGGGTCGCGCATGTAAGCGCCTGAGATCAGCCCGACAGACTTGTCCAGGCCCACCGGTGCCAGCGCCGACGAAACGGAAGAACCGACACTGGCTGTGATGAACAGGGGATCCCAACTGATGTCCCGCACCTTGCGCAGCGCGAGGCCGGTGAATTTCGGCACGGTGGCGACGAACAGCACATTCGCACCCGCCTCATGCGCCTGAAGGATCTGTGAATCGACGGTGGGATCGGTGACCTCGTAGCTGGTGGCGCTGACGAGCTGGTTCACCTTGCCGCCAAGCTGATCCTTGAAGCCCTTGAAGAAATCCTTGCCGGCGTCGTCGTTCTGATACAGCACCGCCATCTTCGCGTCGGGCTTGGTATCCAGCACGTAGCGCGCGTAGATGTGGCCTTCGGTCTGGTAGCTGATCTGCCAGCCCATGCTCCACGGATAATGCTCCCGGTCGCCGAATTGCGTGGCGCCGGAGGCGATGAAGATCTGCGGTATCTTCTTCATGTTCAGGTATTTGCGGGTGGCAGTCGCGCACGGTGTGCCGAGCTGCTGAAAGATGAAGGCGACGCCGTCCTGTTCGACGAGTTTGCGGGTCTGCTCGACCGTCTTGGGCGGGCTGTAGCCATCATCCAGCGACAGCAGCTTGATCTTCCGGCCGTTGATGCCGCCCTGTGCGTTGATGAAATCCATGTACGCCACTTCGACCCGGCCTATCGGCGCGTAGCTTGACGCGGGCCCACTATAGGGCTGGGTCTGGCCGATCAGGATTTCGTTCGCGGTAACGCCCGGCGCCTGCTTGGCGCGGGCGATGGCGGGCGCGGCAAGCGTGCCGCCGGCAGCCAGGATGAGGGCTTTTCGTCGCGTGATCGCTACCATCGGCGTTTCCCCTGTTCTCTTTGTTGCGGTCTTTGAAACTTGATCCATGGGATTTGTCCGTGACCGCGCCATGCCGGTGCGGTCACGGTTTGTCGCGCAGCCGCACGCTCAATCTTAGTCGGGTGCTTCAGGCTAGCTGCGGCGCCGGTAGCGCGTGCAGCGGATGGACAGCAGATCGCGGAAATGCGGGCGCATACGCTCCGTCCAGGGAGTATTGGCCGCCTTGTTCCACGCGTCGGAGCGGATCGCGTCGACAGACTTTGCATTGTACAGCGCGAGATATTTGCGCTCCACGCCGCTGCCGGCGGCGCGGAAGCGACGGGCGGACAGGATGCCCGGCACGGCGCCAAGCAAGGGTATGTGCTCGGTGTTGTACCATTCGTTGAATTCGGCCTCGGCTTCCGGCGCGACGTTCATGGATACGGCGAGCAGCCCCTCGGCGCCCTCCGGCGCGGCCAGATCGCCGGGAACGACCTGGTCCCCTTCGAAGCGCAGCAGGCGT